>JBGTGB010000111.1:0-9202 GCA_041746975.1 Haliea sp. | reverse complement strand
TGCTGTCACCGAGATAAACTTAGCCCAGAGAGGCAAGAAGAAGGCCGCGTAACCCGCTTCGCGGCCTAGCCCCACAGGGTCAACCAAAAGCGGACAACTCATGTGCTATAAAAACCGGACAGATCTATTTGCTACCAACAGCAAAGAGATGCGCTGGAGCGGGTAGAGAGTTGTTACGCGTACCGTTCATCGCTGGATTTGTGCAGTTCGCCGCTGGTTTCCTGTCAGTCACCGAAAGCCGCTTTCGGTGACCCCCCGTCTTACCTAATCTTTGCTCCAAGGACAACGATTAACGAACGACGTTAGTCCGGTAACTTAACAACCACATCATCCGGTAAGGAGAGCATCATGAAAACTCAAATCAACAATCGTATCGCAGCCCTCATCTTGGGCATCAGCAGCTGCCTGGCAGCATCTGCGATGGCCGGCAGCTATCAGGAAACCACCTTGGTGCAGGCAAACGGCATCGAAACACGCACCACCAGCGTCAATGTAGCAGACCTCAATCTGGCCTCAGTTGAGGGCCAGGACGCGCTGCATGGCCGTCTGAGCCAGGCCGCCCGCGAAGTCTGCGGCCCGACTGACTACCGCGTCACCGGCAGCATCCGTGTCGCGGCCAATAACAAGGCCTGCCAGAACGCAGCCGTGGCAGATGCCCTGGCCCAGGCCAATGCCGGCCAGGTCGCCACGATCAGCAGGTAAGCGCTGTTCTCCCGCTCCCCTGGCGGGATTTCACAGGGAGCCACCCTCGGGTGGCTCCCTGTTCTTATTGCAGCAGAGTGTCGAGGACGACGCCGAGCAGGAACAGCGGCGTGAAGTGGCGGGTGTGGCGGAAGCAGGCGGCGGAAAACCACAGTGGCCAAAGCGTTTCCGGATAGCGTGCGGGGCGGTTGTCTGGCTTGGGACTGCGCAGCGGCTGTAGAGTGCGGTACAGGCTGGGCAGGCTGGCAAACACCAGCAGCAGTGGCCAGTTGAAAGCGCCCGCAAGCACCAGTCCCAGGGTGAGCCCATACTGGGCGAGTAGCAAAAGCATTGTTGCCCGTCGGGCCCGACTCTCACCGAGGATCACGGGCAGGGTGCGCACAGACTTGTCACGGTCGGCGGCCAGCTTGTCGATGTGCTTGCCGAACAGCACGGTGGTTGGCCCCAGCGCGAATACCAGGCTGAGCCAGGCAACCTCGTTGCTCCAGCTGCCCGCGACCACGAAGTAGGTGCCTCCCACCATCAGCGGACCCCAGACCAGCAGTACCGAGGGCTCGCCCAGGCCGATGTATTTGAGGGGCCAGGTATAGAACAGCACAAAGAACGTGCCCGCCACCATCAGGGCAAGGGTGGGCCCACTGCGCACGCTCACCAGCCACAGCCCCAGTGCCAGGGCGATCGCCGCGGTAAAAGCAAAGTAGCGCCAGAACTGGGGCTCGCTCATCAGACCGTCTTCGAGCACATGCACGCCGTACTGGTTGCGATAGTAATTATCGCGGTCGATACCGCGGCGGGAGTCCGTATAGTCGTTGAGCAAATTATTGCTGGCGTGGGCGAACATGAGGCCCAGGGCGCAGGCCAGCCACAGCAGCCCATCAAACTGCCCGTCTCGCCACGCCAGCAGCCCGCCCAGCATGGCTCCCGTCAGGGTCATGAACAGCACCGATGCACGGCAGGCCAACAGCCAGCGCGACACTGGATCGAGCTGTTCCCACTGCGTGGCATTGACCCCGGGCATTCCATTGAGCGCGGCGGCCCACAGCTTGACGTCAGGCACTGAGAGTTTCCCGATCGGTTCCCCTTTTATCCGCCCAGCATAGCAGGCATTGGCCGCGATGCGATGGTAAGGTAGCCAACTGACCCCAACACCGGAGACATCTTTCTATGGCAAGTAGACTACGAGCGCTGGCCATGGCACTCTGGGACAAGGCAGAGCTCGGCTATCAGGAGACAGAGAGCACTGCCCTGCTGCAGCAAACCCTGGCGGCGGCGGACTTCCACATCGAGACCGGGGTTGCGGGGCTGCCAACCGCGTTTGTCGCCAGCTACGCCTCGGGTGAGCCGGTGATCGGTATTCTGGCTGAGTTCGATGCCCTCCCGGGAATTTCCCAGACCGCAGCCCCGCACCGTGAACCGCATCCGGACAAACACAGCGGCCACGCCTGCGGCCATCACCTGTTTGGTGCCGGCTCCACGGCCGCGGCGGTGGTCGTTCGTCAGTGGATGGAGGCGAACACTATTGCAGGCACCCTGCGCTTGTATGGTACCCCGGCGGAAGAGGGAGGTTCGGGCAAGGTATACATGGTGCGCGCAGGGCTGTTCGATGATGTCGATACCATGCTGGTATGGCATCCCTCTGACCGCAACGCCGCCGATATCGCGACCACTCTCGCCAACAAGTCGGCCAAGTTCCGGTTCCGGGGCGTCGCGTCTCATGCCGCGGTAGCACCGGAGCGTGGACGCTCCGCGCTGGATGGGGTAGAGGCGATGAACTACATGGCCAACCTGATGCGCGAGCATATTCCGCAGGAGGCGCGCCTGCACTACGTGATCACCAGCGGTGGCTCGGCGCCCAATGTGGTACCTGATTTTGCTGAGTCCTTTTACTACCTCCGCCACCCGCAGGCTGCAACCCTCGAGCAGCTGTGGGAGCGACTGGTCGCCACAGCGGAGGGTGCGGCCCTTGGGACCGGAACCGAGATGGAGCTGGAGGTCATCCACGGCAATCACAGTGTGCTGCCCAACGAGACCCTGGCGACAGCCATGCATCGGCGTCTGAGTATGGTGGGCGGGGTCACCTATGACGCGGCGGACCTGGCCTATGCTACCGAGCTGGCAGAGTCACTTGCCGACAGCGAAGCGGACCTGGCGGCGGCCGCTGCCCGCATTGAGCCCATGAGTCTGCTGCAGGGCATGGGCTCCACTGATGTCGGTGATGTCAGCTGGGCTGTGCCGACTACCGAGATGCGCGCCGCGACCTGGGTGCCGGGCACCTCGCCTCATACCTGGCAGGCTATCGCGGCCGGCGGCACGGCGATTGGCATCAAGGGTATGCTGGTGGCGGCGAAAACGATGGCGCTCACCGCCACCGATCTATTCTTGCAGCCCGAGTTGGTGTGGGCCGCCCGCGAGGAATTCGAGCAACGTCGCGGAGCGGACTTCGTCTACGAACCTTTGCTGGGAGACCGCGAGCCGCCGCTGGACTATCGCCGCTGGACTATCGCCGCTGAACCATCGCCGCTGAATCATCGCTGCTGAATCCCGGAGTGCTCCGGCAGGCAACTGGTTTCTTTTGAAACCAGTTGCCACGAAGGCTATACTGCCCGTCACTCCCGGCTCCGCAGGAATTGCATGCAACACGCTCTCAGCCTCGCCCGATTTCTACCCTATCGGTGCAGCACACTGGCGCGCAAAATCAGCGTGTCGCTGTCGCGAATCTATACTGAGCGCTTTGGCATCAGCATCCCCGAATGGCGGGTACTGGTGACCCTGACGGAATGCGGTGAGCTGCAGGCGAAGCAGATTGGCGAGCTTACCAGCATGGATAAGGTCCAGGTTTCGCGGGCCGTCGCGGGCCTGCAGGGGCGCGGTCTACTGCAGCGCCGGCCCTGTGAGCGCGATAGCCGCGCCGCGCAGCTGTGCCTCAGTGCGGCGGGCACCAGGCTGTACCGGCGCATTGAACCCGAGGCCCTGGCCTGGGAGGAGTCGCTGCTGGCGCCACTGCGTCCGGCGGAGCGGGAGACCCTGTTCGCTCTTATCGACAAGCTTGAGCTGCAGCTGGCCGAGATGCCGGATAAACCCGCCGTCAACAAAGGGGATACGGAACAATGAGCCAGGAAGAAATTGTCGCCAGCCTGCCGGCCCATCTGCGCCCCTTCGTGCAGCTGCAGGACTACGGTCAATATACCCCCCGGGACCAGGCTGTGTGGCGCTTTATCATGCGTCAGCTCAGCCTGCGCCTGCGCGACACTGCCCACCCGGTTTACCTCGAGGGCCTGTCCCGCACTGGCATAGGCCTCGACCACATCCCCTCCATCGATGAAATGAATGCCTGCCTTGCCAGACTGGGCTGGCGGGCGGTGGTAGTGGACGGTTTTATCCCCCCTGCCATCTTCATGGAATTTCAGGCGCTGAAGGTCCTGGTGATCGCGCTGGAAATGCGCAGTGTCGACCACATCTTCTACACGCCGGCGCCGGATATCGTGCACGAATCGGCGGGCCACGCCCCCTTCATTGTTGACGTCGACTATGCCGAGTTTCTGCAGCGTTTCGGCGAGATCGGCATGAAGGCCATCGCCTCCCACCAGGACTTTGTCCAGTACGAGGCGGTGCGCCACCTGTCGATTGTCAAGGAGGCACCGGCCAGTACGGCAGCTGATATCGCCGCGGCTGAGCAGGCGCTGGAAGAGGCCATGGCGGTAACGGAGGAACCCTCCGAGGCGGCCCTGCTGACCCGGCTACACTGGTGGACGGTAGAGTACGGCCTGGTGGGAGAGCTGGAGGACTACCGTATATTCGGTGCCGGCCTGCTGTCTTCCCTCGGCGAGAGCCGCCACTGCCTGGATGACCAGAAGGTCAAAAAGCTGCCGCTGACCGTGGATGCAGTGAGCATCCCCTATGACATCACTTGCGAGCAGCCGCAGCTGTTCGTCACCAAGAGCTGCCGCCACCTGAGCCAGGTGCTGGAGGAGTTTGCCGCCGCCATGTGTTTCCAGCGCGGCGGTGCGGAGTCCCTGCGCAAGGCGATTGCGGCGGGCACCGTCTGCACCGCCCGCTATGACTCTGGCGTTCAGGTCAGCGGCCAGTTCGTGGAGGTGCTGTGCGATGCAATGGGCAAGGCCGTCTACCTGCAGACCCGGGGGCCGACCCAGCTGGCCTGGCGGGATACGGAGATCTACGGCCACGGCACCGCAGCCCATGTCGAGGGCTTCGGCTCACCAGTGGGCAAGCTGAAGGATTTCAGCCTCTGTCTGTCGGAGTATTCGGTGGACGAACTGAAGGCGCATCACATCGTGATCGGTGAGCCTGTGGTCCTCGAATTCCTCTCCGGCATTACTGTAAAGGGGCGGCTGCAGCATGTGCTGCGGCAGGACCACCGCAACCTGTTGCTCAGTTTCGACGACTGCACGGTCACTGACCTGCACGGCCGCGTACTGTTTGACCCCGCCTGGGGTCAGTACGATATGGCGGTGGGCGCGGTGATTGACTCTGTTTATGGCGGTACCGCGGATCGGGAGAAGTATCAGCTGTACAAGGCGGTGCCCGCCACGGCGACTGCCCGTGCGCCGACGGATACCACTCTGCAGGCGATGTATAGTCAGGTCGCTGCCCTGGAGCATGGTGCAGCGACTGCGGATCTCGCCGCCGGCCTCGACGCCTACCCGGATGAGTGGCTGCTGCGGGTGGAACTGCTGGACGCAGGTGCCGCTGTTGACGACGCACTGCGCCAGCGCGCGTTGGCAGATCTTCAGCGCATCGCAGACGCACGGGAGG
The DNA here is from genome assembly GCA_041746975.1 of Haliea sp. Lineage (GTDB taxonomy): Bacteria > Pseudomonadota > Gammaproteobacteria > Pseudomonadales > Halieaceae > Haliea. The sequence continues at coordinate 3,727 of JBGTGB010000111.1, read as the reverse complement.
ATCTGCGTGAAGTGATTGGTCTGGCTATGGAGACGGCTGATGTCCCTGGATTTTGACAGTGCACGTCTGCCTAACCCCCATATCACTCCAGAGCACGCGGCCTGGCGCACTCAGCTGCGCCGTTTCATTGACACCGAGATCATGCCCCATGCTGATGCCTGGGATGAGGCAGGCCATATACCCATCGAGCTGTGGCCCAAGGCGGCGGCGATAGGGCTGCTGGGTCTGGGTTATCCCGAAAAATACGGCGGCACGCGCGAGGGCATCGACAGCTGGCACAGCTGGATCACCCAGGAGGAACTGGCGCGCATCGGCGCCGGGGGTATTCCCGCCAGCCTGATGGTACACGGTATCGGCCTGCCGCCGGTCATCAACTGGGGCTCCGAGGCCATGCAGCAGGCGGTGGCGCCGGCGGTACTGGCGGGGGAGAAGCACATCGCCCTCGGTATTACCGAGCCCGGTGGCGGCTCTGACGTGGCCAGCCTCGCCACCACCGCGGTTCTCGACGGCGACCACTATGTGGTCAACGGCTCCAAGACCTACATCACCGGTGGCTTGCGCGCCAACTGGGTTTCAACCGCGGTGCGCACTGGTGGCCCGGGTGCCCGGGGCATCTCCATGCTGCTGATCCCTACCGATGCCGAGGGTTTTTCCCGTACCCCGCTGGAGCGCAAGCAGGGCTGGTGGGCCTCGGACACCGCCACCCTGTTTTTCGACAATGTGCGGGTGCCGGCGGACCAGCTGATCGGTCCGGAAAACCAGGGCTTCCTGGTAATTATGACCAATTTCAACGGCGAGCGCATGGCCATGGCCGCGGGCATGGAGGCGATGGCCCGGGTCTGCCTGGAGGAGGCCGTCGCCTGGGCGCAGCAGCGCCAGACCTTTGGCAAGCGGCTGGCAGACCACCAGGTGATCCGCCACAAGATCGCCCAGATGAAGCAGAAGATCAATGCCACCCAGGCTTATATCCGGCTCTGCTACGAGTCGATCGATGCGGGTGCTGCCAATCCCGGCGACATCGCCCTGCTCAAGGTGCAGGCCAGCGAGACCGTGGAATTCTGTGCCCGCGAGGCCATGCAGATTCTCGGTGGCATCGGTTTCATGCGCGGCAGCCGGGTGGAGCGGATCTACCGCGAGGTGCGGGTCAACGCCATTGGCGGCGGCTCCGAGGAAATCATGCGCGACCTGGCAGCCCGCCAGTACGGAGTCTGAGATGAAGCTGTGGCACTGTGCCGGGGCCCGCTCTCTGCGCCCCCTGTGGACCCTGGAGGAGATGGGGCTGGATTACGAGCTGGAGGTGCTGCCGTTCCCGCCGCGGATGCTGCAGCCCGATTTCCTGCAGGTGAACAGCCTGGGCACCGTGCCGTTCTTCGTCGACGGCGCCACGGAGATGACCGAGTCCGCGGGCATCTGCCATTATCTGGTGGAGCGCTATCCGGCGCAGGCCGGTGAACTGGCCCTGAGGCCGGAGGACGCGGATTACGGCGCCTGGCTCAACTGGCTGCATCACAGCGATGCCACCCTGACCTTTCCCCAGACCATCGCCCTGCGCTATTACTTTTTCGAGCCTGATCCGGCCAAGCGCGCGGTCGCCGACGACTATGCGAAGTGGTTCCGCGCTCGCCTGCGCCGCGTCGACGACCGGGTGGCGGCGCATGAATACCTGGTAGCGGACCGGTTTACCATCGCCGATATCGCGGTGGGCTATGCCCTGTTCCTGGGCTCGGTCCTGCACCTGGACAAGTACTACAAGCCCGCGACCAAAGCCTATCTCGAGCGCCTGCTGGCGCGTCCGGCTTTCCAGCGCGCCAACGCCCACGGCGAGCCGCTGGTGCTGCCGGATGTGGTGTGACCCGAATGACCTATAGGACGAGGAGCAAGCTGTGAGCACGGTTTCCGAACAGGACAGGCAAGCCTTTCGCCAGGAGGTATCGGCGTGGCTGCAGGCCAACAGGCCGGCGGATCCGGGGCTTCTGCTGCCCCAGTCCTTTATGGAGGTGGGCAGCGAGCAGCAGCTCGATTTCCTCCGGGATTGGCAGTACAAGGTCTGGAACGCGGGGTACCTGGGTATGGCCTGGCCGCAGAAGTACGGTGGCCAGGGGGTGGACCCAATATTCCAGTCCATCGCCGACCAGGAAATGCGCCGTCAGGCAGTCCCGATCTGCTTCAATGTGATTGGCCTCGGCTGGGCCGGCCCGCTGATCAACGACATGGGCACGGAGGAGGAAAAAGCCCGCTACCTTAAAGGGATACTGACCGGCGAGGACATCTGGTGCCAGGGCTTTTCCGAGCCGGATCACGGCTCCGACCTCGGCAACGCCCAGGTCCGGGCGGTGCGCGACGGCGCTGACTACGTCATCAACGGCACCAAGATCTGGACCACCATGGGCAACTTCGCCAAGTACATGATCCTCCTGGCGCGCACCAATCCTGAGGCGGAGCGCAAGTACGATGGCCTGTCCTTTTTCCTGGCGCCGATGCAGGTGCCCGGGATAGACCCGCGGCCGATCCGCAAGCTGACCGGCGAATACGGCTTTACCGAGACCTTCTTTACCGATGCCCGAATACCCGCCAACTGCCTGATGGGTGAGGAAGGGCAGGGCTGGAAGATTGCCATGAAGACCCTGCAGTACGAGCGCGGAGCCGAGGCCGGTGCCGCAGGCGGGCTCGCCTTCGTCCGCATCGTCATCGATGACATGATCGAGCAGCTGGCGGATGTGGAGCGCGATGGCGCGCCGGCACTGCAGGACCCAGCAGTCCGCGACCAGCTGGTACAGCTGATCATGGAGGAAAAGGCGGTTGTCCTCGGGGACCGGCGCTCTCACATCGGCCCTTTGACCACGGACTATCCCTTCTCCCTGCCCCTGTCCAACAAGCTGCGCTTTACCGAGAGTACCCGCCGCATGCGTCAGTTGGCGATCAACCTGCAGGGTGCCGACGGCGGCCTGTATGTAGGCGACGCGGCCGCACGCCAGGGCGGCTTCTGGCAGCGGGCCTACCTCAACAGTTTCTCTGCCACCATTGGCGGCGGTACCAGCCAGGTCCAGGCCAACATCATTGCCGAGCATATTCTCGGCCTGCCGAAGTAAGGAGCGCTACGGATGTCTGGGATTGGTTCTGTTATTGGCAGTACGGCGCTGACCTTCAGCGAAGACCAGGCCATGATTCTGGATGTGGCGCGCTCCTTCTGCCGCGACAAATCAGATATCGGCGCAGTGCGGGCGTTGTTGGAGTCTGACACCGGTTTCGACTACGCCGTGTGGCAGCAGATGGTCGACATGGGCTGGCCGGGTATGGCGCTGCCCGAGTCGGTGGGGGGCTCGGGGCTCGGAATGAGCGCCGTGGTGCCGGTCATGGAGGCGATGGGCAGATCCCTGCTCGGCGGTCCCCTGCTGAGCAGCGTGCTGGCGGGGCAGTTGCTGCTGCGGGCGCTGGAGTCGCCGGCGGAGGATGCACTGCTGCCAACCTTGGCGGCGGGTGCGCCTGCGACAATTGCGCTGCTGGACACCCCCGACTGGGGTGCCACTCGCATTCGCTGCGAACTGGGGGCCGATGGTGTGTTGCAGGGAGCCAAGCAGCAGGTCATGGATGCGGCTGTGGCCGAGTGGTTTGTGGTTGTGGCGCAGCAGGCGGATGAGCCGGTGCTGGCGCTGGTTGCCGCTGCGGATGTGCCCGCCGCGGCGCGCCGCGACCACAGCCTGATCGACTGTACCCGCCGCGCCCAGGC
>JBGTGB010000110.1:0-4222 GCA_041746975.1 Haliea sp. | reverse complement strand
TGCTGTCACCGAGATAAACTTAGCCCAGAGAGGCAAGAAGAAGGCCGCGTAACCCGCTTCGCGGCCTAGCCCCACAGGGTCAACCAAAAGCGGACAACTCATGTGCTATAAAAACCGGACAGATCTATTTGCTACCAACAGTTGAGCGGATTTGGACTTGGCATCGCCCGTCGCTCCTGCTAAAACAGCGCCATGGAAAAGACGCCACCTATCCTGGACTCACGCACGCCGTCTCCGCCCTATGGCTATTCGCGTCAGTGCGACTACAGCCGCGAACGGCAGCTGCATATCGTCGCGGAGTTTCACGCCCACAGGATCCGGCCGAGTCGCATTGCCTATCGGGTTGGCATTGACATCGCCTTTATTGAAGCCCTGATCGCTGGAGAGCTGGAGGAGGAGCGGTTCCCACGCCTGGTGAGCCACTACCGGCGCCAGCGCTACCAGCAGCGGATGCAGGCCAGCACCAACCACAACGGCGTCACCCGCTTTGAATTGCAGCAGCGCATAGAGCGCGACTTCACCCAGGAGACGGACCTCTAGCGCTTGGCTGGACCTTTCGCGCGCTTGCCGCAGACCTGCCTGAAGCCCGCGGCGACAAATGGAATCATGTGGTTGTAGGCGGCCTCGAAATCAGCGGAGAGGCACTTGCCGCCTGACAGCTTGTCGATACGGCCGGTCTGGGCCAGGGTCAGGGTGAGCGCGCCGGACAGGTTGTGGTAACACCAGTAAAGATCTTCGTCCCGGGCCCTGGGCAAGGCCTTGCGCAGCGCAGCGATGAACTCTGTCACCAGTTCGTCAAACAGCTTGGACATCATGCGCGGCCCCCAGTAGGGGGAGTTATTGATGTAGGCGATGAGCGCAAGATAGTGCTGCCAGCCCGGGTCTCCGGTTTCCTGGGCCAACTCGAGAGGCCGCAGGAACGCTTCAATAATCTGCTCCACGCTGGGTCCCTGGCTGCTGGCAGATTGCTGGCAGGCCCGCAGCGCGTCGAGACGGGCGCTGTTGAGCAGCTCTGCCCGGCGCTCAAAAACCGCGTTGAACAGGTCCAGCTTCTTGCCGAAGTGGTAGCTGGCCAGCGCCACATCGACACCGGCGCCCTTGGCGATCTGACGCAGGGTGACACCATCATAACCGTGCAGCGCAAACAGTTCCTCGGCGACATCAAGGATGCGATCTCGTTTTGGCTGGCTGCGGAGCTTGCTCATGATCCGTGTGTGTCGTCCTGTCCGGCGAAACAATAGCATAATCTAAATTTCAACGCTTGTTGAAAGTTTCGCTGAATTTGTTCAGAATCCGGTCCGGATTGACTCTATAAACATAACCGGGCCCCCCGCCATGACTCCCGAGCTGTTCAAGTACCTGATCACCGCAAGCTATGTCGTACTGGTCTTCTGGTTGTCCTGGGTGGGCATGCGCCGTACTCGCGACATCCGTGGCTTCTCCATCGGCAACAAGGACATGAGCCCCTACCTGATCGGCATTACCCTGGCAGCCTCCATAGCGTCAACCGCGACCTTCGTGATCAACCCCGGTTTTGTCTATAGCCACGGTTTGAGTGCCTACCTGCATTACGGTCTCGCCGGATCATTGGGCATTCTCACCGCTTTCCTGGTCCTGACCCGGGGGTTCCTGCGGCTGGGGGAGAGCAGCAAGGCACTCACGATTCCCCAGTGGATCTTCTATCGCTACAACCACCGCGGCCTCAGCCTGTTCTTTGCCTTCATCAATCTGCTGTCGATAACCTTTGTGGTGTTGATCCTGGTCGGTTGCAGTCTGTTGGTGACCGGCCTGTTCCCCGTCGACCAGAAGACCGCGCTGATCCTGGTGCTGGTGTTCGTGTTCTCCTATGTGCTGATGGGTGGAACTTACGCCCACGCCTATACCAATACCCTGCAGGGCCTGATGATGCTGGCGATCACGGTGCTCCTGTTTGTACAGGGCTGGAAATACTTTGGCGACGATCCGTTGGCGGCGCTGCGCGGAGTCGGTGCGGGCTATGCCGACGCCTTCAATAGCGGCAGCGATCTCTACTTCGACTTTTTCTCGGTATTCGTCAGTGGCTTTGTGGTGACTTTTGCCCTGATGCTGCAGCCGCACATTCTGACCAAGGTGCTCTATCTGCGCAGCGAGCGCGACATCGGCAAGTTCATCGGCACTACGGTTGTGGTCGGCACCATTTTTACCCTGATGCTGATGATCGGCTTCTACGCCCGCCTGGCCGGGCTGGAAGTACCTGATCAGGACACCGTGGTCCGGGAGTACCTGCTGTTTGAGTTCAGCAGTTCCGTGTGGGGAGAGTTTGCGCTGGTATTCATATTTCTCACCTTGCTGGCCGCGGGCATGAGTACGCTGGACGGCATTCTGGTGTCCCTGTCGGCCATGGTGGTCAACGATATCGTCCAGCCCCTCTGGGGTGATCGCTACAACGCGTTGGCGCTATCGCGCATCGTGCTGGTTCTGGTGGGGGTGATTGGCGTAGTCCTCGCCTGGAACCCGCCGCCCCTGATCGGCCTCTTTGCCCAGAAAGGCGTTTATGGTCTGGCGGCGGCTTCTATCGTGCCGGTACTGTTCGGGGTCCTGGTGCGGCGTCACATTCCTCTTTGGGTGGTTCTGGGGGCGGCCCTGCTGGGCCTGGTGTGCCACCTGGGACTGAACCTGTCGGGTCTGGTAAAAAATCCGGCGGTGTCCGCAAGCTATGCCATTTTCCTGGCCCTTGGCTATGGGCTGCTGGGGCTGGCAGTGACCCGACCGAAGCCTGAAACACCTGATACTGCCGTCAGTCCCTCTTGACATTTCAACAAATGTTGAATATTTTGCACCGGAATTCAACGTTTGTTGAAACTGCGTCGCAAGCGCAGAGACGACCAGACCACACATAATGAAAAAGGTGACCACCATGAAAGCATTCGCACCGCGTTCCGCCATTGCCCTCGCAGTCTCCCTGGCTTCGGCAGCCCAGTTCAGCCCCGCGCTGGCCCAGAGCGGCCCGGCTCTGACGCTGGAAGAAGTGGTGGTTACCGCCCGGCGCCGTTCCGAAAACCTGCAGGATGTGCCGATCGCGGTTACCGCGCTGTCCGGCGACGCCCTCCGCCTTCGCGGTGCCGCCGATATCAGCGAGCTGGCGCAGATGATTCCCAGCGTGACCCTCGAGCCCTCCCGGGCCACCAGCACTACACTCACTGCGTTTATCCGCGGTGTTGGCCAACAGGACCCGCTCGCTGGTTTCGAGCAGGGTGTGGCCCTGTACCTGGACGATGTGTACATCGCCCGTCCCCAGGGCGCCTTGCTGGATATCTACGATGTGGAGCGGGTGGAAGTGCTGCGCGGCCCCCAGGGCACGTTGTACGGCCGCAATGCCGTGGGTGGCGCCATCAAGTACGTAACCCGCAGGCTCAGCGACGAGACAGAGGTGCGGCTGAAAGCCTCTATGGGCAGCTATAATCAGCGGGACCTGGTGGGCACGGTGTCAGCACCGGTGACCGACAGCTTTCGCGTCGGAGCGACCGTGGCCTCGCTGAACCGTGACGGCTACGGCAAGAACCTGACTACCGGGCGTGAGCACTACGACAAGGATCTGTTCGCCTGGCGCGCCAGTGCCGAGTGGCTGCCCAGTGACGACTGGCTGGTGCGCATCGCCTATGACAAGCTCAACGACAAGACCAATCCCGTCGCCGGTTTCCGGCCGTTCCCGGGCGCCTTGAGCGGCGTGCCTGTGCTCGACAACCCCTATGACACTACCGCCGGCGCTTCCGTCTCGGTCTCTACTGCGGGAACCAACGGCAACAATGAGATTGACGCCGAAGGGCTGATGTTGTCGGTGGACTGGAACCTGAATGCAACCACCACCCTGCGCTCGATCAGCGCCTGGCGCGAAGACCTGACTCAATCGGTCATCGACTTCGACGGTCTGGCGGTCATGGATTTTGATGGCCCGGTTATCTACGACAACGAACAGTTCAGCCAGGAGTTCCAGCTACTCTACAACGCTGACCGCTGGAACCTGGTCACCGGTTTCTATTACCTGGACGCGACAGCCTCCAATGACTTCGACGTGGTGCTGGGCCAGCTCGGTCCAATTACCGCTTACACGGGTGGCACCGTTGATACCGAGGCCTGGTCTCTGTTTGCGGATGTGACTTATCGCCTGACCGATGCCCTGGCGCTGTCCGTCGGTGGCCGCTATACCGAGGACAAGCGTAAAGCAGATATCTTCCGCGCCAAC
>JBGTGB010000109.1:0-6880 GCA_041746975.1 Haliea sp. | reverse complement strand
GGCGACGTCCCCCGCAGCTGATCCGGCGGGCAACTGGCGCAGCGCCAGCGTGAGCGGTTGTTGCCAGAGGCTGGCCGTGAGCTGCTCGGCACTGAAGCCGCTGGCCGAATTGTAGAAGACTATTCCGCTGACCTCCTCGAGCTGCAGGTTGCCCGGTTGGATCTCCAGCGCCGTGTCCGCCAGCGCGATTCTCAGATCAACGCTGGGTGGGGGCGGCAGCTTTGCCAGCAATAGCTGCAGGCGGATCTCGGCCTCCATGGACCCGTGCGCTTGCCACTCCGCCAACGCACCTTGCAGTCCGGCACCGGCAGGCGACTGGTTCAGTACCTGCAGGCCGTCGCTGGCAGTGCCGGCGAGACTTGCGGCTATTGCCAGACGCATGTCTCCCGCGTTATCCCGCCAGGCCTCGGCGGACAAGGTCTCGATGTCAGTGTCGTAGAGACGCGCCCTGTCCGCCCACACGCTGACGTTGGTGTCGTCGATCAACACCGTGCCCTCAACATCCGCCAGCGTCGGCCAATCGGGGTGATACGCCAGCCGGGCCTCGCGGACGTCAAAAAACAGTTGCACCGTACGCCGGGTACCGGCCTCGGGGCGCAGGCTGCCGCGCCACAGAAAGGCACCGGCATCCACCGCGCCATGTTCCAGGCTGTTCTGTATCCAGCTGAGGAGATCTGCATTGAGGATGTAGGGCAGGTAGCGTGCGCGGTAGCCTGCATCGGCGTCGCGCAGGCCTACCAGCAAGTCCATCTCGATACCTGCAGCACTGGCGGTAAACGGAATCGACAGACCGAGCAGGGCCCGCGCCGTACCCTCTTCCCCCACTACGGTTAACAGGCCGCTGCGCAGGCGCAGGCCGTCGTCACTCCAGGCCATGTCCAGGCTACCGAACAGTTCCCGGTAGGCCAGTGGTTCGCGGTACACGGAGGGGAAATCGAGCACCACGTCATCGCTGTCGAAAATCAGTTCGCCGCGACCGGGGGCCAGGTGCAGAAAACCGCTGCCGCCCCTGACACCCGGCGCGCCGCGCCAAGAATTCAGGGCCAGGTCTTCGAAACCCAGATCCAGGGTCCAGCTCCTGCCCCCTGAGGCCACATCCTCCAGATACAGTTGTAGAGCGCCCAGCTGGCCCACAGGCGCCAGCTCGGTCAGGGCTGCTGACAGGCCCGGCGGCAACACCCCCGCCGCGCGCACCAGACCGCTACTGTCGGCCAGGGGCAATCCGCTACCGCGCAAGCGCAGCGAGTCCCCCCAGAGATCGAGTTGCAGGCGCGGCAGGGTAAATACGTCCCCGTCAAAACCGATGTCCACATCCGAGGTAAACAGGGTCAGGCGTTGGCCGCGCTGCAGCATGCTGGACTCCAACCGCAGTGACTCCAGGGGCAGCGACCAGGCATCGTCGTTGTCCTCCAGAATCAGATCCTCACCCGCAAGGCGCAGCTGCAGCCCGGATATACCACCAGACCAGGTCAGCCAGCCCTCCACAGTCGCCATACCAGTGGCCTTCAGGGGCAGGGTCTCCTGCAGCAGCGGCTGCCAGCGGGCCAGCCGTGCCAGATCAATCAGCTCAGCGCGGACGTAGACATCGCCACTGTAGTCTTCCGCCACCAGCGGATTGCCCAGTCCATCAGCAAGAATCACCACCCGGGAACCATCCACCGTGGTCAGCTGCCCCCGGAGCTGGCGTCGGGCACCATCCCGCAACAGCGTCAGATCCAGTGCCAGCTGCTCCTCCTCTCCCGCCGGCAGCTGCAATTGCAGGGTATTGGCCACCAGCGTTACCCGCTCGATATCCAGCAGCGCGGCCTGTAGCCAGACGGCGGCAGCACCACCACCGCCGCCCAGACCCTGGAGCCGGAAGCGGCCATCTTCCGCCAGTTCGCCGGCCAGCAGCAGGTCCTCAAGTCGCAGGCGACTGAAACGCAGGGACTGGCTGACCAGGCTGTGCCAGAGATCCAGCGTCACCCGGCCCCCGCCCAGCAGCAGCGGCTCCCCGTCGGGAAATCCCAGACGCAGGTCGGCAAACACCAGCACGGGACTGAAACCCTGCCAAGCGGCGGTCAGCTGCCCGCCTTCAACCACGAAGGGAGCACGGGCATTGATCTGTTCCACCAGCCAGCGCTGGTTATCGCCTACCATGGAGACCAGCAGCCGTCCGCTGCTGACGAAGACCGCCAACAGCAGCACGAAGGCCACGATGCCGCCCCAGAGGACGCTGCTCAGGCGCTGATAGACCGATACCTTCACAGTGCCGCCCGGGGGGCGCGGCCGCTACCGCCACACTGGGAACAGGGCAAGGTCAGCAGGTCTGCCAACGGTGGCCGCGTCTGCTTCCGGGTCAGGATCACCAGGCCCAGCTTGCCCACGCTGCTCGCGGGCCCGGCATCGGGATCGTCAGCCAGTGCCTGCTGCAACGCCGCCAGTACCGTGCGTCGATGACCGGGCTCCTGCAGGTCGATAAAATCGACCGCAACAATGCCCCCGAGTCCACGCAGGCGCAGCTGCCGGGGCAAGGTCGCGGCAGCTTCCAGGTTGGTCTGTAGCAGTGTCTGCTGCAGGTCGCTGTGGCCGGTATAGGCACCGGTATTGACGTCAACAGTGGTCATTGCCTCGGTGCGTTCAATCACCAGGTTGCCGCCCGAAGGCAGGGGCACTACCGCTGCCAGCGCGGCGCTGATTTCCCGCTCGACACCCCGGCGCCGGAACAGGGAACCCGCGTCATCGCAGTGCTCGGTCAGCGGCACCGCGAGCCCGAGGTGCTCCGCACTCCAGGCCAGGATTTCAGCGGCGCAGTGGGAATCATCCACAACCATCCGCGGCACACCCGCGGCGGCGGTATCGCGCAGCACACGCTGGGGTAACGGCGGTTCCGCCAGAACCAGGCCTGGAGGAGAAGCGTGAGCCACATTGGCGCGCAGCGATAGCCAGCGGGCAGCCAGTCTCCGGGCGTCGGCACGCAGCACCTCGGCAGCTGCATGTTCCGCCGCGGTGCGTACAATCAGCTTACCCTCCTCCAGCCCGAGCTCGGCCACAAGCTCCGGCAGCAGATGCCGCAGACGCTGCCGCTCGCTCTCTGAGCGAATACGGCGGGACACGCTGCCCCGGGTGCTGACGGTGGCCAGCACCAGGTAGCGCGAGGCGAGGGTAATTGCTGTGGTCAGTCTGGGACCCTTGTCGCCCAGGGCATCGCGGGTGACCTGGACCAGCAAGACCTGCCCTGCGCGCAGGTCACCTCCGCTCAGCAAGCCATTGGGCCCACTGCCGATATCGATGAAGGCGCTGTCCATCCCCGCCACCAGCCGCTGTACCCTGCCCCGATAGATGTTGCCCACCAGGCTTGGACGGTCCGCGGTTTCCAAGTGCAGCTCCTGGACCACTCCCCCCGAAAGCAGCGCTACGCGGGTCAGGCCGGCGCGGACGCTGACCAGGATTTCTTCATCCATCCACGGGCCCCAGGGCAGTTGTGATGCCGTTTCGGGCCAGCAACTGCCAGGTCTCAGCCAGCGGCAGTCCGACCACATTGCTATAGCTGCCCTCAATGCTGCTGACCAGGGCTCCCCCAAGACCCTGGATGGCATAGCCACCGGCCTTGTCCCACGGTTCGGACGTTGCCAGGTACTGCTCGCAGACCTCGCGGCTCAGGGTCAGAAAGGTCACGAACGTCTCTACCTCCACCGCGGTCTCGCCGGCTTCCGTCTGCAGGCAGACCCCGGTCAGGACCGAGTGGGTACGCCCGCCGAGACGGGCCAGCATGGCAAGGCCGGCAAAATGATCGGTGGGCTTGCCGAGGATGTCACCATCCACGACCACGGTGGTGTCCGCGGCCAGCACGGGGGCACCGTCCCCGCGCCGGGCCCAGACCGTCGCGGCTTTTTCCCGGGCCATGCGGACCACGTAATCCCGGGCAGCTTCACGCGGGCGTACGCTCTCATCGATGGCGGGAGCATCCACCGCAAAGTGAACACCCAGCTGTCTCAGCAGTTCATGGCGACGTGGGGAGGCGGAAGCCAGGATAAGGCTCTGCATGTCAGCTGATCCGGTAATGGCGACGGATGCCGCGCAAAAGGTGTAGGACAACCGGCCAGAGCAGGGCGCTGGACACCGCGGGCAACAGGAACAGCAGGCTGCGTGCACCGGCGCCTTCCAGGTTCTGCACCCACTGGCCAATCAATTGATGCATTCCTGTCAACAGGAACACCACGCCGCACTGCTGCCAAAGGCTGAACACCCGCAGCCTCTGATAGACCAGCAGCGAGCAGAGAGCCAGCACCGACAGGGAGAACGCATTTTGACCCAGCACGGCTCCCTCAAGAGCATCTACCAGCACCCCCAGCAACAGCGCTGTGAAGATGCCCACACGGTCCGGCAGAGCGATACACCAGTAGATGAGCACCAGGGCAATCCACTCAGGGCGGGCCCACAACAGCCACTGTGGCAGAGGTAGTATTGCGAGCACCGCCGCTACCAGGAAACTGGACGCCACCACGGTGAACACCAGAGCGTTGCCCGCCGTCACCACTCAGGGCTCCGCTGCCGCGGGTATCGGTTCCTCCGGCACCCCGACGAAGACCAGGAGAACGTGACGGCTGCGGTTAAGGGCCGCACTGGGCCGGGCGATAACCCGCGCAAAGGGTTGGCCGGGGTCACGCTGCACCAGAACCACCTCTCCCACCGGGTAGCCCACCGGGAACCGGCCGCCCAGGCCCGAACTCACCAACAGGTCACCTTCCTGGATATCAGTGGTCGCGGAGATATGCTGAACTTCAAGTGCATCCAGGGAACCGGTACCCTCGGCAATGGCGCGCACACCGTTGCGGTTTACCTGCACCGGGATGGAGTGGGTAAGGTCAGTCAACAACAGTACCCGCGAAGTGAACTCGCCGTGATCAACCACCTGGCCCATGAGCCCGTCCGCGTCAATCAGCGGCTGGCCGACGTAGACCCCATCCCTGGCACCCTTGTTCAATACCAGCTGATGCCTGACGGGATCGGGGGAAACCCCGATCAGCTCCGCCACCAGCACATCATTGCGCAACATGGCGGTCGAATTGAGCAGCCCGCGCAGGCGTGTATTCTCGGCCTGCAGGGATGCCATCTGCAGCGAACGCCCCTGCAACAGGAGGTTTTCCCGCTGCAGGCGTGCGTTATCCTCCAACAGTTGGCTGCGGGCGCGAATATGGGTGTCCTGCCAGGCGCTGAGAACGGCGGGGATATCAGCCACCCAGATCACCGGCCCGGTCAGGGTGTCCAGCAGGGCCCGGGCCTGCCCGAGACTGTTGAAGCGCAGGTCGGCAGCAATCAGGCACACCACCACCAGAATGGCCAGCAAGATACGCAGGCCAAGGTGGGACTCTTTGACAAATAGCGGCTTGATAGCAGCGACCGGGTAAAGGACTACTCGGTAGAGAGGAGATCGATGGTATGCCGATCCATCTGTTCCATGGCCCGGCCGCCGCCTCGCGCCACGCAGGTCAGGGGGTCATCGGCCACAATTACCGGCAATCCGGTCTCCTCGGAAATGAGACGGTCCAGGTCGCGTAACAGCGCTCCGCCACCGGTGAGTACAATGCCGCTCTCGGCAATGTCGGCCGCAAGTTCCGGCGGCGACTGTTCCAGTGCGGATTTGACCGCCTGCACAATGGAAGAGAGGGGGTCCTGCAGCGCTTCGAGGATCTCATCGCTGTTGAGGGTAAAGCTGCGCGGCACCCCTTCCGCAAGATTGCGCCCGCGGACGTCGATTTCCCGCAGCTCGCTGCCCGGACAGGCACAACCAATTTCCTGCTTGATCCGCTCTGCGGTGGCATCACCGATCAGACTGCCGTAACGCCGACGCACGTGGGACACGATAGCTTCGTCGAACCGGTCACCGCCGATGCGCAGCGAATCGCGGTAGACCACACCGTTGAGGGAAATAATCGCTATTTCGGTGGTACCGCCGCCGACATCGACCACCATGCAGCCGCTGGCTTCCTCGACTCTAAGACCAGCACCAATCGCAGCTGCCATGGGCTCCTCGATCAGACGCACTTCCCGGGCACCAGCACTGAGTGCCGATTCACGAATGGCGCGACGCTCCACCTGGGTGGACATGCAGGGAACACAGACCAGAACCCGCGGGCTGGGACGGATAAAACGGCTTTCATGCACCCGCGCAATGAAATGCTGCAGCATCTTTTCGGTGACCTGGAAGTCGGCGATTACCCCATCTTTCAGCGGCCGGATAGCGGTGATATTGCCGGGGGTACGACCGAGCATACGCTTGGCCTCGGTACCCACCGCTTCGATTGTCTTGACGCCGTTGTGGAAGCGGATCGCAACCACCGATGGCTCATTCAGTACAATTCCCTTGTCGCGCACGTAGATAAGAGTGTTCGCTGTGCCCAAATCGATAGAGAGATCGTTTGAGAACACTCCGCGCAGCTTCTTCAACATGAATTTTTACTACCTTGTGAATAGATCGGGGAACTCCGGTCGCGGAGCTCTGCAAGCACCCCTTGCTGTCGCCCCTTGGGGCCGGGCCTGTTCGGCCGCACCTAGCCGGCCGAATTTGGCCAATATTTCAAGGCTATGATAGCTTTATTCTACGGTGTGTGACTTCGCTCGCAACTGTATCAATCGCAGGGATTTTGAGCAAGGCGCAAATGTGATAAGTTTACGCGCCCCGCCGTACAGGTGGAAGCATACGAACGGTAGCAGAGTCGATGTCAGTACAGCAGGACGAGATAGAGAAAATCGCCGAGCTCGCACGAATCCGGATCGCCCCGGAAGAGATGTCCGAGGTCACCTCCCGCATCGCCAATATATTGAATCTGGTTGACCAGCTGCAGGCCATCGACACAGCGGGCGTGGCGCCCATGGCGAATCCGTTGGACGCCGTGCA
>JBGTGB010000108.1:0-2630 GCA_041746975.1 Haliea sp. | reverse complement strand
CGCCGCACGGTGGGGGTGCCTTCTCGGGAAAGGACCCATCCAAGGAGGATCGATCAGCAGCCTACCTGGCGCGCTTTTTAGCTAACCCGGTCGTCACACGGCGGTGGGCGGACAGCTGTTTGGTGCAATTGGCCTACGCTATCGGCACGAGCGAACCGGTGAGTTTCCTGGTAGATGCAGACGGAGCCTCGGTTTCGCGCAACGCCGAGATCACAAAGACCCTGAACGAAGAATTCGATCTGACTCCAGTGGGAATTATCCGCCATCTGGATCTACAGCGTCCGATTTACTACGACACCGCGGCGTATGGGCACTTCGGCCGGACCGATCTGGACTTGTCCTGGGAGGAGTATCTAGGAGATAGCGGCTGATGGCGTGCGGCGTTGACGCTGAAGCGAGACCTATGCGTCGACTCTGTGAACCTGGTATTTGCAGGACCGACCGATATACAACGCCCACAATGAATCAAATATGTTCGATCAACGTGAGAGAGGTATGACGTGTTTTGGAAGAGAAAAGTAAATAGCAACCCACTGGGCGTTCCGCTCGGCGATTTGCTCACCATGCTTGAGCCAACGTCAATAAAGGCGAGTATCGAGGGGCGTACATTGACTGCTCGGCATGAGCACTATTCGACAAGTATCGAGGTGCTACCACCAGAAGACAGCGATTCAAATAAGGGCCCGATTCGCGCCGTCGTTCGCTTGACAACGGAATTGCCGAAACAGCTCTCGGAGTTGTTCAAGGAGCCTGAGGCGACAGTTGACATGAACGCGTTTGCGGCGCTAGGAGCTTTGTCGTCCGATCTTGGCCGCGTTTATCTCGGGTCACGACTGACGATCTATGAAGCCGATGACGCCTGGCAAGCTCTGCACTGTCCACTGTTGCTGCTCACTACGATCTGCGGTACCGAAGCCATACTGGGCGCCATGCGACGAACTTTTTCGAAAGAACCACCGCAAGGCGGTGAGTCCGAGTGGACCGAGAATGACTTCAATCAGGTTGAGAACTTTTTATCGCGGGTGTGCGTTTGCACGACTGGAGAGTTGAGGCTGACAGCAGAATTTGGGCTGGCAGATGGCGCCGTGGGTGCCATCGCTGGGGACCAAAAGACCGCCCTTTTCCAGGAGATGGCCGATCAGACGCACCCTGAGCTTGGTGGAGGACTATTTTGCTTGCTCCAAATGCCACACCAGATCGCCGATGAACGAAGCCTTCAGCAAATCTGCGTCCGGCTGAACAACATGGAAATGGCCGCGCACGACTTGCCGCCGCACTTTGGAGCTTGGTGCAAGGGGAAGCTGGGCAACAATCCGGCATATATCAGCTTTTTCCCGAACGCACTTCATACAGCATCCGGTATCGCAGTCAATGCTGGTTTCTGGGCTATGCACCGTGCACAGTGGGCTAATACCATGCTGGCATCTATGGATCTTCGCGCGTAATCGAATCAAATTGAGATCGCCGTGTATTCGCAACATCCTGGCAGGCCGACACGGCGTTTTCTCGAGAAAGACGAGCCAGTCGGAACGAGGACCGTGAGAAGATACCTCCAAATCATCTTCTTCGTGACGGACGTCTGCGGCGAAGAGTGCCCCTGGCGCCAGGGCGAGCGGCCTGCGCTCGACATGTCTGGCGGCGGCGAGATATTTAGGTCGACGACGCACCCTGGAGCACCCCGGGGCCGCCCGCGCGTGGCGCACCACAGTCCCGCTTCCACGTAAAATTCGGTGCGCATGCCGCGAATGTATCGGGTTTGTCTCGCAGGATAACCTTTGGCGCTTTGAACTACGCTCGACGTTGTGACCTGCGAGAGCCGATCGTTGGCGGGTCGTATAATCCTGTTTTCTGGAGGCCGTATGAACGAAAGGAATACAATCGTTAGTGAAGAGATTTCAGGCTCTCCTACTCGTGACCAGATAATTGGTATGGTCGCTGAGAATATTTTCACGCCACGCATTTTGAACAATTCGCATCGAGGTGATGTTGTCGAGATGATGGTTTTGGCTGCGTTGGGACCAGAATGGAAGTTTGTTGGCCTGGGTTGGCATCCTTGGGACCTACAGCGCGGAAGCGGACCTGAACGTGTGAGGATCCAAGTCAAGCAATCCGCGGCACTACAGCTGTGGGGAGTCACCAAACGTCCAGGGATCACATTTGGTTGGAGCAAGAAGCCCCCGTCATACTTCGCAAGGGACAACGCCGGCGAAGAAATTGAGCTCGAGGGCTGGTTCTGCGATATCTTCATCGTCGGCGTACACCAAAACATTGATCCGGCTACCGTAGATCAGGTTGACCCTAGGCAGTGGAAATTCTTGGTGATCTCCAGTACCGATGTACCGGCTCGCTGTAACTCGATGATCCTTGCGAAGGCCCTGACCAAGTGGGATTTAGTGCCGTGGACAGGGATCAGGCACGCCGTAGAGACCACAATAGTTCGGCTCGGGCGAAAGCTGCTACTGAGGGCTGAAGAGGTGAAATCACCCGGTTAGTGGCGCCAGTCTACGGCGATGATCTTCATCCTTCTCGATCAAATAGGTATGTAGAAGATCCTGACGAGGAATAGTTGATAACGTGACCACACAATAGGGGATAAGAGGGTGACGAACGAAATTGAAGTTAATGAAGGG
>JBGTGB010000107.1:0-2839 GCA_041746975.1 Haliea sp. | reverse complement strand
CTGCTCAGCGCCCGCGCGCAGTGCACGCTGGTTCTGCACCGGGACGCGGCGCAACAGCACCCGCTGTGGGATCTGCTCAGCAGTATCTGCGACGGCCTGCCGTTGCTCGCGGCAACGGATCCAGCCACTGCGGCACTGCTGGAACTCCCGCACAGTCCCCTGCCCTCCAGGACACTGCCGCCTCTCACCCGCTGGTGGCAGCTGCCGGCGGATACCGCAATCCCCCCGCGGGATGTGGAATCCTACTCCTCCCTGGACGCCTGGATTAACAGCCCCTATCAGTGGTTGCTGCGCTACGGCGCCCGGATCCAGCCCGGCTCCCTCGCCAGCGTCAACGACGGCGCCACGCTGAAGGGCAATCTCGCCCACCGCCTGCTGGAACTGTTCTTCCAGGCTCACCCCGACATCCCGACAATTGCGGGCAATGGCATCGCTGCCTGGGTGGACGAGCGCTGCTATGCGCTGCTGGAACAGGAGGGGGCGCTGGTGCTGGAAGCGGGCCGTCAGGCCGAGTGCGAGCGCTTTGTCACCGTCCTGCAGGAAGCCCTGGTGGCACTGGTAGCGCATCTGCAGCAGGCCGGGGTGGTAAGCGTAGAGATGGAGCAGGAACTGCAGGGCAGCTTCAGCGGCGGCAAGCTGACCGGATCCATCGACCTGCTGGCGCTCACCGGCGACGGCCGCGAGGCGGTGGTCGACATCAAATGGGGCGGGCGCAAATACCGGCGCCAGTCCCTGCTCGACGGCAGTTATCTACAACTTGCGGTGTACGCGCAGCTGCGTCGGTCAGCGGGCGCCAGCCAGAACCCCTGCCTCAGCTATTTCATTGTCAGCGATGCCCATATGTTGAGCCTGAACCACACGTTCTTCCCCGACGCGGAGAATATCGCCCCGCCGGCGGATGCGAGCCCAGAGGACTACTGGCACCGCTTCGAGAGCACCTGGCACTGGCGCAGGGCCCAGTTTGATCACGGCCAGATTGAGGTAACGGTTACCGGCACAGAGCCCGACGCCAACTCCAGCCCAGGCGAGCACGGGCTACCCATGCCGGACAGCAGCGACAGCTTCAGTGACTACCGTGCGCTAACGGGATGGGATAGCAACGCATGAGCGCCGGAATCCACTTTATCAGCGCCGGCGCCGGCAGCGGCAAGACCTTCCGCCTCACCCGGGAGCTGCGCGAGCGGCTCGCCCTGGGGCGGGTGGAGCCTGCCGGGGTGATCGCCACCACCTTTACCCGGCTGGCTGCCAGCGAACTGCAGGAGCGTGTGCGCCGGGCCCTGATCGAAGCCGGGGAGCACAGCACTGCCCTGCGCATGGAGCAGGCTTTGATCGGTACCGTCAACGGGGTCTGCGGTGAGCTGCTGCGGCGCTTTGCTTTCGAAGCCGGGATGCCACCCGAGCAGCAGGTGATCGACGAGTCACAGGGCAATGTGCTGTTCTACCAGGCCATGGAGCTTGCTCTCGCCGGCGACCGACCGCGCCTGCGCAGAATGAATGCACTGTGCCACCGGCTGCAGATCGTGGACCAGCGCAGTCGCCAGCAGCTGTGGCGGCAGGAAGTTAAGAAGATCGTCGACGCCGCCCGGGCCAACAACCAGTCCGCCGCGGACATCCGCGATCTCGGCAGCGCCAGTGCCGCCGCCCTGCTGGCACACTTTCCCCCCGCAACCGCGCGAGACCTGAGCGCCGATCTGCTGGCAGCAGTCAACCACGCCCTGCCTCAGGTCGACACTTCCTACGACCCCACCCAGGACACGGCGGCCTATCTGTCGCGCCTGCAGCAGGCCCAGGCGGCAATGATCAAGCGCACCCTGACCTGGCCCGAATGGATCGGACTGGCCAAGGGCAAGACCGGGGCCAAATCCCGCGCTATCGCCGAGCCGGTGAGCGCAGTGGCGGCCCGGTTTGCGCAGCACCCGCAGCTGCAGGCGGACCTGGGAGATTTCTGCAGCGAGGTGTTCACCATTGCCGCGGCCAGCCTGGATACCTACCAGCAGCTGAAAAACCGCAAGGGCTTGATCGATTTTGTCGACCAGGAGCAGCGCCTGTACCAGCTGCTGGACCACCCGGACGTGGCGGCAGTGCTGCGCGAGGAGCTGCAGCTCCTGCTGGTAGACGAGTTCCAGGACACCAGCCCGATCCAGCTGGCCCTGTTCCTGAAGCTGTCGGCACTGGCGGACGACGTGATCTGGGTCGGAGATATCAAGCAGTCCATCTACGGCTTCCGCGGTGCGGACCCGGCGCTGATGGATGCCGTGGTCGCGCGGCTCGCAGAGCAGGGTTCAGTGCCCGAGGTGCTGCCACAATCCTGGCGCTCCACTGCAGCGCTGGTGAAATACAGCAACGCCCTCTTCGCGCCCGCATTTGCCGATACCCTGCCCGCTGACCGGGTGACCCTGCAAGCTGCACGGCCGGCGGCGGAGACTCCCCCGGAGCCCGCCGTGGAATGCTGGCAGCTAGAGGGGCGCAATAAGCCCGAGCGGGCGGCGGCGCTGGCCTCCGGGATTCGGGCCCTGCTGGCCAGTGAGCGCCAGGTCTGTGACAAGGACACCCGGCAGCTGCGCGGCATCCGCTGTCGCGATATCGCCATTCTCTGCCGCACTCACGTCAATCTGGCGGAGTGTGCGGCGGCGCTGGCAAGGGCGGGGCTGCCGATCCGCTACCAGCGTCCCGGGTTACTGGCGACGCCCGAGGGCTGCCTGGCCATGGCCTGCCTGCGACGCCTGATCGACCCGGCGGACACCCTGGCCTCGGCGGAAATCATCAGCCTCACCGAGTGCAGCAATCCGGAACAATGGTTAGGTGAGCGGCTGGACTGGCTGGCGGACCCGGAGGCCCT
>JBGTGB010000106.1:0-5226 GCA_041746975.1 Haliea sp. | reverse complement strand
GACAGGTGTGCCTGCCGGTATGGCGACTTTTTCCGGGGTCGCGATGGATCCGGACTATACTGTGTGTGCTATGCTGTTCGCGACGTTGCTCCACCAGAAAAATCGGCTCGAGAGAGCGGATCAAGTGTCAATCAGGCAAATCATGGTTATAACGATCTCGAAGTTGCGGTATTCGTGCCCTTTGCAGGTTCTTCGACAGCGTCTACTTGCCACAATCATCTTGATGCTGGCCTTTGGGTGTGGCGCAGGTGGGACAGATACGCAGGGGGAGCTTGTTTCATCCCCCGAACCCGGTGCATCGCCCGAGCCCAATGGATTGGCGGAACTGAGCACCATCGTCGCCACCATGCAGCCAGGGGAGTGGTGGGAGATTTCCGATACCCAGGCGCCATGGCTAACTCGGTCGGAACACGATGCCGTCGTGGCGGCAGCACCGGAGGGCGCGTTGGGGTTTTGGGGGTCCATTGGTTCAAGCGGCGTTATTCGTTCCTGGAATTCTGCCGCATTCGACCCCGAGAGCCACCGATGGTTCTTTATCGGTGGTGGGCATCAGAACTATGGCGGCAACGAAGTCTATCAGTTCGACTTCGATACCTTGACATGGGGTCGTCTTACCGACCCGTCGGCATACGACCCTGTAACCCTTCGACCATTTGACGGGCCGACTTCGGTTCACACCTATGGTGCTGTTGCCTGGAATCCGGTTACAGAGTCGGTCTGGGTTGGTGGTGCTTCCGGTTTTTTGCCTGGGGGCAACGCTCAACCCCCTGAATCGGGTATTTGGGAATTCGATCCAGATGACAAAACGTGGACGCTCCATGAAGCGGAGTGGCTGCCACCCACGCAACTGACATTCAACCCTGAGACGGGGCGGATGTTCGGAATGCAGGGTTTTAAGACAAGTGCCTCTCAGCGCGAATATGCGAATAATGGGAAGATGGTCCCTGTGAATTATGGGGACGCAGGGATGGGAAATCACTCCCCGAGTGCCCGACTTGTGACCGTTGGCGAAAAGATGTTCTACATAAACAAGCATGGCGGCCCACGTCGTGCAATTGTCGAACTGTCGGGCGGCGGCCACAAAGTTCTTTTGGAGAACTGGCCGCAGTGGGCCAGTGACCGCGCATTGTGGGAGGCAGGATGGGCTTATGATCACGAGCACGAGCGCTTCGTGATTCTGGCCAAGACAGGTGAAGTCTTCACGTGGAATCTACCTGACGGGGAGTTTCGTGCTTTTGATGCCAATTCTGCGCCCCAATTTTTAATTAGCGGTGGCATCCAGGGGCGGTTTGTCTATCTACCTGATTTAGACGTTTTCGCTGCCTATACTGATCCCAGCGGGAATGTGTGGTTGTACAAGGCGGCTGATCCGGGCAAGGGCCGCGCCGTTGAGGCGAACGTCACGCGCGCCATGATCGGGGATACTGCCTTCATCAGTATCCAGGCAGCGTTCGATGCCGCCGGTGACGGGGAGACGGTGACGATCCTGCCGGGAGTTTGGATGGAAGGCGCCACCATCAGGGCGAACAACCTGACTATTCAAGGTGACGGGGCGCACCTCGAGGGTGTCACAGTCTCAGGCAAGGCGACGCTCGTGATCAAAGGCGACAATACCACTATCCGTGGGCTGGAAGTGTCTGGTATGGGGGGGTTCACCAATGCCGCGGCCATTCGCCAGGAAGGGGTGAACCTGACACTGCAGAGCGTGTAT
The DNA here is from genome assembly GCA_041746975.1 of Haliea sp. Taxonomy (GTDB): domain Bacteria; phylum Pseudomonadota; class Gammaproteobacteria; order Pseudomonadales; family Halieaceae; genus Haliea. The sequence goes on along the minus strand of JBGTGB010000106.1, from coordinate 3,515 downwards.
TTCCATGACGGCAATCAGGGCGTGCTTGCCGGCGCCAAGCCGGGCAGCACCGTCATTGTCGAAGACAGCGTGTTTGAACGCTTGGGATCCGGCGGTTCGGCTCACGGCATCTATGTCAACAAGATTGATGGGCTGATCATTCGGGATAGCAAGTTCCTTGCATCCACGGGCCAGGGGCACGAGATCAAGAGTCGTGCGGCCACAACCCTGATTGAGGGCAGCATGGTGGCGTCGCTCGACGGTCGCGACAGCCGGCTGATTGACATCCCCCTTGGCGGCGAGATCATCATCCGCAACAACGTCCTGCAAATGGGGCCACAGACGGCGAACAACGACGCCATTGGAATCAATCTGGAGCAACGGAACCCCAAGAATGCGCACGACTGGCCCAAAAACACCATCCTGATCGAGGGCAACACAATCCTGGACGATCGGGGCCGCAACAGCCGGCTGCTGCACTACCGGGATTGGGAGGACAACGGCTATCCAGCGCCGGTTCTGGTTGGTAACACCGTTGTTGGGTTTTCCAGTTCACAGGTGCCGTCGGGCAATACGTGGCATCCCAATCGGGACGCCGCCGGCTTGCCGCCGTATCCGTTTCTGCCGGAGGGTACCACGTCTGAGGATGCCACACCGACGGCCAGATGACGAACCGGCCCGCGGGAGATCGGTGCGGTTTGCCCATTCAAGGTCCTATTGCTGCCTGAATACAGCCTCAGGTGTCGAGAGGCAAGCCAATTACTTGACTGTTCACTGATTTTGGACCTTGCGCGAGCACAGAGTTCCTCGACGAGCAACTCCCCACCGTTGATATATCCAGCAGCCGACATCGCCCGAGGAGAGAGACATCAGGAAGCTGCGGCTGACTACGGTATTCTTGCCACGGCGCTTTATGCCGTGACCCTGGTCCTTGGACGCGAGCATCAATGAATTTTCAAACAGAAGATCTGCCTGGCCGAGGTAGATGCCGTGGGCCTTACCAGATTGTCCGATTTTTTCGAATCGACTGTCCCGAATGATAACCGCGCCGGACGTTTTGGTGGATTCCAGGATGCCCTGCTCACTACTGTGAAAGTACACATGCTCCAAGTCTAATCCCGTACCTCTCCCAGCAGCACCCGTGCGATAGAGATTATCCGCGTCACGTTGTTATCCCAGAGCAAGCCATTGTCGACCACGGACTGCCGCGCATTGCGAGCCAGGCGTTCTCGTAAAGTGGTGTCAGCAGCCAATCGGTTGCAGGCCTTGGCCAGTTCAACATGGCTGTCGGGTTGGAACAGGAGTGCATTGTGTTCATGCTTGAGCAGTTCCCTGATATTGGGCTGGTCAGGCGCAATAATAGCCTTCCCCGTAGCCATGTATTCAAGCATTTTCAGCGGCGAAGCATAGGCGACCACCGCCGGTTGCAGGGCGATATCGATAGGTGTGAGCCATTTTGGCATGTCGGCCCTTTGGACAACCCCGGTTATAAATACCCTGTCCTGCAGCCCGTGGTTTCTAGCGTATGTCCGGATGTCGGCTACGGCGGGCCCGTCACCCACCACCAGAAAGAACAGGTGCTCGTTACCCGGCTGGGTCAGCAGGGCTACGATGCTGTCCAGTCCGTGCCACTTGCGGCAGAAACCGACAAAGCCGATGACCGTGCTCTCGGATGTGTCAACCGGTAGCGGTGATTCAGGTGGCTCGCCCATAAACTCATCGGCGTTGATGCCATTCGGGATCACATACACCCTCCCGGGCTGCACCCCGACCGCTTCAATATATCCCCCTAGTACACGGGTCACGGGGAGGACTGCGTCTGCGCCCCGCCAGGTATAGGCCTGACTCCATCGCGCGAGCCGCTTGAGGCAGATGCCATCATGTTCGACGCGTTCTTCGTAAAGGGGCGCGTTCACTTCGAGAATCAGCGGTATACCGGCAAGTTTTTTGATCCAGACGCCGGCCGGATGGAACAGATTGAAGCGCTCGTAAATGATGTCAGGCTTATGACGCACCACGGTCCAGAGCAATTTGGCGGTTGCCAGCAACGCATAGCCAAACTCCAGGGTCTCGTAGAGTGCCTTTGGAAAGCCTTTCTTAAGAAGCGAAACAAGACCGCCATCTCCCCCGAAATCCTGCTTCTCGCCGACGCGCGGAGCGACGACAAACACTTCGTGCCCCTGTTTCCTGAGAGAGCCGATGATCTCCTCGATGTGTACGTACTGGCCATCCTTGGATGCCACCCGGTGGTGATACAGTATCTTCATGGTCTTGATTGCAACACCGTTTCCCCAGGGATATTCAAATCTCGAGAAATCCGATTGGGGACCGTGTTCTCCCAACCCACCGCAGGGTGAAGTATACTCAGAAACAATACCATGTGAACGTGGCCTTGATGCGATATCGCGGATTTCCACCCAAGCTTTACCTCGTTGGTGCCCAGAAGGCGGGTACTACTCAGCTCGCTGACTATCTTTCGCAGCATCCGGACATCTGCCTGGCGAACCCCAAGGAACCAGGTTTTTATGCCGGTCGATGGGGCGAACAGGATTTCACCTGGTACTTGAACTGTTTCAACGATCCAGAAAGGATTCTGCTGGACGCCTCCACCAGTTACAGCTGTGCGCCTCTGCCGAACTATTTCGAGAGTGACAAAGATCGTCAGAGCGCATACTCGGGTGTTCCGGAGCGCATTCATGGCGTCGCACCCGATGCCATTTTTATTTATATCATGCGCGATCCAGCCAGGCGTGCCTATTCCGCCTATTTGCACCAAGTTAGAGCGGGGCTGGAGAGCAGATCTTTCTGCGAGGCACTCGCCGGTGATAGTTACTATCTTCGAACCTCGCATTATGTCGGGCAGCTACAGCTGTATCTGGAGTACTTCCCCATAGAGAGGTTCAAGTTTGTCTTTTTTGAAGAGTTTATCGCCGATCCATGTTCGACCGTAAGAGAATGTTTCAACTTCATGGGTGTCGATAGTAATGTGCCGCTGCACTCGGATGTTGGCCGTAACGAGTCCTTCGTATACTCTGGCATCTGGTCCAGGGTCAACAGCGCGATGAGTAGCCATGGCGGATTGAACAGGGTGGCCAAATGGCTGAAGCCTCGTATTCCTCCCGTATGGGTCAGGTTGCTCGCTAACTGGGCTATGAAATCGCCTCCACCACCGGCAGGAAATGAAATAGCTGCACTTCAGCGTTTCTTTTTGGAACACGACGAAATGCTGTGCAAGCTCCTGTCCATCAACAGCCTGCCCTGGCGAAACGACGTGTAACTGGTGGCCAGGCTTTGGGGGCTACCAGTGCGGTCGAGGCAAACCTTGTGATATTCTTGGCAGTTTGCGGCCTCGAGCCGCTGGAAAGTAATGAGAACTCTGCTAGCATCTGGACGGGTGTATACGGCTTGATCCATTTAAGTACCTTGGCTTGAGTTTACTATATGAAGGGGTAACAAGAGTGCCGATCGGTTTTAAGGCCTTGCTAGTCCTGCTTGCCGCTGTGTGTTTCGTCCCTGCGCAGGTATGGGCGCAGACC
>JBGTGB010000105.1:0-14307 GCA_041746975.1 Haliea sp. | reverse complement strand
GGCGCCGGGCGGAAGGCTGCTCATTGCCGAGCCGATGGCGGGCACCCCGGGCGCCGAGCCCGCCGGCGACGCCTATTTTGGCTTCTACCTGCTCGCCATGGGCAGCGGTCGGCCACGAACGGCTGCGGAGCTCCAGGCCATGGCCAGGACAGCAGGCTTCGATCAAATCAGGGAGCTGAGCACCCCGCGCCCGCTTCTGGTGCGCTTGTTATTGGCTGAAGTAGCGGGTTCGGTGTAAATTATGTTTGACATATTCAATTGTAAAGCTAAACTGACACTCAAGCGGTCGCCTTTTCACCCCCGCCGGGGTGGTTCCAGGCAGACCGCAGGGCGACAACAACAATGAGCCCGAGGAGATAAAGTGCCAGCCAGTAACGCGACAGCAGTAGTTTTCGAACAGCCCGGGCAGATTGCCGTGCGGTCTGTTGGCTTGCTGGAGCCTACTCCCGCGGACTGCACTGTGGAGGTGCACTACAGCGGCATCAGCACCGGTACCGAGCGTTTACTCTGGAATGGCCGCATGCCACCGTTTCCCGGACTCGCTTATCCCCTGGTTCCCGGCTACGAATCTGTCGGCCGCATTGTTGCGGCGGGTGCAGATTCTCCGTTGCAGCCAGGACAGCGGGTGTTCGTGCCTGGCTCCAGCGGCTTTGCGGATGTGCGCGGCCTGTTTGGCGGCACCGCCAGCCACGTCGTGGTTCCGGCCGCACGCCTGGTTGCGCTGGAAGACAGTCTGGGCGAGGACGGCATACTGCTGGCCCTGGCCGCTACCGCCTACCACGCAGTGGCCCGCAGTGCCGACGGTCGCCTGCCGCAACTGATCATTGGTCACGGTGTGCTGGGGCGCTTGATCGCCCGCACGGTACTCGCCCTGGGTGGCGATGCCCCCACGGTCTGGGAAACCCAGGCCGCACGGCGCGATACCGCCGCACCCTATCCCGTCGTGGACCCGACCACGGACAGCCGCAGCGACTATTCAGTGATCTGTGACGTCAGCGGTGACGCCGGCCTGCTGGATACCCTGGTCGGCCGTCTCGCCCGGGGCGGCGAAATCGTGCTGGCCGGGTTCTACGAGCAGCCCCTGAATCTGACTTTCCCCCCCGCCTTCATGCGCGAAGCCCGCCTCAGCATCGCTGCGGAGTGGCATCCGGCCGACCTCGAGCAGGTGCTGGCGCTGATAGCTGCAAAGCGGCTGTCCCTGGCGGGACTGATAACCCACCGGCAGGGCGTGGGCGAGGCCGCGGAGGCCTATGCCACCGCATTCGGCGACCCCGACTGCCTGAAAATGATGCTGGACTGGAGCCTGAATTAATGTCGACCTCAACTGTTGCAAGCTACGCACCGACCCAGGACCTGGGCGGCCCAGGCTCTATCCTGGCCAGCTCAGAAGGCCCGGCGCCGAAGACCCAGATCATCGCGATCTACGGCAAGGGCGGCATCGGCAAGAGTTTCACCCTCGCCAACATGTCCTACATGATGGCGCAGCAGGGCAAGAAGGTGCTCCTGATCGGCTGCGACCCCAAGAGCGATACCACGTCGCTGCTGTTTGGTGGCCGCGCCTGCCCGACCATCATCCAGACCTCCTCCGAGAAAAAGGCCGCCGGCGAGCAAACCCAGATCGGCGATGTCTGCTTCACCCGTGACGGCGTCTACGCCATGGAGCTGGGCGGGCCCGAAGTCGGGCGCGGCTGCGGCGGTCGCGGCATCATCCACGGCTTCGAGACCCTGGAGAAGCTCGGCTTCCATGAATGGGATTTCGACTACGTGCTGCTGGACTTCCTCGGCGATGTGGTCTGCGGCGGCTTTGGCCTGCCGATCGCCCGGGACATGTGCCAGAAGGTGATCGTGGTCGCCTCCAACGATCTGCAGTCCCTGTACGTGGCCAACAACGTCTGTTCCGCGGTGGAGTACTTCCGCAAGCTGGGCGGCAACGTCGGCGTGGCGGGGATGGTCACCAACAAGGATGACGGCACCGGCGAGGCTGCGGCCTTCTGTGAAGCAGTGGGCATTCCCCAGCTGGCCGCCATTCCCGCGGACGACGATATCCGCCGCAAGAGCGCCAGCTACGAAATCATTGGCCGACCCGACGGTGTCTGGGGGCCGATGTTCTCCGATCTCGCGAAAAACGTCTCCGAAGCGGCGCCGCATCATCCGCGGCCCCTGTCCCAGGATGAATTGCTGGGCCTGTTCTCCGGTGAGAGCGTCGGTCGCGATGTTGTTCTCACGCCGGCCCGCATTGAGGACATGTGCGAGGCGTCGGTACTCAACAAGCCTTCGCTGGAGGTTATGTATGACCGTGTCTAGCCCCGGCGCCATCCCGGTAACCCTGCTGGAGGACGCCCCCCAGGCGGACTCGGGCGACGGCTGCCACGGCGGCAGCGAGCGCATGGTGGCGGCCGCCAGTGCGGCGGGCAAGAGCGCGGTACTGGAGCAGTACGCCAAGGATTACCCGGCCGGTCCCCACGACCAGCCCCAGAGCATGTGTCCGGCCTTCGGTTCGCTGCGTGTAGGACTGCGGATGCGACGCACCGCCACCATTCTCAGCGGCTCCGCCTGCTGCGTGTACGGGCTCACCTTCACCTCACATTTTTATGGTGCGCGGCGCACGGTGGGCTATGTGCCCTTTGATTCCGAATCCCTGGTGACCGGCAAGCTGTTCGAGGATATCCGCGAATCGGTGCACGAGCTGGCGGACCCGGAAAAGCAGGACGCCATCGTCATCATCAATCTCTGCGTGCCCACCGCTTCCGGGGTACCGCTGGATCTATTGCCGAAGCAGATTAACGGCGTGCGCATCATCGGTGTCGACGTGCCGGGGTTCGGCGTTCCCACCCACGCCGAGGCCAAGGATGTGCTGGCCGGTGCCATGCTGCGCTACGCCCGGCTGGAAGCGGAGCGGGGCCCTGTCGCCCAGCCGCTCCAGGGCCTGAGTGAGAAGCCCACGGTGAGCCTGGTGGGCGAAATGTTCCCCCTGGACGCGGTGATGATCGGACGCCTGCTGGCGCCCATGGGTCTCGCCGCTGGCCCCGTCGTCCCGACCCGGGAGTGGCGCGAACTCTACGCCGCCCTCGACTGCCGCGTGGCGGCGATGATTCACCCTTTCTATACGGCCAGCCAGCGCGAGTTTGCCAACGCCGGACGGCCCTGCGTAGGTTCCGCCCCCGTTGGTTACGAAGGCACTGACAGCTGGCTGGGCGCCATTGCCGCCGCCGCCGGCGTCGCCGATGAAGACCTGGCCGCCGCCCGCGAGGCGGTACTGCCCGCCATTCGCGCCGCCCTGGATGCCAACCCTATTGACGCCCGCATCACCCTGTCCGGCTACGAGGGCTCGGAGTTGCTGGTGGCCAGGCTGCTGATCGAATGCGGCGCTGATGTTCCCTATGTTGGCACCGCCTGCGCCCGCTCGGCCTGGTCAGAAGCCGACTGCCAGTGGCTGCAGGCGCACGGCGCCGAAGTGCATTTCCGCGCTTCGCTGGAGGATGATCTGGCGGCGATGAAGCACTACCAGCCGGATTTGGCCATCGGTACCACCCCGGTGGTGCAGAAAGCCAAGGAAATGGCGCTGCCCGCGATGTACTTTACCAACCTGATTTCCGCCCGCACCCTGATGGGACCCGCTGGTCCCGCCTCGCTGGCGCAGGTGATCAACACCCAGCTCGCGGGCAAGGCCCGGTTTGCGGAAATGGAGGCCTTCTTTGAGGGGGTCGGTACCGGCGCCAGCGCCGGGATCTGGGAACACAGCCCCACTGCAACGGGGAGGGCCGCCTGATGTTGGTCCTTGATCACGATCGCGCTGGTGGCTACTGGGGCTCTGTGTATGTATTTGCCGCGGTAAAAGGCCTGCAGGTGATCATCGACGGCCCGGTGGGCTGCGAGAACCTGCCGGTGACCTCGGTGCTGCATTACACCGACGCGCTGCCCCCGCACGAACTGCCCATTGTGGTCACCGGTCTCGGTGAAGAGGAATTGGGCCAGCACGGCACCGAAGGCGCCCTGCGCCGCGCGCACAAGACTCTGGATCCCAAAGTCCCGAGCGTCGTGGTGACCGGTTCCATTGCCGAGATGATCGGCGGCGGCGTCACCCCGGAAGGGACGAATATCGAACGTTTTCTGCCCCGCACCATCGATGAGGACCAGTGGCAGAGCGGCAACCGCGCGATGGCTTGGCTGTGGACACGATTCGGTGCCAAGGAAGGGGAGAAGCGGCGCAAGCGTGCCGAAGCCCTGCGCGCCAGCGGCAAGGCAGAGGACCCGGCGCGGCCGCTGGTCAACATCATCGGCCCCTGCTATGGAATGTTCAACACCTGGTCGGACCTGGCTGAAATCCGTCGTCTGATCGAGGGCATCGGCGCCGAGGTCAATATGTCCTTTCCGCTGGGCTGTCATGTCGACGATGTGCCCCGGCTCGCGGATGCGGAAGTCAACGTCTGCATGTATCGTGAGTACGGCCGCCTGCTCTGCGAAGACCTCGACCGGCCCTATCTGCAGGCGCCCATTGGCCTGCACAGCACCACGAAATTCCTCCGCAGCCTCGGCGAGTTGCTGGGGCTGGACCCGGAACCCTTTATCGAGCGCGAGAAGCACACCACCATCAAGCCGGTGTGGGATCTCTGGCGTTCGGTTACCCAGGACTTTTTCGCCACCGCCAGTTTCGGCGTCTCCGCCAGCGAAACCTATTCCCGCGGGCTGCGCAATTTCCTGGAAGAGGAAATGGGGCTGCCCTGCCTCTGGTCCTTTGGCCGCCGCCCCGGGGTGAAGCCCGACAACAACGCCATTCGCGAAGCGGTACAGACCAAGACCCCGCTGCTGGTCTTCGGCAGCTACAACGAACGCATGTACCTGTCGGAGATTGGCGCCCGCGCCATGTACATTCCGGCATCCCTGCCCGGCAGCATAGTGCGCCGGCACACGGGTACACCGTTCATGGGTTACAGCGGCGCCTGCTACCTGATCCAGGAAGTCTGCAACGCCCTGTTCGATGCGCTCTACAACATTCTGCCGCTGGGTACCGAACTGGACCAGGTTGTGGCTACCCCCGCCCGCATGGCTGCATCCATCGCCTGGGAGAACGAAGCCCAGAGCGCGCTGGACCAGCTGGTGGAAGCGGAGCCGGTGCTGGTGCGTATTTCCGCAGCCAAGCGCCTGCGGGATGCCGCCGAGCATCGCGCTCGCGGCGACGGCGCGGCGGTCGTCACCATGGCGCACCTGCGCGAGGCGCGGGCGCAGGCCGGCGGCGCAAGATCATGAACCCCCCAGCACAGGAGGGACAGCGCATGTTGAAAGTCATTCCGACGCAAGATGCGATTGCTCGGGCCAGCAGGCTCGATACCAAGGAATTCAGGCTGGTGATCGCAATTGCGATGTGCTGGTTTCTGATGATCGCGTTTGCCAGCCGCGTTTTGCCGCGCGCCTGGCGGCCGCTGGCTTCACCGGGCAAGGTTGAAACGCCTTGGGCAGAGGCAAAACGAACGGCGCACACGGTGGTCCCCTACGCATTCATGCGCTGGTAGGTCCTGGCACAAAAGTCGGCCCAGGTGGGGCCGGGAGAAAAACTATGTCAATGCTGAGTTTTGAACGTAAATATCGTGTCCGGGGAGGAACGCTCCTCGGTGGCGACCTGTTCGATTTCTGGGTGGGGCCGTTTTACGTGGGCTTTTTTGGGGTAACCACGGTGTTCTTCGCCCTGCTGGGGACGCTGTTGATGGTATACGGCGCCTCCCAAGGGTCCACCTGGAACCTGTGGCAGATCAGTATCGCGCCGCCGGACCTGAGTTACGGGCTGGCCCTGGCCCCGCTGAATGAGGGCGGGCTGTGGCAGATCATTACCATCTGCGCGATCGGGGCCTTCGTGTCCTGGGCCCTGCGTGAGGTGGAGATATCCCGCAAGCTGGGCATGGGCCTGCACGTGCCCTTCGCCTTTGCGGTCGCGATCTTCGCCTACTTGTCCCTGGTGGTGATCCGGCCGTTGCTGATGGGCGCCTGGGGGCACGGTTTCCCCTACGGCATCCTCAGCCATCTGGACTGGGTGTCCAACGTCGGCTACCAGTACCTGCACTTCCACTACAACCCGGCGCACATGCTGGCGGTGACCTTCTTCTTCACCACTACCCTGGCGCTGTCCATGCACGGCTCCCTGATCCTCGCGGTCACCAATCCCGGTGAGGGCAAGGAAGTGAAGACTGCCGAGCATGAAAACACCTTTTTCCGCGATGACATCGGCTATTCGGTCGGCGCTCTCGGCATCCACCGCGTGGGCCTGTTCCTGGCTCTCTCTGCGGGTTTCTGGAGCGCGGTCTGCATTGTCATCAGCGGCCCGTTCTGGACCCGGGGCTGGCCTGAGTGGTGGAACTGGTGGCTGCAGCTGCCGATCTGGAATTGAGGCGAGGAATCCGACATGGCTGAATATCAGAATATCTTTACCCGCGTGCAAGTGCGTTCGCCGGCCTACCCTGGAGTTTCCCTGGGCAAGGACAACAGCGAGCGCGTCGGTGGCAGCGGCCACTCCTACTGGCTCGGCAAGATCGGCGACGCCCAGATAGGCCCCATCTACCTTGGCGCCACCGGTGTGCTGTCGCTCATCTGCGGCTTCATCGCTATCGAGATCATCGGCCTAAACATGTGGGCCTCGGTCAACTGGGACCCGGTGGAGTTCGTGCGCCAGTTTTTCTGGCTGGCGCTGGAGCCGCCACCACCCGAGTATGGCCTGAGTATACCGCCCCTGCATGACGGCGGCTGGTGGCTGATGGCGGGCTTCTTCCTGACCGCATCCATTCTGCTCTGGTGGGTACGTACCTGGCAGCGGGCCAAAGCGCTCGGCATGGGCAACCATCTCGCCTGGGCCTTTGCCGGCGCCATCTGGCTGTACCTGGTGTTGGGCTTTATCCGCCCGGTGTTGATGGGTAGCTGGAGCGAGGCAGTGCCCTTTGGCATCTTCCCGCATCTGGACTGGACCGCGGCCTTCTCTATCCGCTACGGCAACCTGTTCTACAACCCTTTCCACATGCTGTCGATTGCCTTCCTTTACGGCTCGGTACTGCTGTTTGCCATGCACGGCGCAACCATCCTCGCCGTGAGCCGCTTTGGTGGCGACCGGGAGATTGACCAGATTACGGACCGCGGCACTGCCTCCGAGCGCGCCGCACTGTTCTGGCGCTGGACCATGGGCTTCAACGCCAGCATGGAATCGATTCACAGATGGGCCTGGTGGTTCGCAGTGCTGACGGTGATCACCGGCGGTATCGGCATCCTGCTCACCGGCACCGTGGTTGACAACTGGTATCTCTGGGCAGTCAAACACGGCGTCGCTCCGGCCTATCCGCTGCTGGAAGCCACACCGCTGCTCGATCCCCTGACTTCGGGAGCAGGACAATGAAACTGATGCAGAGAATCCGTTTACCCCTGGTGGCAGCTGCTGTCGCGGTGATGACCCTGAGTGCCTGTGAGCGGCCACCGGTGGACACTGTCCAGCGCGGCTATCGCGGCACCGGCATGGAGGCGGTGTACAACCCCCGCACCCTGGCAGACCAGGTGCAGGCAAACATCCCCGCGGCTGCGGTGATCCCGCCAGTGCCCGAGGGTGGCCCCAAGGCCTCTGAAGTCTACGAGAATGTCCAGGTACTGGGAGACTTGAGCGTTGGCCAGTTCACCCGGGTAATGGCAGCGATGACCGAATGGGTTTCGCCAGAGCAGGGCTGCAATTACTGCCACGTGCCGGGCAACCTTGCCAGCGAGGACCTCTATACCAAGCAAGTCTCGCGAGTGATGTTGGCAATGACCCAGCGCGCTAACCAGGACTACAAGGCCCACGTCGGCGACATCGGTGTCACCTGCTACACCTGCCACCGCGGCCAGCCGGTTCCGGAATACGTCTGGACCTCTGATCCCGGCCAGCCGCACGCCAAGGGCCTTGCCAGTGCCGGGCAGAACATCGCCTCTGCCGCAGCCGCCTACAGTTCGCTGCCCTATGACGCCCTGACACCCTTTCTGGATGGGGACGCCGATATCCGGGTGATTTCCGCTACGGCACTGCCGTCAGGCAGCCGCAAGTCCATCAAACAGACCGAGTGGACCTACTCGCTCATGATGCACTTCTCGGAATCCCTGGGGGTGAACTGCACCCACTGCCACAACAGTCGCAGCTTCGGTGTGTGGGAGGAGAGCCCGCCCGAGCGCCTTAAAGCCTGGCATGCGATTCGCCAGGTCCGGGAAATGAACAATGTCTACATCGGCTCCACCGCAAGCTATCTGCCCGATAACCGCAAGGGCCCGCTGGGTGACCCCCTGAAGGTAGGTTGCAACACATGCCACCAGGGTGCCTACAAGCCCATGTACGGTGCGCGGATGGTGGACGACTATCCCAGCCTGCAGAAGCTGACGGGCAATGCCGCCAGCCTGCACCAGCAGGCGAGCAAGTAATGTTGACGCAAGAACTTTGTCGGTGGGGCTGTCGTGTTCGCACGCTGCCGCTGCCACGAAGAAGTCGTGCTCCGGGGCCGCCATGCGCGGTGCCGGAGGACGCAGGGAGTTGGCGGGGGGAGCTGGCAACAGCGGTCCTCGTCGGCGAGAGAGTTTCACATGGGAGAAAAAACCATGAATGAACAAAGTAGTAGCCTTTCGGGGCTGACCGAGAACGAAGCACAGGAGTTTCACGGCATTTTCGTGAAGAGCTTCATGGGCTTCACCGCAGTGGCTGTCGTGGCTCACATCCTGGTTTGGATGTGGCAACCCTGGTTGTAACAGGCCGCTGCACAATGACCCTTGGAGCGGGGAACCGGTGTTCGCACTGGCAAGCCGCCAAAAGTAATCTGGAGATGCAAAATGCATAAAATCTGGCTGATATTTGACCCAAGACGTGTTCTGGTCGCGTTGTTCGCGTTCCTGTTCACGCTGGCTCTGTTGATTCACTTCATCCTGCTCAGCACTGATCGCTTCAACTGGTTGGAAGGACCAGCTGCCGGCGGCCAGGTGGCTGCGCACATGGAGGCTTTACCCGCGTCGAGAAGTTGACGTCGCGGTTACTGTTCAACCGAGAGGCCATGACAGGGTGAAGCCCGCAGGAGTGTCTGCGGGCTGCATTCTTGTTTCTGGAGCGGGGTTACAATGAGCGTGCAACAGGTCTCTTTTGATAGCGAGCGCCTGATTCTGGTTGCGGCTGACGACAGCGTCACCGGCTTTGCCAGCAAGCGCACGGCACACCTGGGTAGCGGTCTGCTGCACCGGGCTTTTTCCATATTTCTATTTTCCCCCGCGGGGAAAGTATTGCTGCACCGACGCAGCGACGGCAAGCCGCTGTGGCCAGGTTACTGGACCAACAGCTGCTGCAGTCATCCGCGCGAGGGAGAGTCCTACGAACAGGCCACTCGGCGCCGGCTGCGGGAGGAGTTGGGGCTGGAAGCTCCGTTACAGCCCCTGTACCGCTTTGAGTATCAAGCCCGGTATGAGGACGCAGGTGCAGAGCATGAGCTGTGCACCGTCTATATAGGTCGCGTTGCCGAATCGGCGAGCGTGAGCTGTAATCCGCTGGAAATAGCGGCCTGGGGCTGGTTTGGTATTGAGGAAGTAGACGAAATCATCGCTGCGGACAGCAGCGTATTTACGCCCTGGTTTCTGCTGGAATGGGCGCGACTGCGTTCGGATCTGGCGGTAGCGGTTGCCGCCTGCTGCCGGGGTCCGGCATTGGCAGGCTAGCGGCGATAGTGGTGCGGAAGCGGGGCCTTACAGGACGCTGGCCCAGCGAAACTGTGGCGAGGAATCACCCCACAACTGGTGCAGTACGAAGCGCCCCTGGGGTGTGACCGTGATCCGCTGCTCAGAGATGTCCACCAGCCCGTCCTCGGCCAGATTGCCAAGCGCTCCATTGTCCCGGGTCAGTTCCTCGGTATTGGGCAGTTCCAGATTGCACATCAGGTCGGTCAGGGCATTGCGCTGGTTGCGCTGCTCCCGACTCCATTGCACGCCCTTGCGAAAGGGAAAGATGTTGTTGCTCACGGCTGCCGCCCACGGCAGGATCTCGGGGTGATTCTGGACGCAGAGCCCGCCCACTTCACTGATCGCGCTGGTGCCAAAGCCCAGCAGGTCGGCATGCTCGTGCAGGGTGTAACCGATACGGCTGCGATGCAGGCTCTGGGTGGCCTGTGCAGTGGCGAGGCTGTCGCCGCGCTTGACGAAACTGTCGAGGCCGATCCAGGCGTAGCCTGAAGCGGTCATGGCTTCTACCACGGCGTTGAACATGGCCAACCGGTCGCCCAGTGAGGGCAGGCTGGCGGGATTGATGGCGCGTTGGTGGATGAAGGCCTCGGGGCGCCGGGAGTAGGCAAAGCAGGCAACCCTGTCCGGCTGCAGTTCCACAATCTGGCTGATGGTGCGGCGAATACTGGCAAGGGTCTGGTTGGGCAGGCCATAGACCAGGTCCATGCTGACGGTTTCAAAACCGGCCGCGTGCGCATTGTCGAAAACGTCCTGCAGAATAGACTGGGAGTTGGAGCGGCCCAGCGCCATCTGCACCTCCTTATCGAGGTCGCGAACTTCAAAATTGATGCGTCGGAAGCCGAGACCGCGAAGCAGGGCCAGTTGGGTCCAGGATGAGCGCGTGGGGCTCGCTTCAAGTGATGTCTCGGTCTCCGCATCATTCGTAAAATGGGTTTCCAGGATCTCCGCCAGCCGCGCCAGCTGTGGGTCAGACAGGTAATTGGGGGTGCCGCCCCCGAGATGCACCTGCAGCGCATGGCGTTTGCGCCCTATCCGGTCGGTGACCTGCGTGACTTCCCGATCCAGCGAGTCCAGGTAGCGATCAATGACGCTGCTGTCATGGGTAACCGTGGTTTCGTGATCGCAACTCAGGCAGCGAGAAGGGCAAAAGGGCAGATGCACGTAGATGGATACCGGCAGAGGCGCTCCAGCGCCCTCCGCGTCCAGCGCCGCGGCATAGTCGGCCTGACTGACCGCGGGACTGTCGCGGTCAGTGTCCGCAAGAGAAGTGTACTGGCTGCCTTCAGAGGCAAAGATAAGAGAAGGAGTGGCGCGAGGTTTGTTGCTGGGCATAGCGTTGCTCCAAGAGGCCGAGAGCTGCGGCGGCATGGCGTTGTGTTATCTTTCTGAGTGGGGTTGGCTGGCGTCGATTTGCACCGGCAGTAACCCTGGATCGACTTCCTAAGCCGATCAACACTCGCAGCTATGAAATTCAGAATAGACCCGGTTTTGACAGTCGTCAACTGAAACTCAGGGAGAAAAGGGGCTGCCGTCTACAGCGGCGATTGGAGCTATTTTTGTCGAGGTTTTTGTCGATGTTTTGTCCACATTTGCTGCCCGCAATGCCCACTCCCAGAGGCGTCCGTCGCGCAGTGGCAGCACTAAAAACCAGTGCTCAAGAATGGCCAGCAGCAGCAGCGTGCACACCAACATATCGCCCAAGCGACTGGCACCCAGGGTGGGGCTCAGATGCCCCAGAAAGAGGGCGATGGCAACGCCGGTGCTGAGCAGAATCGACACCGGAAACAGCAGGTTCATTGGTCGGCGTTCGATGTAGGTGCTGAGGTAGCGCAATTTCTCCGGCAGCCACTCGTGGTGAAAGTTGGCCACGCCGAGAAACAGGTTGAGCTTGGCGCTCCAGCGCATCAGCCAGAGGGTAGCGAAGGTCCAGCTTGCAACCTGGTTGGCAGCGTCCCAGGTCAGCGCAAACACCGCCGCGCCAGCCAGCAGGACCGTCAGTTCATGGTAGAGACTGGTGCCAAGGGCAAGTCGGAAGCGGCGCCAGCCGCGGGTTCCCGGCGGGCAGGCGAAGGCGGATGGGCCGGTGACAAAGCCCATCAGATAGCTCATCTCCAGCCAGGCCCAGATGCCCAGGCCCTGGGCGAAAGCCAGCAGGACCCCTGCAGTGCCCGGGTCCGTTGCCACTGTGGGCAGCGTATACAGGCAGCCGCCGAGCAGCACCGTGGCCGCAGCCAGGCTCCAGCGATAGGTGTTGGTCGGCAGGTGATTCAAATAGAGAATCACACCGGTACTTAGCCACCAGCCGAGCAGTGCTGTCAGCAGTGCGAGCCCATAGGCCATCAGTGGCCGCGCCCCCGGCGTCTGCCGCGTGATGCAGAAACAGGCGTCGGCGTCATGACTTTGCCAGTCCCGCTTGCAGCAGACTGGCGAAGGCCCCGGCATTGTCCGGGCCGAAGGCCTGCAGACTCACCAGGGTGCCGGTAGCGGTGTCCTCGATACTGAGCGTGCCGTCGGCATACTGTGCGAGCCGGAAAGGCTGTGCGCCATCGAGATCACGGCTGCGGCGCTCGCGGGCAAAGCTGCGCAAGACGCCGCGGATGAAACTGCCCTCGCCGGGTGCCAGGGTCGTGACCAGCGTATCCTCTGGCCAGGTATAGACGTGCACAATGCCAGTGCCCGCATCCTCAAAGCGCAGATCACAGCTCACCAGCAGCTGGCTGTCGATCGGTTCCCGCGGATCAAAGCCCGCCAGTCTAGCCGCTGCAACGCCGATCACAATGGCACACACCAGCGCGGCAATCCCTGCCAACGCCAGGCGTGTGGTTCTAGCTTCCTGTCCGAGAGCGCTCATGGCCAGTACTCAGGATAACGCCAGTTCGGCAGGGATGCTGCCGGACGCACTTTCAGAGCGCTGCCTGCGGGCGGCAGGCGCGGGGGCACCGGCGTCCACGGCCTCGGCGAGCGTGGCGGCCACGGCGGCTGGATTGTTTATTCCCCGCAGCATTGGCTGGACGTCCGCGAAGTGCCAGGGGCGTACGTGCGGCCACAGGGACCAGTAGGAAATACGCGCTTCCGAGCGGGTGTGCAGCAGAATATTGCCTCTGCCGTCGCCATACTGCTGCAGGTCAGCGGACTCCACTTTGTCCAGCGGAATATTGATCATCAGCGGTATGGCAACCCCAAAGCGGATCACGATGCGGCGGTTGGTCACGGTGTAGACGGTGGAGCGTGCGTACAGCCAGGCCAGCAGCCACAGCAGGCCGACCCCGGCCAGGGCCAGACCTACCTGCCACAGAGCGCCCTGCAGGGCCTCCACCAGCGGGCGTCCGCCGGCGGTGGTGAGCACCAAGTGCAGCCCGATCAGGGCGGCAAAGTACAGGCTCGCCTTGTGCACGTGGAATACCCGGCGGGCCATGGCGGCGGTCCCGGGCTCGCCCTGCCAGAGAATATGTTCCCCGGCGGGGAGGTTCTCGGGCAGGCCGCGGATCGGCTCGTTTTCGTACTCGTTCATAGCAGCGGCTCCAGGCGTGAGGAGGTCGCGTAGAGGTGGCCACCACCGTAGTAGGCGGTGATCCGGTCTTCTTCCTGCAGCGTGACCTGGTCGGGGCTGGCGGTTTCCGGGACGCCGGCAAACTGCGCGCCGGTGATCGCGAAGACCTTGATGTGGCCGTCCTTGCCGCTCACCCGGGCGAAGGTGATAGGCAGCAGGACGCTGCCCCTGGCTGCGCCAACCTGGTGCTCGGAGGCTTCAGCTCCCGCTTCTGGGGCGGCGGCCTCGCGTCCTGACACTGCGACCTCGAAGTAGCGGATCTGCGGCTCGCTCTGGTCCACCCAGATGTCGGTGACCGTGCCGCCGACTACGCCGTCAGTGCCGATCACCGGTTTGCCGCGGGGGTCGGGGTCGCGTTCTTCCACCGAAAAGTCGGTGGCAATACGCATGGGGATGATCTTGGGTCCGCCCTCGTGGGTCAGGTCCGGCACATCCGGGCGAATGGCCCAGGCCGCGGGGCCCACACCGTCCACCATCGGGTTGCCGGTAGGATGCAGTGGTGCACCGGGGTGGCCGGCAACAGGTTCCGCCGCCAATGCGTAGCCCGCGGGTTCGGGCCGCGGCACTGTGCGGGTGCCGCCGCCGTGGGGCAGGATGTAGGTCTTGGGCGTGGGCATGCCGGGGAAGCCGACGATGCGAACACGCCGCTGGCGGCCGCCGGTCTCCAGCGGGTAGCCCTCCCGTTTGCTCTCGCGGTGCAGGTACAGAACCAGACCGAAAAAGAAGATCCAGAATGCGTAAAGCACGAGTTGTGCGACGTCTATGTATTCGGTTATTGCGCCAGTTGTCATGACTGACCTCCCTGGTGGTTTGCTGTCATTCCGGAAACTCTGCAAGAGAGAATGCGGGTTGGGAAATGCTGTGCTCGCCGGGTCTGCGCACGAGCGGTCCGATCACTATCAAAGCGGCAAACAGCACCGCAATCTCGACGTGGTACACCGCGCCGTAGCCGGTTGCCGGGCCTGTCAGGGCCGGTCCCAGCGCGCCGTCGGCGGCCAGGTGAGAAACGATATCGCGCAGGGCGCCACCAGCGGCAATGGCGAGGCCCG
>JBGTGB010000104.1:0-16788 GCA_041746975.1 Haliea sp. | reverse complement strand
GGAAACGGTGCGGTTTTCGTAGCCCCAGCAGGGCGCCAGCGGCGCGTGGGTGCCGCGGCGGAAGCGGCGATAGGAATTCAGGTGGGGCGCAAACAGCAGCATGCTGTCCGCCATATTCGCCATGCACCCGGCGATGGCCTGGCGCAGCAGCGGCGTGCCCTTGCCGGTGCCATCATCGAAGGCGTTGTTGCCCTCGGCATCCAGCAGGCTGCAGTGTACATGCATGCCGTTCCCCGCCAACTCACCGAAGGGCTTGGCCATGAACGTGGCGAGCAGGCCCTGGCTGCGGGCAACGCCCTTGATGGCCCGCTGCAGCATCACCGCCTGATCGCAGGCCAGCAGGGCGTCGGGGCTGTGGTACAGATTGATCTCGTACTGTGACGGCGCGCCTTCCTTTATCAGGGTGTCTACCGGCAGCTGCTGGATCTCGCAGGCATCGCGGACCCCGTGCATAAATTCCGCCATGGACGCCATGGCGTCCAGGCCGTAGGTCTGGCCTGCGTGCAGGCGCCCGCCAACCCGGTCGGTCTGGGTGTGGCGGGGGCGGCCCAGCAGATCGGCTTCCTCCTGCAACAGGTAGAACTCCATTTCCGTCGCCAGTACCGGGGTCAGGCCCAGCTCGGCGAAGCGGCCCATGATCGCACGCAGCATGAAGCGCGGGTCGAGGATGCCGGGGCTACCGTCGGTTTCGCGCATCGACATCAGCACCTGGGCGGTGGGCCGCGGCATCCACGGTACCCGCACCAGGGTGCGCACATCCGCTTCGCAGTAACCGTCGCCGTCACCGCCAATAAAAACCCAGGCCTCAATGTCGCGACCCCAGGTATCGAAGGCCACGGAACTTGCCGGCAGCTTTACCTCGCCGGCAAAAACATTGTGGATCTTGTCCCGGGTGACCCACTTGCCACGCATGCCGCCACCGATGTCGGGGAGCATGATCTCGAACACCTCGATGTCGGGATTACTGTTGAGAAAGGCCTGCAGGCGCTGCTGCACATCATTCATGAAAAACACCACTTTAGGGGTAATTGCTTCAGCGAGGTGCTGTGCCACACTACTGCGAATCGTTATTAGACTACGCCGGCGGGGTGCGCGACTATACCACTTCCGGGTAGATTTTCAGGACAATGGACATGACAGCTGAATCGCAAGCACTGCGGGATCTCGACCGCTCCCACCACTTCCACCCCTTTACAGATCTGCGCGACTACGCCACCCACGGCGGGCGCATCGTCAATCGGGCGGAGCACATTTATATCTACGATACCGACGGCAACAAGATGCTGGACGGCATGTCCGGCCTCTGGTGCTGCAACCTCGGTTACAGCCAGCACCAGATCATTGAAGCGATCTACCGCCAGCTGCAGGAACTGCCCTTCTACAACAACTTCTTCCGCTGCTCCAATCAGCCTGCGGTAGAGCTGGCCCGGGCGCTGGTAGAGATCACCCCCGAGCGTTTCAAGCACGTGTTCTTCACCAACTCAGGCTCCGAGGCCAACGACACCAATATCCGCCTGGTACACCGCTATTACGACCTGCTGGGCAAGCCCGCGAAAAAGCACTTTATCAGCCGCAAGAACGCCTACCACGGCTCCACCATTGCCGCCGGGTCGCTCGGAGGCATGAACGCCATGCACCAGCAGGTGTGGGGCCTTAACTACGTCCATCATATCAACCAGCCGCACTGGTTTACCGAGGGTGGCGATCTATCCCCCGAGGAATTCGGAATCAAGGTGGCGCGGGAGCTGGAACAGAAGATCGACGAACTGGGCGAGGAGAATGTCGCCGCCTTCATCGCCGAACCCATCCAGGGTGCCGGCGGGGTCATCGTGCCCCCGGACACCTACTGGCCGGAAATCCAGCGTATCTGTGATGAGCGCGACATCCTGCTGATCGCCGACGAAGTGATCTGCGGCTTCGGCCGCACCGGGCAGTGGTTCGGTAGCGATACCTACGGGATCAAGCCTCAGTTGATGACCTTCGCCAAGGCCATTACCAACGGCTACATCCCACTTGGCGGGGTAATGATCAGCGACCAGATCGCTGATGTACTGCTGGCCCACGGCGGCGAATTCACGCACGGCCTGACCTACTCCGGGCATCCGGCGGCCTGCGCCGCGGGCCTGGCTACCCTGCAGACTTTGCACGAAACCAATATCATCCAGACCGCAGCGGCGGATATCGCGCCGCATTTTCAGCGCCGCCTGCGGGAGCTGGAGAGCCATCCGATTGTCGGCCAGGTGCGCGGCCGCGGCATGTTCGCCGCGGTCGAGCTGGTGCGCGACAAGGGCTCCCGCGAGCGCCTGGCCCCCGACAACCAGGCCGCGGTGTATTGCCGCGATCGCGCCAACAGCAGCGGGCTGATGGTACGCCAGACCGGGGACGCCATGATTACCGCGCCAGCGCTGGTCAGCAGCACGGCGGAAATCGACATCCTGGTAGAGACGCTGCACCAGGCGCTGGATGAAACCGCAGCCCACTATGGCGTCAACTAGCATTTCCCATTAGCCTTTGCACTTGGCCGGAATCTTTGCGGCGCCAGAGGCTACTGCGATGAGCGAGCAGATCGTGCACACCAAAACCCTGCGCCAGCGTGACATGGTGCTGTTCACGGTCTCCGCCATACTGCTGCTGGACACGCTCACCGCCGCCGCCTCGGTCGGCGCTCCCAGCGTATTCTGGTGGCTGCTGCTGGGGCTCGTCTTCTTTGTCCCCTTCGCCCTCATCTGCGCCGAAATGGGCTGCGCCTACCCGCAGCAGGGAGGCATTTACGCCTGGATACGAGATGCCTTCGGCGGTCGCTGGGGCGCCCGGGCGACCTGGTGTTACTGGGTCAACACCGCGGTGTGGATGCCGGCGATCTTCATCCTCTTTGCCGGGGTCTTCAAGCAGATGTTTTTCCCCGACTTAAGCCTCAGCTGGCAGATTGCCATCGGCATCGTCCTGACCTGGCTGGCGGTGCTGGTCAATGTCGTCACCCTGGAAGTCGGCAAGTGGATCCCCAACCTGGGCGCTATTCTCAAGGTACTGATTTTTCTTGCCATTATTATCGGCGCGATCATTCACGTGCAGGACCACGGCATGGCCAACCCCCTCACCCTGGAGACCCTGAGACCGGACTGGAGCAACAGCATTCATTACATCCCGGCGATTATCTACGGCATGCTCGGCTTCGAGCTGGTCAGCGCCGGCAGCGAGGAAATGCGCAACCCTGCCCGGGATGTACCGCGCTCCATCCTGATCTCCGGTGTAATCATCCTGGTGCTTTATGTGGGCGGCACCATGGCGGTACTGGCTGCCCTTCCCGCCGCCGATATCAATCTGGTGGAGGGCCTGATCGACACCCTGCAGCTGTTCTTTGGCGGCAGCGCGGCCGGCACGGTATTCGTGACCGTGCTGGGGGTCGGCGCCCTGTTCACCTTTTTCTCCAACGGCGTCACCTGGGCCCTGGGCTGCAATCGGGCGGCAGCAGAAGCGGCGCTGGAGGGCGAGCTGCCCCGCATCTTCGCCTTCGAGAACAAATCCCTGGGCACGCCGATCGGCGCCGCGGTGTTGATGGGTATTGTCAGCACCATTGTGCTGCTGCTGTACGGTTTCCTGGCGCTATCCAACGAGGATCTGTTCTGGTCCCTGTTCACCTTCAGCGCGGTCATTTTCCTGTTGCCCTACCTCGGCATGCTGCTGACTTTCCTGAAGCTGCGCCGGACTGATCCGGAGCATCATCGCCCCTATCGCATCCCCGGCGGCATGCCGCTGGCCAGGCTCTGTGCCTGGGCCTGCTTCGTGGTCCTGGCACTGTCGATTGTGCTGTTCGTCTACACGCCGGTGGACGGGGTCCAGTGGCCGGTCCTCATAGGTGTTATTGTTACCCTCCTGTTCGGGGAGGGGGTAATCCGCAGCGCCGAGGGCGGCAAGAGTTCCGGCGGCGAGCCTAACTATTCAGTCCCGCGCTGATGACCCCCGCGCGTGCGCCGCTTACACTGCCGACGAATAACAGCCCCGGAGGGACAGAGCGATGACGACACAGCGGCAGAAATTGAACAAGACCACCATGGGAATCCAGGACGGACTGCCCCTGGAGGCCAGCGGAACCGACATCGAAGGCCTGCGCAAGGACATCCAGCGATTGATGGACATGGAGGCCATCAAACAGCTCAAGCACACCTATTTCCGCTGCATCGACACCGCCAATCTGGACGAGCTGGGCCCCCTGTTCCACGAAGAGGTCGAGGTTCACTTCATTGGTGGCACCTACGAGTGGCAGGTCAAAGGCAAGGCCGACTACCTGGCCAATATCGGCAAGTCTTTCAACAAGCGCTCCGTCGGCCACCACAACGGCCATCAGCCGGAAATCCAGATCTTGAGCGAGAACGAGGCCACCGGCATCTGGTATCTGGCAGACCACATGTGGCTGCTGGAACATAACGCGCTCACCACCGGCACCGCCCTGTACTGGGACCGCTACGTGAAGGTCAATGGTCGCTGGCTGATCCGGGAGACCCGCTACGAGCGTCTCTACGAGATCAATGAAGAGCTGGCAACACCGCCGTCCCTGAGTTCACACTACCTCGGCGCCCACGGCGCCTAGGAACTGCCTGATCCGGCGCTGGCCGCGGCCCGTAACAAAGGCCTGTTTCCGAGGTCACATTGGCATGATGCCTCCACTTGCTGACAGCGCCGCCAGTCCACTGTCCTCCGCTCGACAGCTGAGTGAGAAGGCTTGGTTCAATGCCCTCTGGTTCCAGAGCGTCTGGTTCTGCGCGGTACTGGGACGCAATGATCTGCTGTTCCTGAGCCTGGGCTTGATCGGCCTGCACCTTTTGCTGGTGCCCAGGCGGCGGCTGGAAATACGCCAGCTGGCCCTGCTAGGGGGGATCGGCATTGCCGTCGACTCCGGGCTCAGCTTTATCGGCGTATTCCAGTTCGCAGATGACGTGCTGCTGCCGGGCTGGCTGGGCTGCCTGTGGCTGGCCTTTGCCACCACCCCGGGGCGCAGCCTGTCCTTTCTCTGGGTCCGGCCCTGGCTGGCAGCCCTGGCGGGCGGACTGGTGTTTCCCTTCAATTACTATGCCGGCTCTCGCCTTGGTGCAGTGGAATTCGGCTGGCCCCTGTGGCAAAGCCTGTTGATCATGGCGCTGATCTGGTCACTGCTGCTGCCGGCGCTATACTATCTGCATCGGCGCTTCTTCAGCCCTACGGAGGTTGCACGTCATGACCCGCTACCTGACTAGTCTCGTCTTCGGCCTGCTGGCTACCACCGCATGGGCGGCCTCGTCCTCCCTGCAGATGGTCGGCGAAGCGCGCCTCAACGTCATGTTTTTCTCCGTCTACGATTCTCGGCTGTATACGGAAGACGGCCGCTATGAGCCCGAGCAGCGGCCCCTGCGACTGGAGATCGAGTACCTCCGCAACATCAAGGCCAAGGCGCTGGTGGAGCAGACCGGTGCTGAGTGGGACCATCTGCAGGTGACCCACGAGCGGCGCGACGCCTGGCTTGGGGAACTGACAGCTCTGTGGCCGGATGTGAGCAAGAATGATGTCATCGCCCTGGAACTGGACGAGGATAACCGCAGCACCTTCTACTTCAATGGCGAAAAACTGGGAATGATGGAAGACGCCGACTTCGGCACCCACTTCGTCGCCATCTGGCTGTCTCCGGATACCAGCCGACCTACCCTGCGCGAGGCCCTGCTGGGCGGGCTCTAGCGACTAGCGCGGCAGGCGGGCGACCAGTTCCCGCAGCACGTTCTCCAGCACACCGCGATTGGCCACCACGATTCCCAACGCCGCGCGCCCGGTGCTCTCGCGCAGCTGCGTGTCCGCCAGCAGCGACAGCACGGTGCTCGCCAAACTGTCGCTGTCGACAACCCTGAGTAGCCCCTTCCCCTCCTCCAGGGCGTCGTAGATAACCTCGAAGTTGAAAACCTGCGGCCCGGTAATGACCGGCAGTCCCCACGCCGCCGGCTCCAGCGGATTATGACCGCCGCGCTCAATCAGGGAGCCGGCGACAAAGGCCAGGTCAGCCGCGCCGTACAGCAGCAACAGCTCACCCATGGTGTCGCCAAGAAACACTTGCGCGGGCCGGGGGTCTTCGCCCAGAGAGCGCCGGGCCAGACTCATACCGACCGCGGTCACCTCGCCAGCCACCTGCTCGAAGCGCTCGGGATGGCGCGGCACCAGAATCAACAGCGCCTCCGGGTACTTTTCCAGCACGGCCCGGTGGGCAGCAAGCACCTGACTATCCTCGCCATCGTGGGTGCTGGCGGCAATCCATACCGGGCGCCCTGCACCCAGGGAATGGCGCAGACCGGCGGCGGCACTGCGCAGCTGGGGCTCGATCTCGATATCAAATTTGATGCTGCCGGTCACGGTGACTGTCTGTGGTGATGCACCGATGTCGATAAAGCGGCGGGCATCTTCGTCCGCCTGGGCCGCAATCCAGTCCAGGCTCGCCAGCATGGGCCGCACCAGGCCGCCAATGCGGCGGTAACCGCGTGCAGAACGCTGCGAAAGGCGCGCGTTGACCAGCATCACCGGAATTCCGCGGTCCCGTGTCAGGCCCACCATATTCGGCCACAGCTCGGTTTCCAGGATAACCAGCGCCAGGGGCCGGGCCCGGTCGAGAAAGCGCCGGACCGAGCCTGGCGTGTCGTAGGGCGAGAAGGCCACCTGCACCCGCTCACCGAACAGGGCACGGGCACGGGCGGCGCCGGTGGCGGTCATCGCGGTCATCAGGATCGGCTGGTCCGGGTAGCGTTTGAGCAGGGCATTGACCAGGGGAGCGGCGGCGATGGTTTCGCCCACCGATACCGCGTGGACCCAGATCACCGGCTGCGGCGAGGGCTGCAGGTATCCCAGCCGCTGACGCCAGTGGCTGCGCAGGCCCGGATTGCCGTGCCCGGACCACCACAGCTGCAGCAGCACAAAGGGCAGCGCCAGGCGAAACAGCAGGGAGTAGAGGGCGCGCAACATATTCGATCCGGGACCGGTCAAGGTAAGGGTCAGGATGCATTCTACCGAAAGCCGTACCCTACTGCTGCCGAAGTATTGCCGCCAGCCGCGGGCGGGCTGGTAAACTTCCGCCCTGTAGCAGCAACAGACTGAGCACCTCGCAACGTGAGCAAGCGCCGCCAGCAAACCCGCGACACCCAGTACGGCAGTTATCTGCACCCGCGCTGGTGGCCAACCTGGCTGCTGATAGGGTTGATGTGGCTGCTGGCACAGCTGCCATTGCGAGCCCAGTGGTGGCTGGGCGCCGGGGTCGGCGAGCTGGCCTGGCGCCTGATTCCGCGCCGGCGCTACATTGCCGAGGTGAACATAGGGCTGTGCTTCCCTGAGCTCAATGCGCAGCAGCGACGTGCCCTGGTACGCAGCAGCTTCCGGTCCAACGGTATCGGTATCCTCGAAATCGGGCTGGCCTGGTTCCGCAAGCCGGAGCACTTCCTCCGGCATACCACGGTGCATGGACTGGAGCATGTAGAAGCTGCCCTGCAGCGAGGCAAGGGCGTCCTTGTCCTGGGTGGCCACTACAGTTCGCTGGAAATCTGCGGCAACCTGGCCGGCCACTTCATAGCGGCCGATGTGATGCAGCGTGATCACAACAACCCATTGCTGAACGCGGTCATGACCCGGGCGCGGGAGCGTCACTACGGCGTGGCGCTGTCGGCCAGGGATCTGCGCGGCCTGCTGCGGCGTCTGCGGGAGAATCGTGCGATATGGTACGCCACGGACCAGGACTACGGCCGCAAGGGCATTGTGTTCGCACCCTTCTTCGGCGTCGCCACCGCCTCCATTACCGCCACTTCGCGCATCGTGGAAAACAGCGGCTGCGCGGTAGTGCCCTTCAGCCACTTTCGGCGTAGCGACGCATTGGGCTACGACATCTATTTCCAGCGGCCGCTGGAGAATTTTCCCTCCGGCGATGACCTGACGGACGCGACCCTGGTAAACGCGACTATTGAACGCGAGATTCGACGCCACCCGGAGCAGTACCTGTGGATGCACCGGCGCTTCAAGACCCGCCCCTCGCCAGAAGACCCGGACCTGTACCGCCAGGACAGATAGCGTTGCCCGACGGCTGATGGTAGTTTCTGCCCCTGACTTTTCAACCGGAGCCCTGTCCTCGCCATGGCACTGTCCCGCGCCCAACTGCTTATCGGTTTGATCCGGCTCGCGAGCAAGCTCAGCCTGCCGGCTGCCCAGCGCCTCGGTCGCGCACTTGGCGCCCTCGCCAGCTGGTTTCCCAACCGCTCGCGTCGGGTGACGGCTATCAATCTTCGGCTCTGCTTTCCAGAGCTTGACGAGGTACAGCAGCGGCAGCTGGT
Source organism: Haliea sp. (assembly GCA_041746975.1). Taxonomy (GTDB): domain Bacteria; phylum Pseudomonadota; class Gammaproteobacteria; order Pseudomonadales; family Halieaceae; genus Haliea. The sequence continues at coordinate 8,464 of JBGTGB010000104.1, read as the reverse complement.
CCGGGACAGTTTGCGCCATACTGGCCAGGTCGCAATGGAGATCCCCCTGGTCTGGGAATGGCCAGTGCCGCGCTGCCTGGAACTGATCAAAAACATCGAAGGCGAGGAGCTACTGGCAGAAGCCCGCGCCAGTGGCAAAGGCCTGCTCCTGCTCGCTCCCCATCTGGGCAACTGGGAGCTGGCTGGCCTGTATTTCTCCACCCGCTATCGCATGGCAGCGCTGTACAGCCCGCCCTCTCTGCCGGGTTTCGAAGACTATATGACCGCCCAGCGCGGCCGCCAGGGCACGGAGTACGTATCCGGTGACCGCCGCGGCCTCGCCCGCTTGATCGGTATGCTGCGCGAGGGCGAGGTTGCGGGGATCCTGCCGGACCAGAGCCCGGTAGCCACCGGCAGCGCCTTCGCCCCCTTCTTTGGTATCGAGACGCGGACCATGACCCTGGTGTCGAAACTGCTGCAGAAATCCGGCGCCATCCCGTTGATCACCTGGTGCCAGCGGCTGCCGGACGGCAGTGGGTTTCACCTGATCGTGCGTTCCTGCGCCGAGGGCATGGCACACCCCGACCCGGTGGTCGCCACCACTGCGTTGAACCGCTCGGTGGAAGCCTGTGTGCGGGAAGCACCGGAGCAGTACCAGTGGGAGTACAAACGTTTCCGCCACCGGCCGCCGGGGCAGCCGAACCCCTACCACCACAAGCAGGCTCAGTGAGGCCCTGTGCTAGACTCGGGCCTTCCTGATCCGGGAAATCGGACACCCGCATGCGGCAATATTTATTTTTTGTAAACCAGCCCTATGCCTACTCTATCCTGCGCCCGCTGCAGACCGAGATCCGGCGCCGTGGAGACGAGGTCGCCTGGTTTGTCGCCGGCTGCAGCACGGCTCCACTAACCGCCGATGAGCGGCTGCTGACGCTGGCCGAGGCCCGCGCCTATCCCGCCGTGGCAACATTTGTGCCGGGGGACTGGGTGCCGCATTTTCTCCCGGGCATCAAGGTGGAAGTCTTCCACGGGCTGGCTCGCAACAAACGCGGTTACGCCAGCGAAGCCGAGAGCGACCACTATACGATCCGTGGCTGGTTCGACCTCTACTGCACCCACGCCACTACTGACACCGCTAAATTCTCGGCATTGGCTGCCCGCCACGGCCACTTCCGCGTCGCCAGGACAGGCTGGCCCAAGCTGGACCCCCTGTTTGCGGCGGGTAACCCCGCTGGCCCCAGGGAACGCAGGAGCGATGGGCCGCCCGTTGTGTTCTACGCCTCTACCTTTAGCCGGGCGATCACTTCCGCACCAGAGATGGAAACCGTCATCGCCAGGCTGGCAGAGAGCGGAAACTGGCGCTTCCTCGTTACCCTGCACCCGAAAATGGATCCGGAGGTGGTTACCCGCTACCGTGCACTGAGTGGGCCCGGGCTACAGTTCATCGACAGCGACACCGACTTGCTGCCGCTGCTGGCCGAAGCTGATGTCATGCTCTGCGATACCTCCTCAATCATGTTTGAGTTCATGTTCCTCGATCGGCCGGTAGTGACCTACCGCAGCCGCATGGCGGGCCCCTGGCTGCTGGATGTGCAGAGTATCGACGAGGTGGAACCCGCGCTGGCCCACGCCGTGGAGCGCCCCGCCGCAGTGCTTGAGGCGGCGCGCGACCTGTGTCACGAGTTGCACGAATTCACCGATGGGCAGTCCAGCGGGCGGATTCTGGATGCGGTGAATGAAGCATTGGCGGCGGGGCCAGCGTCGCGGCGCAAGCCGCTTAATCTGTGGCGCAAACTCAAGATGCGTAGCCGCCTGCGCAAGGCGCTTAAGGCCACTGCTCAGTCGGCGCCGTAGCGAGGCCGATCCCGGGTCCAGAGACCTGCATACTTGTTGAAACTCACCTGCGCGTACAGCACCGCGGAGAGAAATCCAACCTGTCCGTCAAGAAACCCCAGACGCAGCAGGTAGACCTGGACAAAGGTAAGCACACCGCGCAGCGCGGGGTACAACAGGGAGCGCACGTGCTTGCCCTGGCGATGCTTCTCGCGCGCACCCAGCCAGGCGTACTGGGCACCTTTCTGCAGAGCGTGCCCGAAATCGCGGTGGGTGAAGTGCACCAGCCTGCCGCGCAGGGTGCGCACCCGCCACCCCTCCGGCAGCAGGATCTTCTCATGCACCAGCGCATCGGAAAAACGCACCCCTTCGCGCCGGAACAGACGCAGCGGTGCGCGCCCGCTACGCCCGAAATCAAGCCGACTGCCGTATATCGTCACAGCCCAGGGCAGGCAATAGGCGTCCGCATCCGGGGCGGCAAGTACATGATTAATCTCCGCCGCCAGGCCCGGGCTTACCCGTTCGTCCGCGTCTATAGACAGCACCCAATCCCCCATCGCGCGCTCCAGGGCACGCTGCTTCTGGATACCAAAGCCGGGCCAATCGGTTTCAACTACGTTGGCAGTGTGCTGGCGCGCGATGGCCACCGTGGCATCGGTGCTGCCACTGTCCAGCACAATGATTTCATCGGCGACAGCAGCCACCGAAGCCAGGCAGTCGCCTATGTTTTCCTCTTCGTCCCGCGTAATCACAATGGCCGACACGCTTACAGCACGATGCCGACTGCAGGCCCGCTGCAGCTCGAGAACCAGCGCGGTACCACAGGCCGCCAGAGTCAGCAGAAAAAAGGTGATAAACAGGGTGCGGGAAAATACGGCCTCGGTGAGGCCGAACGCGGCATAACCCACAGGGAGCAACACCCCCACCGAGGCCACAAAGGCCGCCGCCGGCTCAGGGGAGCGCAGGTACCGGGCAAAAACGGCGATCGGCACGGCAATCAACAGCAGCCAGCTCAGGCCGCCGGCCAGGCCACGTGTGGCGAGGCTTTGCAGGAGGTCGTTGTGGGCGTGGGCGGCACAGCAGTCGAGGATAAAGTCCGGCTGCAAAAACTCTCCCGCCGCGACCGCAGCCCTCACCGCATCGCGATAACCATTAAGGCCACTGCCAGTCCAGGGATTGTCGACAAACTGCGTCCAGGCGACATCCCAGACCGCCACCCGGGCTGCCATTTGCACATCGAGCTCACCCACCTGCAAACCGTTCAGTGTGCCGAGAAAACGGTGACTGCCAGCCACCGCCGCCAGCAGCAGCAAGCCACCCGCCAGCAGCACGAGGTAGCGCTGGCGGCCGGACAGCTGTAAGGACAGCACGGCGCAGAGAAACGGCAGTGCCAGCAAGTTGCTCCGGGTCTGGGTGAGCAGCGCGGTGCCAAGCGCAAGGCCGGCGAGGGCCAGTGCCAGCCAGACCCGGCGTGGCTGTTGCAGCCGCTGCCAGTAGAGCGCGGCGGACAGCATCACCGCCGCGGCCAGCAACGCCAGATTGCCCAGGGTAATGGGGTTGATCCATGATCCAGCTCGCAGTGGTTCATCCGCCGGCAGAGGACCCAGATGCAGGCTGGCCCCGGTGTGCAGCGCGGCCCCCAGCACCATCAGCGCAAAGCCGGCGAACAATCCCCGGGCATCCAGTCCGGCCCAGCTCAGGGAGAGCACCAGCGGCCAGAACAAAAGGAGACGGGCGGGGCCGTCCAGCTCCTTCAGGCCCCGGTAGTCAAACCCGGAGCCGGCCCAGAACAACACAAATACCAGCACCGGAAACCAGCAGGCGAAATGCAGCAGGCGCAGCTCGCGTGGACGGTCCCAGCCGGCGGCTTCTAGCTGTCGGTGCAGTGTGGGCACGCAGGCGGCGCCAGCGAGCAACGCAACCGCAACCGCCAGCAAGCTGGAATACACCAGGGACCCCGCGAAGCCGGCAACCGCCAGGTACCCCAGCAGCTGTTGGCCTCCTGGCACTTGCATCATTGTGTATACTCTCGTCGATATGCGTGGCCGTCCTGGCGAGCACCGACCCACCGGAGCCGACCGCCGCGCCGCTACTATAGCGCAGGTACTCCCGCGGATTCCAACGCCGACAAAGGACGCGGCACAATGAAAGTTTTCTCCATTGCACCATGAGCAGCCAATTCACCCATCGCGGTTACACTGTGAAAAGCACCCTCCCGCCGGTCCAGGCCAGGCAGCTCCTGGACGATTACCTGGACGATCGCTTCGCCATTGTTCAGGAACTCAAGAACAACCAGCACAACTATGTTGCCCGAGTGGATACTGACATCTTCCCCGACCTGATAATCAAGGAACCGAGGAAACGAAACACGCGCCTGTGGGAGCGTACTCTGACCCTGTTTCGTCCCGGCGAGGCGATGCGGGTGCACGCCAGCCACCTGAAGCTGAAAGAGCTGGGGTTTGCCTGCCCGGAGCCGATAATGGCTGCAGAATTCAGGCCCCGTGGATACGTCACCCACAGTTTTTTCCTGTATCGCTATCAGAGTGGCAGGCCCGCAAGCGGGGAGGATGCACCAGCGGTTGCCCACGAACTCCAGCGATTGCACAGCAAGGGCTATACCCGTGGCGATCCCAAGGCACAGAACTTCTTACTGGACAGCGGCCAGGTGTATTTCATTGACTTCAAATTGGCGAAGCCCCGAATATTCAGCAAACACGCGACACGAATGGAATATGCCCACCTCCTGCATACCATGCCAGAAGGCATCCAGCACCTGTCGGAGGCAGAGCGCAGCTCAATTGGCTTCCGCTTCGCGGTCTGGCTGCGACGGCTGATCTCCGACGCCAAGCGTAAAAAGCGAGAGTGGAGGAAGTAATGCCCCCCGAGCATATCGGTGTCGTGATCACCACCTTCAACTCCCCTCTGTGGCTGGAAAAGGTTCTCACAGGCTATGAACAGCAAAGCTTCCGCGATTTCACCGCCATCATTGCCGATGACGGCTCCGGGGACGAAACCCGGGCACTGATCGACCGCTTCCGCGAGCGGGGTATCCTGCGTCTGGAACATGTATGGCAGGAGGACCAGGGCTTTCGCAAGTGCCGGATCCTCAACCAGGCCATTGCCAGCACCAACTGTGACTACCTCATCTTCACCGATGGCGACTGCATCCCGAGGCCGAACCTGGTAGCGACTCATCGGCGCCTGGCCGCGCCCGGCTATTTCCTTTCCGGCGGCTACATCAAGCTCACCCTACCCGTCTCCGAGAGCCTGACCGAAGCGGATATCGCCAGTGGAGTGATCTTCGATTACGACTGGCTGGTGGCCCGCGGCCAGCCCGGTAGTCACAAGCTCTGGAAGCTGTTAACGACGCCGTGGAAGCAGTACCTTTTAAACCGTATCACACCGACAGCGGCCAGCTGGAACGGCATGAACAGCTCTACCTGGACCCAGGACCTGGTGGCGGTGAACGGTTTCAATGAGGACATGTACTACGGCGGCCTCGACCGGGAGCTGGGCGAGCGGCTGTGGAACTATGGCCACAAATCGCGCCAGATCCGTTTCAGCACCGTTTGTCTGCATCTCGATCATGTCCGGGGTTATGCCAGGCCGGAGATCTGGGCCAGGAACATGGCGATCCGTAAAGCCGTCAAGCAGAATCGCAGCTGGTGGACCGACAACGGAATCCTCAAAACCGCTAAGGCGGATAGCTGACAGCGTGCGCACCCTGGTTATTGTTCACAGCCTGAAGATGGGCGGCATGGAGCGGGCCGCAGTCAATCTCGCCGACGCCTTCGCGGCGGCGGGCCACGACAGCCATCTGCTGGCCTGCAGGAAACGGCCGCGCATGCTGGCGCCGGAACATCCGGGCGTCACCGTGCACTACCATGACCAGCAGCGGGCGCTGTTGGCGTCCATCATCGGTATCCCGGTGTTTCTGCTATCGCGCCTGCTCCTGGGAGTGATCCTGCCCAGGTCACACTTTATCTGGGTGGGCTGGCTCAGTGGCTGGCTGTTGCGGCGCCGTATCCGCAGGCTGGAGCGGGAGTTCGGTGCCTTCGACCGCATCATTTTCCGCGGGCTCGGCACCTACAAGTACTTCTGGTCCCAGCGCGACGCGCGCTGCGTGTATGTCCTGGAGAACGTGATCCATCACGACCGGCCCCTGTGGCAGAAGAAGCTCGAATGGCGGCTGGTCTTTGCCGGACGCCACCTGGTTTGCGTCTCCAGCGGTGTCAGGGCTTCCGCCGAAGCGGCATTTGCGCTGGGTGGTATCACTCCCGCCAGTCTGCGCGTGATCACCAACCCCTGCCCGGTCGAGCAGATCAGGGCGCTGGCCGCAATACCGGACCCCGACCTGCCACAGCAACCTTACATCATCAATGTCGCCCGGCTGGTTCCGCAAAAGGGGCATGCGCTGCTGCTGGAGGCCTACGCCCTGTGTCGGCCGGAGCATTTGCTGGTGATTGTTGGCGACGGCGAGCTGCGCCCGACGCTGGCGGCGAAAGCCGAGAGCCTGGGCATTCGCGACCGGGTTCGGTTTGTGGGACAGCGTAACAACCCCTATTGCTGGATGGCCGGTGCCGACCTATTTGTGCTGGCGTCTGAGTACGAGGGCCTGGGCCTGGTTCTCACCGAAGCCCTGGCCTGTGGCACACAGATCATTTCCGTGGACTGCCCCGGAGGGATACGTGATGTATTTCGCGGCGAGCGGGAGCGCTTCCTCTGCCCGCGCACCGCGCCAGAGCTGGCGGCTCTGATGCAGGCGTCTCTCGCGCATCCGCCGCGGGAAATCGAAGCGGAGTGGTTGGCGCCATTTGACCCGGAGACTATTGTCCGCCAATTTCTCGAACTGCCGGCAGTCAGTCGAAACGCCGCTGCGCGGTAATATTGCGCCGCTTCCGCTTGCGGGCCAGCCTGTCCTCCCAGTGGGCAACTGCAGCCTGGAAGCGCGCCTGATCCCAGGCGGCACTCACCGCATCGGGACGCGCAGCGAGATAGGCCGCCAGCAGGCTGGCAACCATTTCCTCATCCGGTAGCCGGGCAGCTATGTTGCCCAGATTCGACCGGGCCCGCGGCGGCGACAGCCCGCCTCTGTAGACACGGATGTCGTCCTCATCCACCAGCGCCAGCACGTCGTTGTCACCGAGCATGAAGTTGGTCAGGTTGCAGTCTGGCTGCAGGATGCCCTTGTTATGCGCCTGGGCCAGGCTGCGTCCCAGCAAGGCAACCAGGGAAAGTTGCCGTTTCCGGGAGAGCTCTTCGCTGAGCACCGTCCGCAGGGGCTGGTAGCCCTGCAGATAGGCCGTGGCAAAACAGAAACAGCGCTCCGCTGTGAACCAGCCTGAATACACCAGTCCAGGCACAGCCGCGCCAACCGCCCGCAGGCGCCGACCACGATGTTGGGCACGCAGCCACTGGAACAGCCCAAACAATGGCTTCCGGTAGCACTTGATGGCCGCGGGGCGGCCGTTCACGGTGCCGCGGTAGGTCAGGCGAGTACGTCGGGTATTCGCGTGTAACTCCTGTTCCAGCACAATACTGGTCACGGCTGCACCCCGGTCTGGCCGCCCCCCGCCGCATAGCACCGCAGCAAATGCTGCCAAAGCTCTTCCTGACGCCTGGGGGGCAACACCGCGCAGCGCCTGGTTACCGAGCGTCGCAGACGGCGCAGGTTAGATTTTTTCCAGCGGGATTGCGCGTCGCCGCCAGCGCGCAAACGGCAGCGGTCGAAATCAATCAGCCACAGTTCGCCCTCTGCCTCGAGTATGTTGTCGCAGTTGAGGTCAGCATGATCGAGGCCCGCATCGTGAAACCTGCGCACCAGTTCTCCAACCCGCGCCCAGAGCTCCTCTGCGTCAAGGCTCGGGGACTCCGGAAGTGGGTGGGCCCGCGATATACGGCGCAGGAGGATTGCGCCCTGCCAGAACAACAAACCGCTGCGCTGAGCCAGCGCGGCGATCGGCTCCGGCACCGGCAGGCCCCGCGCACGCAGTTGCAGTAGCAGGCGAAACTCACGCAGGGAGCGAGTGTAGTCAAAGCCGGTGAAAACATAGCTGGCGCGAGACAGCCGCGCCACCAGGCCTCCACGCAGGTACTGCCTCAGCACGAACTCGCCCTCACCGGCGCTGATATACCAGGCGCCACCGCGGCCTCCAGTGGCTACCGGGCGAGCGCGCGCACCCCAGAAAGCCGGGGCCAGCCAGTCTCGGGTGACCGCGGCGAACGCTGGATTGCGCAGCAGGGCTGAGGAACCGGTTATCACTGCTGCTTCGGTATTGCTGTTCAAGCGTCTGGCACCCTGATCGCGCTACCTGAAAGACTTGGTTAGAATGCCCGCAGTGTAACAACGATCCCCTGTTCGCCTCCAGCCAGGCACACGGAGGCTCTTTTGGAAGGCCGCTTGCTCAGTTCTGTCTGCATTCTCCGACTCTCCGCCATCGGTGACGTCACCCACGTCATTCCGGTGGTGCTGAGCCTGCAGCAGCAGCGGCCCGGCATCGAAATCACCTGGGTTATCGGCAAAGTGGAACACAAGCTGGTGGGCGACCTGCCGGGAGTCGAGTTCATCGTGTTCGACAAGAAGGCAGGCTGGCCCGGCTACCGGGAGCTGCGCCGCCAGCTGCGGGGCCGGCGCTTCGACGGTCTGCTGCAC
>JBGTGB010000103.1:0-3411 GCA_041746975.1 Haliea sp. | reverse complement strand
CCGGGGCCGGTGCTGATCGACATTCCCAAGGATATCCAACAGCAGTACCCCCGCGACGCGGACGGCAACCACGTGCCGCCGCGGATTCCGGCGGTCGTTGAGCGCCCCGAAGCAGAGATTGGCGGTCTGACCGCCAACCAGCTAGAGGAAGCCTGCCGCCTGATCGGGGAAGCGCAACGTCCGGTGATCTACGCCGGCGGTGGCATCATCTCCGCCAACTGTGCGGACCTGCTGCAGCGACTCGCGGAAAAGTTGCGCTGCCCCGTGACCACCACGCTGATGGGCCACGGCGCATTTCCGCCAGGGCATGAGCTTGCGCTGCATACCTTGGGCATGCACGGTTCGAAGGTAGCCAACGTGGCGGTGAATGAGGCTGACCTGGTCATCGCCGCGGGGGTGCGTTTCGACGACCGCGTTACTGGCAAGGTGGATGCCTTTATCGCCGAGGGCAAGGTCATCCATATCGATATCGACCGCGACGAGCTGAACAAGAACAAGACCGTTACCCTGCCTATCTGCGCCGACATGGCCCAGGCTCTGGCGCAGCTCTGCGACTGCGATCTCCGCGGAGATGGGCGTGAGGCCTGGATGGACTACCTGGCGGATATCAAGCGACAGTTTCCTTTCGACGTGCCGGAGGGAGAGGCGATCAGCCCGCAGTTTGCCATCCGCCTGCTCAGTGAGATGACGAGTGGAGATGCGGTAGTCAGCCTCGGTGTTGGCCAGCACCAGATGTGGGCCATGCAGCACTATCAACCGCGTGAGCCGCGCTCCTTTCTCAGCAGCTCCGGCTTCGGCACCATGGGCTACGGCCTGCCGGCAGCCATCGGCGCCAAGATCGCCTGCCCTGAGCGCCAGGTGATAGACATCGACGGCGATGGCTCGCTGAACATGACCATCCACGAACTGGGTACCTGCCATCGTTACGGTATCGGGGTGAAGGTCGTGGTTATCAACAACCAGTGGCTGGGCATGGTCCGGCAGTGGCAGGACATGATCTACGAGGGCCATCGCTCTGGCTCGGACCTGTCGGACCCTATGGCGGTCAAGGCCCCGGGCGAGACCGACATCTACCCGGACTTCCCGGCCATTGCGGCGGGCTACCGGGTGCGCGGAGAGCGAGTGTCCGCACCGTCAGAGCTGGCAGCTGCATTCGAGCGCATGCTGGCGGACCCGGATGAACCCTATTTGCTGGACGTGATTGTCGCTGCCGAGGAGAACGTGTACCCGATGATTCCCGCGGGCGGCACTTATCGCGACATCATTATGGGGCCGGGCGACATGCCGGCGGCTGCGCGGGAGCAGCAGGGCAGTAATGTCTGAGACGACCTGTCACGTGATTTGCTGCCTCAGTTGCCTGAGCTCACCGGGGCAATGGAGGCCAAAGCCATAGCAACCAGCTTTGGCGCTTCGTCGTCTGGCTCGGCATAGATCTTCGCTTCCACCGTCACCTGGCGTTTGCCCGCCTTGACCACCGTTGCCGTTGCCCCGGGGTGCGCGGGGCGCGCCTGCGAAGATGTTTTGGCGCAAGCTCCAAGCATCAAAAAATATCAGGCTCAAGATTCACACTCCCGGCCGCTTGCGGCCGACCACTGTCCATGTTTCCATCGCTGTCCATAACAAGAATAATCACTGAGGGTAAATCTTAGAACATGACGCTATGACGACAGTAGACGCAAAAGGGTTTGCAGACGATCCCGATGCCGGTGTGCTTGAGCGACTTAAGTCCGACACTCACCTGGCCATCCTGACCGCGTTCAGTATAGTCGCCTCATTGGCCATCGGGTCTTTCGCCGTATTTCGCCTGATCCAGGGCCAGATCGCCGTCGCGCTGTTCGACAGCTTGCTCGTCGCGGTGATGATGGGCGGCCTTGTGTACGCCTGGAAAACAGGGCGCAGCGCGCTGATTGGCAACCTGAGCGCGACATTGCTTGCGGCGGGTGCCCTGTTCCTGATTTTTGTTCCCGGGTTGTCCTACCTGTGGTTGTTCTCGCTGATGATCGCCATCTTCCTGACGGCCAGCAGAAGTGTCAGCATCGCGATCTCGTTGCTGTTTATTGTTGCTGTCGGCAGTGCACCGGATGTGTTCGCCGATCGGGTTGAACGGTTCACCTTCCTCGCGGTGGCTGGGCAGGTGGCGCTGTTCTCTTTTGTCTTCGCCTGGCAGACGTCACATCAGCATCGCAAGCTTGACCTCATGGCCAACCGCGACCCGCTTACCGGACTCGGCAACCGCCGCGCCCTGCGCCGCGAGATCGCCGCACGTGCGGAAGCTGCCAGAATCGGTGGCGAGCAGGCGGCGTTGGCACTCATCGACCTGGACCATTTCAAGGAGGTCAATGACTCCCACGGCCACGATGCGGGGGACAAAGTGCTGGTCGACCTCGCCGCGATCGCAGAGGACACAATGCGTGCCTGTGACAGTTTCTATCGCTATGGGGGTGAGGAATTTGTTCTGGTGATGCCAGGCACTCTCCCAGAGGGCATCACACCCGCCCTGGAAAAGTTGCAGGACGCGGTTCGCAGGCAGCTGCGAGGGCCAGACGGCCCGGTGACCGTGTCCATAGGCGCAGCTGGACTCCGTGTCGATGATGACCCCGGCAGATGGCTGTCACGGGCCGACCGCGCGCTGTACGCGGCCAAGTCGGCGGGGCGCAACCGGATCTGCATCGACGAGGAATGATGATAGCAGCCGGACTGTATGGCCCGGCGCTATGACCTTCCGGTCTGGAACTGCTGCATCAGGCGATCGACGATACTGGCGGTTCCTTCAATCAGCGGGTCGACACAGGGCAGGCCATAGCGTTCCGCAAGCTCCGCCAGGTAGGCCTCGCGCTCATCTGCGGGTAGTGTCGAGGTATTGATACTGATGCCCACACAGCGAATGTTTGGGTTGGTCAGTGACCCGAGGGTGACGGTGCGTTCGATGACCTCGCCGATGGCGGGCACCGGGTAGTGCTCCCAGCCCGATAGCTGCTCCCGCCTCGCCTCATGGCAGACCACGAAGGCATCAGGCTGCGAGCCCAGCAGCAAGCCGTGGCTGACCGGGGCGTAGGCGGGGTGGAAAATGCCGCCCTGGCCCTCGATCACATCCCAGTGCTGCGGACTGTTGTTCGGTGACAGCAGCTCAGCGGCGCCGCACAGGAAGTCGGAGACTACGGCATCCAGCGGAATACCCTGACCGGCGATCATGATGCCGGTCTGGCCCGAGGCGCGAAAGTCCACCTCCAGCCCGGCGCTGCGCAGGTCCCGTTCCAGCTGCAGCGCCGTGTATTTCTTGCCCAGGGCGCAGTCAGTGCCCACGGTCAGCAATCTCAAACCGCTGCGTTTCTTGCCGCTGCCGACCGGCAGTCCGGCGGGCGGTACCCGCACATCCACCAGGCGCGACCCGCCGCTGGCGGCGGCAGCGGC
>JBGTGB010000102.1:0-8435 GCA_041746975.1 Haliea sp. | reverse complement strand
ATCGCCCAGCTGCAGGCCCTGCTGGGCCCGCTGCGCCCCGGCCAGGCCGTCAAGGCGATACCCGGTGCCGGCACCGAGGTGCCCATATGGCTGCTGGGCTCCAGTCTCTACAGCGCCCAGCTGGCGGGCATGCTCGGCCTGCCGTTTGCCTTTGCCGGTCATTTTGCCCCACGGTTATACCGCGAAGCGCTGCACACCTACCGCGCACACTTCAAGCCCTCGCGTCAGCTGGATGCGGCCTACGCCATGCTCGCGGTCCCGGCGATTGCGGCGGATACGGATGCGGAGGCGCGGTTGTTGGCGACCACCAGACAGCAGCGCATTCTCGCTCTGCTGCGCGGACGCCCCCTGTTCACGGAGCCGCCCATAGACAGCATGGACGGGCGCTGGAGTCCGCAGGAGGAGGCCGCGGTTCGGGATTTCCTCGGCCTGCAGCTCTGTGGTGGGCCGGCTACTCTGAGCCGCCAGCTGACTGAGCTGCTGGCGACGGTCGACGTTGATGAGCTGATGTTCACGGTCGACGTCTACGAACCGGCGGCACGCCGCCACGCTTTGACCATACTCGCCAGTTTGCAGGCCGGCGACCAGCGGGTAGCCGGTGTGATTTGATTCGGCCAGCCCGTATAATCGCGCACTTTCAATCAGGTCTCCGCGAAGCCATGACTGTTCGTACCCGCATTGCACCGTCTCCCACCGGCGACCCCCACGTCGGCACCGCCTATATCGCCCTGTTCAATCTCTGTTTCGCCCGTGCCCACGGCGGCCAGTTTATCCTCCGCATAGAGGATACCGACCAGGCTCGGAGCACGGCGTCATCGGAGCAGGCGATTATGGATTCCTTGCGCTGGCTGGGGTTGGAATGGGACGAGGGCCCCGATGTCGGCGGCGGCTGTGGCCCCTACCGCCAGAGCGAGCGCATGGAGCTGTATGGTGAATACGCCCAGCAGCTGGTGCGCGAAGGCAAGGCATTCGTCTGCTATCGGACACCGGAAGAGCTGGACGAACTGCGCGAGGCGCGCCGCGCTGCGGGCGACAGCACTGCATTGAAGCCTGCCGATCTGCAGCTGCCGGCGGAAGAAGCGGCCCGGCGCGAGGCCGCGGGCATGTCCTACGTCATCCGCATGCTGGTGCCGGATGAGCCCGGTGCCTGTGTCATCGAAGACCTGCTGCGGGGCACCATCGAGCTGGACTGGAGCATGGTGGATGCGCAAATTCTGCTGAAGTCCGATGGTATGCCCACCTACCACCTGGCGAACGTGGTGGACGATCACCTGATGGGCATCACTCATGTGTTGCGCGGCGAGGAGTGGATCAACTCTGCGCCCAAGCACAAGCTGCTGTATCAGTACTTTGGCTGGGACATGCCGGTGCTGTGCCACCTGCCGCTGTTGCGCAATCCGGACAAGTCGAAACTCAGCAAGCGCAAGAACCCCACCAGCATTCTCTACTACCAGCGCATGGGCTTCCTGCCCGAGGCGCTGCTGAACTACCTGGGGCGCATGGGCTGGTCCATGCCCGACGAAAGCGAGAAGTTCTCCCTGCAGCAGATGCGCGAGAATTTCGATATCCAGCGGGTCTCCCTCGGCGGCCCCATTTTCGATCAGGAAAAATTGCGCTGGCTCAATGGGCTGTGGATCCGTGAGGACCTGAGCGAAGAGCAGCTGGCCCAGCGCCTCGTGCAGTGGGCCTATAACGAAGCGAACCTGATGCAGGTGCTGCCCCACGCCCAGAAGCGGATGGAAACGCTCAGCGACTTTGCGCCGCTGGCGGCTTTCCTCGTTTCCGGGACCCTGCCCATTGCCGAAGCCTCCTTTGCCGATATCAAGGGTGAGCGCGAAGAAATGGTAAACAACCTGCAGTTCGCGCTCTGGCGCCTGGAGGCCCTGCGCGAGTGGGACCGGGACGCGGTGTGGGACGCGCTGAAAGGTCTTGCTGATGCCCTGGGCATCAGGATCAAGGATCTGCTGGCGCCGCTATTCGTCGCAATTGCCGGCTCGAGTACATCCTTTTCGGTGGTCGACTCCATGGCGATGATCGGCCCGGATATGAGCCGCGCGCGTCTGCGCCACGCCATCGAGGTTCTGGGCGGCGTCTCGAAAAAGGCCGCGAAAAGGCTGGAAAAGACCTATGCCGAACTCGGGGTGACGCCTGAGTGATCCTTGGCCATTCCCGCCGCCAGAGCCTACAATTAAAGTTATTTTTTAACCACCTGGAGTACTGAACTTGGCCATCAGCACATTTGACCTGTTCAAGGTGGGTATCGGGCCGTCCAGTTCCCATACTGTCGGGCCGATGAACGCCGCCCGTCGCTTTGCGGTCGGACTCGAGGAGGCCGGCCTGCTGGAACGGTGCCAGCGTGTCACCGTGGAACTGTACGGTTCCCTCGGTGCTACCGGGGCCGGGCACGGCTCTCCCAAGGCAGTCATTCTCGGGCTTGAGGGCGAGACCCCGGAAGGGGTGGTGGTGGAGGACATTGCGGCCCGGGTTGGCGCTGTACGTGATGGCGGCCGCCTGTGCCTGCTGGGCCGTCACGAGATTCCCTTCAGCTACCGGGACGACCTGATCATGCACCGCAGCGAATCCCTACCCTGGCATGCCAATGGCATGCGTTTCACCGCCTTTGACAGCGAGGGCGAGAGCCTGCAGGCGCGGGTGTACTACTCCGTGGGTGGCGGCTTTGTGGTCGACGAGGCCGCTGCGGAAGGGGGCGACGTCATTGTCGATGACCCCACCGAGCAAGCCTGGCCATTCACTACCGCGGATGAACTGCTGCGCCAGTGCAAGATCAGCGGCCTCTCGATCAGCGCCCTGATGCTGGAAAACGAGAAAGCCTGGCGCAGCGAGCAGGAGATCCGTGATGGCTTGCTGGCCCTGTGGCGGGTAATGGACGCCAGTATTAAGCGCGGCTGCCAGGCCGAGGGCATCCTCCCCGGCGGACTCAAGGTCAGGCGGCGGGCGGCACAGCTGCACCGACAGCTCAAGGCCGGCGCCGGGGGCCTGGGGGACGACTCGCTCAATACCATGGACTGGGTCACCGTCTATGCCTTGGCAGTAAACGAGGAAAATGCCGTTGGCGGCCGCATCGTCACCGCGCCCACCAACGGTGCCGCGGGAATTATCCCGGCGGTGCTGAAGTACTATTTGACGCACTGCAAGGGCGCTGGTGAAGAAGACGTCACCCGCTACTTGTTGACTGCCGCCGCAATCGGGATTCTTTACAAGATCAACGCCTCCATCTCCGGTGCCGAGGTCGGTTGCCAGGGTGAGGTGGGCTCAGCCAGTTCCATGGCGGCAGGTGCGCTTGCGGATGCCCTGGGTGGCACCCCCGCGCAGGTGGAAAACGCCGCCGAAATTGCGATGGAACATAATCTCGGCCTCACCTGCGACCCCATTGGCGGGCTGGTGCAGGTACCCTGTATCGAGCGCAATGCCATGGGTGCGATCAAGGCCATCAGCGCTGCGCGGATGGCGCTGCGCGGCAGCGGCGAGCACTACGTGTCCCTGGATCAGGTGATCAAGACCATGAAAGATACCGGCCGCGACATGCAGGACAAGTACAAGGAAACCTCTCGCGGTGGCCTGGCGATCAACGTGTTGGAGGTCCCGGTCAACTTTGTCGATTGCTGAGACGCAGGCTGCTTGACACCGCTTTGCGGCGTCACTAGAATTCGCGTCCTCAGAGTTTCGGGGCTATAGCTCAGCTGGGAGAGCGCTTGCATGGCATGCAAGAGGTCGACGGTTCGATCCCGTCTAGCTCCACCAATGAAATCAAGTAGTTAGGCCAACCCGAGAGGGTTGGCCTTTTTGCTTTCTGGGTTTTTGCCCCACTTTTTGCCCCACCGATGATAATCCCTGCCCGCGCCAAGCATAAGGGCAGCAATACGTGGAATTGATGGGACTTGCTGGGATTCGCCCCCGTGCTGTCTGTGTCAGTCTTTCTCCAGACGTTCACGCGAAGGAGGGCTACGCCATGACCACTGAATCCATGAACAACCATATGTTGCTAAGACTGCCGCAGGTCAAGGCTGTTACTGGTTTATCCCGCAGCATGATCTACGCGCTGGTATCCAGTGGCCGTTTCCCTCACCCGGTCAAAATCAGCGATAGAGCGTCCGCCTGGGTGGCCGCAGAAGTTGATGCCTGGATAGAGGGTAGGATCGCTGAACGCGTGAGGCCCTAAGTCCGTGCTCCCAGAGTGCGGGTCGTCGCTAAGTTCCTGAGGCATCGCGTCGCCTCTTCGACCCGTCACTCGGGGAGGGCCGGCCCCAGCCCGGCGGTCAGTCTGGATTTGAGGGCATCTTGGCGTTGCGCTGCGTCATCTGGCAGTGGGGGTCTCTCCATTGTAGCGGGATGCCTCTCCGTCGACTGGCCACCTTTCAGCACAAGCTCAGGGTTCCTCACGAGTGCCAGTCCCAGCGCTGCAAGATGCCGCAGACGCTCCGCGCGCTGCCGGGCAGGGATACGAGCCAGTTCGGCATACAATTCCTGCGCCGCGCCCTCTGTCACGGTGACAATGACTCGCATTACTCAGACCCCGAAGTACCAAAACCCGAGCGCATTAGCGGCCACGGGGTCTATCGGCACATGTATCGTCAGGTTGGGGAAAGCTTCGCGAATGGCCGGGTAGAACAGGGTCGCGCCGCCTCCGGTGAGCAGTATCAGGTCCGCCTGAATGTCCAGGCCACGCATGTTTCGCTGCAAAAGCTTTATCGCTTGGGCGGCCGCAGTCGCTGCGGCGTTGCCGATGGCGGGCCGGATGTCGATCTGCTGCCCGCCCAGCAGCGCACGGTTACGCTGTTCACGCAATGCACGCTCGAGACGGTTGATCCCGGGATTGACCTTGCAGTCATGAGCCAGATCCGTAGCTGCCAGTTCCAGTACGCGTGACACAGCTTCCAGACTGGTGCCCGATGACGATTGCCGTATCGCACCACGTTCCAGCGCCACCCAGTCAACGGAGAAGAACCCGGGGTCGATCACCACCACCCGACCCTGCTCAATGAGATCCAGATGCAGTCCGCTGCGGACCAGATCCAGATAGGCGCCCACGGGCTGCGGCAGCACAATCACCTCTCGGACTTCGACCACCCGGTCTTCTTGAACCCGGTGGTTACCCCGGAGCCTCTCGATAAGTGACTTCCGCAGGGTGGTGTTCAGATACTGGTTGACTGGCAAGCCCGTGACCACCCTGTCCAGACGCGGCTCCCCGGTCTGTAACAGCGCCGCGTGATAGAGGGCAAGGTACGGGTCCGAGAACGGAAAGTCTGGGGTGAGCTCTCGCTCCCAGTGCTGGCAGTGCTCAGGGTCCATCGCAGCGGCCCAGGGTTGATCCCGCACCGTGACCCCAAGATAGGGCGTATTGCGGCCCTGCTGGATCGCCTGCGCCACGTTCTCCAGCGGGCATGCTCCACCAGGGCGGATCATGACGCGAGGTCCGGTACTGAAGTCGCCGGTGACGACTTTTAGGTTGGAGTAGCCGATATCAATGCCTGCCGTGACCATGGTTACTCCCAGTGCACTTCCTGTGCACGTTGTTTAAGTGGAAAAACTCGCTTCACCGCCAGGGCACTTGCAGTGCACCTGACCTACCTGAGGCCATTTTCCGCGTCCATAGGCATGCTGGTGGCGAGCAAAGCGTTGAAATCTAGGGCCATGCTCGCCATCGGGGAGACCTGATGTTCGATGATGGGTCATGATTCGCAAAACCCTCGAATCAGCGGTCTTGGGGGGGCCGCCATACTCTACAGGCGCGGCCCGGGAGGGCGAGTCAGGTAGACCGACTCGGTCCCAGGAATTTGGGCTCATCACGGCCGTCAGTGCGCATGGCGCCAAGGCAGGCCAGGCATGGGCTGGGGCCATGTGCGGGGGAGTAGGGCGCGCCGGGAGAAGAGCGCTTCGGGGGAACTTTCAGTCTGGCGTACCCTGCCAGGGGGAGTCAGTAGAGTAGGTAACCGGCGGCCCCCCCCTAGGCGGGCCATGGATTCATTGGACTAAACACAGATTGTGTAAGCGAGACATGGACAGGTTGCAGGGCAAACCACATACTTTTACAACTACTCCGGACAAGCCTGCCATCGTGTTGAAACTGTGCACTGTTGAACAGCACCAAGCTGCCGCCGGGTTTCTCGGTAACCGCGCTGTCGATGGTTCGCCATGACCGCCCACAAATGGCAATTTACCGCTCGCTTCCGCCGCCAAGCCTTCGGTTGGCGCTCGGACCTGCCCATCAAGCGGATCCAGGAAGCGGTCAAGGAAATCAAGCAGGTTGCCCGCAAGGAGCCTGTGCTGGCGGCTGAGGGCGCCGTCACCCTGCTGGTGAAACTCTCTCCGGCGCTGGAGCAGGTGGATAGCTCCTCGGGTGCCCTGGGTTCGGCGGTCAATAGAGCCATAGATACCCTGGTGCCGATCATTGCCAAGGCAGACGTCGATACGCCCCTGCGCGAGCGTTGGCTGGACCGCTTGTGGGAGGCGCTGCAGGAAGACGATATGCCTTACATCGAAATCCTGGGCGACCACTGGGGCGACTTGTGCGCTACACCCGCGGTGGCGTCACAGTGGGCTGACGAATTCCTCCCTGTTCTCGCAAGTATGTGGAGCCCGGCAGCACCTCGCCACGGATACTTCAAGGGCACAACTGCCTGCCTGGCATCCCTTTACGCGGCGGGCCGCCACCGGGAGCTGCTGGCATTGCTGGACAAGGCACCGTTCAAGTGGTGGCATGACCGTCGCTGGGGCGTAAAGGCTCTCGCGGCAATGGGCAAGAAATCCGAAGCCATCCGTTATGCCGAGGATTCCCGCGGTCTCAATGATCCAGGTTGGCAGATTGCCCAGGCCTGTGAAGCCATCCTGCTGTCCTCCGGCTTGGCCGACGAGGCCTACCACCGCTATGCCATTGAGGCCAACCAGGCCACAACGTACCTGGCGACATTTCGCGCCATCGCGAGGAAGTATCCCGACAGGCCAGCGGAGCAGATCCTGCGTGACCTGATCGTCAGCACGCCGGGTGCCGAGGGCAAATGGTTTGCCGCCGCCAAGGACGCAGGCCTGTTTGCGCTTGCTGCTGAACTCGCGGCTCGCAGTCCGACCGATCCACGCACTCTGACGCGCGCTGCCCGCGATTACGCTGAGAAGCAGCCAGACTTCGCGCTGGCGGCGGGACTGGCTGCACTGCACTGGATCTCACAAGGGCACGGTTACGAGATTACCGGTGCAGATGTGCTCGATGCCTACTCGGCGGTCATGCAGGCGGCTTCAACGGCAGACATTGCGGCGGGAGTTAGTGCGCAGATTGGCGCCATGTATGCAGCACCGGAAGGAGAGTTCCTGCGGACCGTTCTGGCTCGTCAGTTGTCGAGTTGAAAGTCATTCCTGCGAGCAGTCCCGCAGTGCGTGCGCCAATGCAGCAGGCTTGTCACAACAGGCTTGGCATGTCGCCATGAGGTTGCATTATGTCGGTCTTTGTAAATAAATACCGACAAACGCAACATCATGAGTTGTCAGCGTCTTTAGGGTAGGTGAACGGGGATTCCCCCATGTTTGGTCATGCAACATCCACTATCGCAACCGAGCAACACGTGCAGTATTGCTACCTTGCCGGCCATCGTCCAGTCACACGATCAGCATAATTCTGTTCAGATGCGCATGCCCGAGGACGGACTACAGCCGTCCTCTGGAGCCGCAACTGCATATTACATGTCTGAGAAGGAGGTGGCCGTGACGATACATGACCAGAATCCGTGGTATCTGAGTTTCCGGGAACTGATTGCCGTCGAGGTTTCTGCATTACGTGAACAGACGCAATCGCAGGTGAACCATTTCTGGCAGCAGCATCACGAGATTCGCGCGACGCGGCCCTACGATGAGTGGGGGCGTCTTGGGTTACGTCTACGAGAGCGCAGCGTGGTGTTCGGGATCGAGTGGTATGTGAATTCCTACTACGGTCCGCGCAAAAAGCGGGTGGTAGTTAGCAAGGCGGTCACCCTGGCGGTTGATCGCAGTGCGAAGCTGGCTGAGGTCACTAGTAAATTGAAGGGTTGGGAGCTGGAACTCACTCAGTCACTTGAGCCACAGTTTACGATTGTCCGTCGTCAGCTGGATGAATTCGTAAAAATGAACCTGCGGGCGCAGATTTACGTCCAGCGCAAACAGAAATTGCAGAGAACGAACGAGTAAATCGGGAAGGGCCCTGGCAGTGGCTGCCGCACTGCCGCAGGGAAGCAACTTTTTCTTGATAATAGACTTTAAGCTATATAGTATATGACCTATACTTCTAGGGGGTCGTTATGTGGGCCATTGAGACAACAGACACCTTTGATGTGTGGTTCGATTCTCTGGATGACACCGACCGTGCCAACGTACTAGCCTCAATGATGGTGCTTCGCGAACGAGGGCCTATGTTATCCAGGCCGTACGCAGACACAGTGAACGGTTCATCT
>JBGTGB010000101.1:0-40420 GCA_041746975.1 Haliea sp. | reverse complement strand
ACGGCGTGCCGGTCACCATCAAGGATGCCTTCTGTACCCAGGGCCTGGTGACCGTGGGCGGGATCCCCGACTGCCGGGACAATATCCCCGCCAGCAATGCCGCCGCGGTGCAGCGCTACATTGATGCCGGCGCCATTGTTTTCGGCAAGACCAATGTCCCGTTCATGAGCGCGGATCTGCAGACCTTCAACGAGGTTTACGGGGTCACCAACAACCCGTGGAACACCGCACGCACCTGCGGCGGTTCTTCCGGTGGCGCCGCCGCGGCGCTTGCCGCTGGCCTGACCCCGCTGGAAGTGGGCAGCGATATCGGCGGCTCTATCCGCACCCCCAGCCACTTCAACGGCGTGTTCGGCCACAAGAGCAGTCATGGCATCGTCTCTCAGGCCGGCCACCTGCCGCCGGGGGAGGGCGTTCTGTCAGAGCCTGACCTGTCCGTGGTGGGGCCTTTGGCGACCTGCGTCGATGATCTGGAGCAAGCCCTGGGCCTTCTGCTCGGCGCCAATGCCAGCAACGCCCCGGCCTGGCAGTTGAACCTGCCTCCGCCGAGTTTCAGGGATACCGGCGGTCTGCGTGTTGCGGTGTGGGCGGATGATCCCTTCTGCCCGGTGGACGATGAGGTGTTGCGCTGTATCAACAGTGTGGCGGGGACCCTGCAGCACCTGGGTGCCAAGGTCGACCTGGAGGCGCGCCCGGACATCGACCCGGAGGCCAATCATCGCAATTATGTGCAGCTGCTGATGGCTGTCATGGCCGGTGCAATGCCCGACGCCGTGCGCGAGATGGCGGCGGAGGCGGTCGCCGCAGCGGATCCCGGGGACTACAGTGATGCCATGCTGCAGATGCGTGGTCTGGCCCTCAGCCACAGCGCCTGGCTGCAGGAGCACGAGATCCGTCTGCGGACCGGGGCCGCCTGGTCCCGTTTCTTTGAAGACTTTGATGTTCTGTTGTGCCCCTGTGTGCACGTCCCTGCCTTCCCACATGACCACACGCCGGACATGCTGCAGCGCAGCCTGACGGTCAACGGCGAGGCTCGACCCTACATTGACCTTCTGCGCTGGGCTGGCCTGACCCTCAATGCCTACCTGCCCGCCACGGTCGTGCCGGCTGGCCTGACCCTGGATGGGCTGCCGGTGGGGGTGCAGGTGGTTTCCCGCTATTTGGGAGACCGCACCAGCCTGGCGGTGGCGCGGCTGCTGGAGCGCCACCACCGCGCCTTCACCGCACCGCCCGGATACGCCCAGTAGTTGTCTCAGGACTCGTCGCTGACGCTGATCCGGTCACGCCCCTCCCTCTTGGCCTGGTACAGGGCCCGGTCGGCGCTCTGGATCAGCCCATCGGGCGTGCCCTTCTCTGCTGGCCAGACGGTGGCACAACCGAGGCTGGCGGTGATGAGGGGTGAGATCGGGCTGTCGGGATGCTGGATCTCCAGGTCTCTGAGCAGGCCCTGGATGCGCGCCGCGACGCTGGCGGCCGCACGGGCATCCGCACCGGGCAACAGCGCGAGGAATTCTTCGCCGCCGTAGCGGGCAATCACGTCTTCGTCGCGCAGCACGCCGGACTGCAGGGCGTCGGCCACCTGGCGCAGGCACTCGTCCCCGGCGACGTGGCCGAGGCTGTCGTTGAACTGTTTGAAGTAATCGATATCCAGCATGATCATGCTGATTGGTGCGTGCTGTTGCGCGCACTGCTCCCAGGCGCTGGCGAGAACTTCGTCGAGATGGCGCCGATTGGCCACGCCGGTGAGGCTGTCGGTACGGGATATTTCCTCTACCCTGGACAATGCGATCTGCAGCTCCCGGGTGCGGCGGTCCACCAGGTGCTCCAGCCGTTTCTGCCGCAGCAGGGCCCGGCGGCTGGCAAAGCGAAACAGGCCGATCGCCAGCAACAGCGTGGCGAGGACGGCCAGCACCCGGAACCACCAGGTCTGGTACCAGAAGGGAGCGCGGATGATGACCAGGGTGGCCTGCTCCGCTTCCGCATGAACGCTGCTGTCGGTGGCAGTAATCCGCAGAGTCTTCAAGCCCGGGGTCAAGCCGGTGAAGTAGGCGGTGCGGCGGCTGCCCACCTGGTGCCAGTCGCGGTCAAAGCCTTCCAGAAGGTATTGAAACTCAAGGGCGTGTGGATTGCCCAGCCGCGGCACGGTGTAGTCCACCTCCAGGGCGCCCGCATCGGGCGGCAGGTGCAGTGGGTTGCTAAGTGTTACCGATTTGCCGTTCACCCGGACTTCCTCGATGAGCGGTCGTGAAGGTTCGCTGCGCTGTTCAAAGGCATCGGGTATCACGGCCACCAGGCCGCGATTGGAGCCAAACCAGAGGCGGCCATCGCGGGCGCGCCAGGCAGCGGGCTGGAAGCCGCCGAGAAACTGGGCGGAACGCAGGCCATCGGCTTCGGTGTAGAACTGCGCGCTGAAGCGCGTCGCGGCACCGCTGGCGACAGCGTCTAGCTCGGCGCGGGCAACGCTCATCAGGCCATCCGCACCGCTCATCCAGAACCTGCCGTAATCGTCTTCCACCAGGCCCAGCACCGACAGCTGTGGCAGCCCGTGCTCGCTGGAGAACTGGAACAACTGGTCGCCCTCCAGGCGCGCCAGGCCGGATTCCCGACTGCCTATCCAGACCACGCCATTCGCGTCGACATGGGTGGTGCTGACCAGGTTGCTGCCCAGGCCGGTGCTCTCGTCCCATACCGTGATGCTGTCATCGTGCAGCTGGATGAGGCCGCTATTGCTGGTCAGCCACAGGCGCCCGAGGTGATCCTCGTTGATCTCCCTGAGCACGGTACCTGTCGGCATGCCCTGATGCAGATGGAAGGCCCCGGTTGTTTCGTCGATGATCCCCATGCCGTTGTCGGTAACCACCCAGAGCCGCCCCTTCTGGTCCCGCTGCAGCCCCATGACGTGGTTGTTGGGGAGCCCGTTTTCCACCGTGAAGTGGCTGATGGCGCCGTCGCTGCCAATGCGGTTGAGCCCGCCGCCGAAGGTGCCGGCCCAGACGGTGCCGTCGGCTTCCGCCAACAGTGACGAGACATTGCTGTTGGACAGCCCCTGCTTCACATCGAAGCGCGTGACCGTGCCGTCGGTGGCCAGTCGGAACAGACCGCTGCCCTCAGAGCCGGCCCAAATGGCGTCATCCACGGGACTCTGGGTAACCACGAAAATTGCCTCGGCCAGGCCCTCTGGCCCGCCGTACTGGAGAAAATCGCTGTCCCGGAGGCGATAAATACCGTGCATGGTGGAGGCCCAGAGGTTGCCCTCCCTGTCCTCCAGCAGTTCGAACACATAGTCGGGCCGCTCAGTGGTCAGGGTGAATTGCTGTAGCGCACCGTCGGCGCCGAGGCGCCAGAGCCCCTTGCCATAGGTGCCCAGCCAGAGCCTGTCGTCGCGGTCTCGCACGGCGGAGTGGAAGGGGAGGTTCTGCTGCAGGGCGCCGCTATCATGCAGCACCGGGCCCTGGTCGGTAAGCCGGTAGCTGCTGCCGGTGATGGTGGTGGCAATGAGCCCGAGTTCCCGGTCCGCAAACAGCAGGTGGACCTGGGTTGAGTCCAGCCCGCTGCCCTCGCTGAAGTTGTGGAAAGTCTCGCCGTCGAAACGACTGAGGCCGTTGGTCAGGGTGGCAATCCAGATCGCGCCGCTGCCGTCCTCGTGGATGCGAAAGGTGCGGTTGTCAGTCAGCCCGTGGGCCATGTTCCAGCTGCGCAACGCCCCGTCGCGCAGGCGCGAGACGCCGACGCCAGTGGCGAACCAGATGTCACCATTGGAACCTATATGGACATCGTGGACAATGTCATCAGCAAGGCCGTCAGCGGTGGTCAGGGCGGTGAATGTACCGTTGGCAAAATGCAGCACGCCGCCGCCGTAGGTAGCCAGCCAAAGACTGCCATCTTTTGCCACCTCGATGTCGCGGACGTCGTTGGAACGGAAAGCGGGGTAGTTCTGCTTGTTGAAGACGGTGAAGCGGATGCCATCGAAGCGTGCCAGGCCGTTCTTGGTGCCGAGCCAGAGGTAGCCTTCGGGCCCCTGGCGGGCTGTCCAGACCGTGTCCGAGGGCAGCCCGTGCTCGCGTCCGAAGCGGTCATACAGGTACTGGCTGGGCAGGCGGTCGGGATTCAGTCCGGCCACGGGCCCGGCCGCGAGCAGTGCCAGCAGCAGCCAGGTTCCCGCAAGCAGTGGGTGTAGGCGCAGAAATTTCAGTTCAGCTCTGCCTTGATTTAAAGCGGGCGAGAATACGCCAGAGCAAAGCCAACAACAACAGCAATACCGTGACGCAGATCAGCAAAAACGGCCAATAATTTCTTGCCAGCACGCGCAGTGAATTTGCCTGCAATTGTTGCAGTGACTCGTACCCCGGCGGCATTTCCAGCACGCCAACCCGGCGCGCGTAGTCAGCATATTCCTGTTGCATCTCGGCGAAAAGGGCGGGTTCGGCAGCGGCCAGGTCACGGGTCTCGCCCGGGTCCCGCGTAAAATCGTAAAGCTTCCAATTCCCGTCGCCATAGGGTGCGAGGTTGCGCACCAGTTTGTAGTCGCCACGGAACAGGGCGGCATTGCCGGCGGTTTCAAAGCCGGAGGCTACATCCGGCGGATAGACCCGGTCCGTCTCTCCGCGCAGCAGCGGCAGCAGACTGCGCCCGGTCATTACTTCGGCCACCGGTTGCTGCAGCAGGTCCAGCAGGGTGGGGGCGATGTCGGCCGCGATAGTGAAGGCGGGCTGCAGGCGATCCGGAGTGATGCCCGGGCCCGATATGATGAGGGGAACCCGCAGGCCGCCCTGGCCGCTGTAGAATTTAAACAGGTCGCTGGGGCCGGCGGCGGCGCTGGCCCAGGCCGGGCCGATATAGCCGTAGCTGCCCCTCTCGCCAAGGGTGTCGACGGAGGTGGCATCGTAGCCCACCAGGCGCAGCCACAGGCGCATGAAGGCGGAGTCGCCCGGATCTGCTGCTTCCGGACCGTTGTCCGAGGTGACGATAAACAGGGTATTGCCATACAGGCCCCGCACCTGCAGGTAATCGATGAAGCGCCCGATATGATGGTCCATGGCCTCGATCATGCCGGCGTTGACTTCCATCCGCCGGCTGAACAGCCTGCGCTCGTCATCGCTCAGTCCGTCCCAGTCGGCCAGCGCCGGGTGCATCGGTGCCAGCGGGCAGTGCGCAGCGCCTGCCAGCCTTCATCGTAGACGCCGCGGTAGTTGTCGCTGAACTCGCGCGGAGCCTGCACCGGAATATGCACGGCCTGGAATGCCAGGTAGGCCAGGAAAGGCTGATCTGTCGGCTGTGCTTCCTCCATGTACTCCAGCATCTTGTCGACGATAAAGGCCGATGAATAGAAGTCCCTCGGCAGGTTTGCAGGTTCGCCGTCCTCGAACCAGGGTGCGGTCTTGTAAAACGGCAGGTAAGAGCGCTGCTCCCAGTTGTCGGCACCGGAGGCATCAAGGACAAAGGAGCGTTCGAAGCCGTGGTGATTCGGGAGTTGCCCCGGCCCGTGGCCCAGGTGCCATTTGCCGGTCATCAGGGTGCGATACCCCAGA
This sequence comes from Haliea sp., assembly GCA_041746975.1. GTDB lineage: Bacteria > Pseudomonadota > Gammaproteobacteria > Pseudomonadales > Halieaceae > Haliea. The sequence continues at coordinate 34,892 of JBGTGB010000101.1, read as the reverse complement.
GGCTGCAGGCGCGCGGCAATGGTCTCGACGCCGGGCTCCAGGTACATGCTGTAGCCCGGCTGGCCACTGTGCTCTGGCGGCAGGACCTCGGGGATGTTGGCGACTCCGGTAAGGTGGTTGTCCATGCCGGTCAGCAGCATGGCCCGGGAGGGCGCGCACATGGGAGTGGTGTGGAAGTTGGCAAACAGAACGCCCTGTTCCGCCAGGGCATCAATATTGGGTGTGTGCGCCTCGCCACCGTAAGCGCTGAAGTCCATCAGCGCGACGTCGTCTGCCAGGATCAGAACGATGTTGGGCCGCGCGGGCTCTGCCACCGTCAGCAGGCTGGCCAGCATCCCGGCGCAAAAGCGGAAAGTGGATAGCAACATAGCCGATCCTCATGGTTTCATTCGCCCCCGGCCCGCAAGCGTACCAGCCATGCTGCCACGCGAGCGGAGATATCGGTAGCGTAGTTCTTCATCGTGCCCAGCCAGCCTTGCTCCTGACGCAGGGCGTAATCCTCATGCGCTCTGGCGATCACGTAGGCGTGAATCTGTTCCACCTGGGCTGCATTGAGCACGTCGTCAAACCGCGGCATGCCGGCTGCTTCCATCAGGCCCTCCAGCACCACGGCGGCAAAGTTCTCGTGCCAGACCGGGGCCAGGTAGCGCAGATCGGGAATGGAGCCGTCTCCGGATACATCCGCGCCATGGCAGCGGGCGCAGTAGCGGTTGAACGCGGCGCGGCCCTCGGCCAGGTCCTCTGCCGTCGCCTCCGGCTGTGGTGGCGGTGCCGGCCGATCCGGTGCCAGTGTTGCAGGCAGCGTGAGCGTGCCGCCCAGCTTGAAGGCCACGATCCGATTGTTGGGATTGCCGGTGGGGTAGGACCGCCCCGTGTTCATGGTCAGCGCGCCGCCGCGACCAACCGCGACCGCCACGTACTGCTCGCCATTGACCCGGTAGCTCACCGGGCCCGCCATAACGCTGTTGAGCGCTTCGAAGGTCCACAGCAGTTCGCCGTTATCCGCCTGTACCGCGATAAAGCGCCCGTCCGATGTGCCCTGGAATACCAGGTTGCCACCGGTGGCCAGGATGCCGCCGTTGTGGATGTTCGGGTGCGGGAGCTTCCAGGCGGGCTTCTGGTTCACCGGGTCCCAGGCCAGCAGATGGGCCTTGGGCAGGTGCCGCAGCATGGCCTGGGTGAAGCGCTGGGAGTAGCCCTCCTGATTGAATTCATAGCCCGTGTTGTAGTGGCGTTTCAGATGCTGGTAATCAACCGCTGCGACTTCGTCAAAGAGCATGCCCATGTCCAGTTCGGGAATGTAGAGCAGGCCGGTGTCGGGGCTGTAGGCCATGGGATGCCAGTTATGCCCGCCCATGGCGGAGGGAAAGACCATGGCCGGCTCGCCGTCATAGTCCTGGCCGGGGTTTTCCCGCGGCCGCCCGCTGTCCATGTCGTAGCCGCTGGCCCAGGTGACGGTGGTGTAGGGTTCCGCCGACAGCAGCTTGCCGGTGGCGCGGTCAATAATGTAGACAAAGCCGGCCTTGGGCGCGTGCAGAATGACCTTGCGTGGTTCTCCCTGCCAGGGGATCTCGGCCAGGGTCATCTGCTGGCTGGCAGTGTAGTCCCAGGTTTCCCCCGGCACCTGCTGGTAGTGCCACAGATACTCGCCGGTGTCCGGGTCCACGGCGACGATGGAGGTGAGGAACAGGTTGTCGCCGCCACCGGGGCTGCGGATTCTGCGGTTGTGGGGCGCGCCGTTGCCCACGCCCAGGTACAGCTGGTTGAATTCCGGGTCATAGACAATGCTGTCCCAGACCGTGCCGCCGCCGCCATAGCGCCACCACTCACCGCTCCAGGTTGCCGCGGCGCGCTCCATGGCCTCGTTTTCAAAGCCGTCGGCGGGGTTGCCCGGCACGGTGTAAAAGCGCCAGACAAAGTCGCCGGTGGCGGCGTCGTAAGCGCTGACATGGCCGCGGGTACCGAACTCGGCGCCGCTGTTGCCGATGAATACCTTGCCTCGGGCCACCCTTGGGGCACCGGTAATGGCGTAGGGCTGTGCGGGGTCAGTGGTTTGCACGGACCAGCGCAGCTGCCCGCTGGCGCGGTCGATGGCGATCAGGCGGCCGTCGAGCACGCCCATGAACAGCAGGTCACCCCAGGCCGCCAGGCCGCGGTTGATAGCGCCACAGCAGGCGGTAATGCTCTTGCTGCGGGGCACCTGCGGATCGAACTTCCACAGCAGTTCGCCAGTGGCTGCATCCAGTGCCCAGGCAGTGTTCCAGGCACCGCTGAAGTAGAGCACGCCGTCAATAACCAGCGGTGTAGTCTGCAGTCCCAGACGGGTGTCGGTTTCGAAGTGCCAGGCCAGCCCCAGCTCACTGACATTGCCGGTATTGATCCCCGCCAACGGAGAGTAGCGCTGCTCACTGTAGTCGCGGCCGTGACTGAGCCAGTTGTCGGCATCACTGCCGGCCGCGAGCAGACGTTCATCGGTAACCGGCGCCGCACTGATGGGCAGGCTCAGCAGGCAGGCGAAAGTGAGTAACAGCAGTTGACGCATGACAGATCCATTCCAGTTAGGTGCGCTTATTTTCCCGTTTCACGGCCTGCAACTGCGACCTTTTGGCGGCGTGCGGCGGCATCCGGCTACGACTGGCGCAAATACTTGTACCTGTCCGCGCTGTGTTCAGGCGGCTGCCTCGGGGGCCTGCGGATAGATGATCTCGGCGATGTGCAGGATATGTTTGGCGCTGTCCTCGAACAGGCCGACAACATGCAGCAGCCGCGTGGCCTCTGGCGCAGTCATCAGGCCGCTGCCGATCTTGTCCAGCAGCTCGGCGCGGCGTTGCCGGCGCAGGCGCTTGATTTCCTGCAGACGGACTCCGCGCTGCTCGAGGTCCAGCTGCTTGAGTTCACCGCTGCGCATGATGCCGAGAAAGGCCTCCTGCAGGGCCGGAGTGAGCGCGACGTTGATATCTGCTTGCGGCAGGTCCGCCAGCTCCAGCAGCACATCGCGCAGTTCCGCGCATTCCTCGCTGGCCCAGTACAGGTTGAGGAAGGTTTCCGACAGGCCGTTGCCCAGGTTCTGGGCGCCGATACGGTTGCCGTAGTCGGCGATGGCCGCGAGCAGGATGCCGGTGCGTATGCTTTCTTCTGGTCCGGGTTCCCGGGCCGGGTCAATGATCTGGCCGCCCCGCGCCAGCAGCTGCTTGAATACCCGCTTGATTTCCGAGTGCATGGCACTGACGCCCATCGCCGGCAGTGCCAGGACCGTATCATCGAGATAGCGTGGTTTCTCCGAGCTCAGGTCCGGCTGCTTGACCCAGCTTTCTACCTGCCGCAGTAGCCGGTCCGCAAGCAGCCACATCAACAGCAGGCCCAGCAGGTTGAACAGGGTGTGGAACAAGGCCAGGCCAGTGCTGATGTTGGTGCGTCCGGTGCCGCCGGCGAGTTGCTCGGAGATCCACCACAGCGGCACCAGCAGAATCAGCGCAATCATACCCGTCAGCACCTTTTCGGTGACGTGAACCAGCGCCAGCCGGCGGGCATTGGCGGTGGCTCCGATGCTGGCCAGCAGGCTGGTGGCTGTTGTCCCGATGTTGGCCCCGATCACCAGCGAGGCGCCGAGCAGGGGGGTCAATACGCCGGTGACCGATGCAGTGAGGATAATGGCCAGTGCCGCCGACGAGGACTGGATCAGGGCCGTCAGCAGGGCTCCGAACAGCACCCCCAGAAGAATGCCGGTGACGCCCGCAGTGCCCAGCTGGTCGATGGGGATCCAGTCCGCCACGTCAATGAAAGCATCCCGCAGCATGCCCAGGCCCAGGAACAACAGGCCGAAGCCCGCCAGAGCGACACCGATGTGTGCGCTGCGTCCCCTGCTGAAAAACAGTTTCAACAGCATGCCAATGCCGATCAGCGGCATGGCGATAAGCTCTACTTTAATGCGCAGGCCGACCAGGGCCACGATCCAGGCAGTCATGGTGGTGCCGAGGTTGCTGCCGAAGACAACCCAGGCAGCCTGCTTCAGCCGCAGCATGCCGGCATTGGTAAAACCCAGGGTCGCGACAATGACCGCGCTGGAGGATTGCACAAGCGCGGTAATGCCAAAGCCGGTAATGGCCGCCCGCAGGCGGGTCTGGGTGGAGCGCTCGAGAAATGTCTGCAGGGAATTACCCGCTGCCGCCTTCAGGCCATCGGTCATCATGCCCATCCCCAGCAGCAGCAGCCCCAGCCCGCCAAGGGACATGGTGAGAGTCAGCCAGGCCATTCCGTGCTCCTGTGTGATGGAGGCCGCATTTATCGGAGAATACAGGATCCGCGCGGTGCAGGTCATATTGACAGGCGCCATGGCGCCCCGCAAACTCACCGAATCTGTCAGTGTGTGCTTGCATCGGGGCCTCGGCCGTTATCACTAAATCACTTTTCATGCCAGGTAACCCGGCCACGCCCGATCAGCAGGCGGAGCCCGGCTATGTCATGTTGGCGGTCGACGATGACCCCGGTAGCCTGTTGCTCGCGGAAACTTTTTTCGCCTCCGAGGGTTATTCGGTAGCCACAGCCCTGAGTGGTGCCGATGCCCTGTCGAGGATTGATGAGATTGCGCCGGACATTATCCTGCTGGATATCATCATGCCGGGCATGGATGGATTTGAGGTGTGCCGCCAGATCCGCCGCCGGCCCCGGTTCAAGAACACCCCCATTATTGTCATCACTTCGCTAAGCGAGGCGGATGCGGAGCAGCGCGCCTTTGCCATTGGCGCCTGGGATTTCGTCTCCAAGCCGGTGAACTGGTCCGCACTTGCCTACCGCGCCCGATTCGCCCTGCGCGCCGCGGGCGTCGTCGCCATTCAACGCTCGGCAGAACGTTTTGCCCGTGTGATCAATCAGTCCCCAGACGAGATCCTGGTGTTTGCCGCCGACACCCGTGCCCTGCTGGACGAGAACATCAGCGCACTGCGCAACCTCGGCTACAGCAAGGCGGAACTGCAGGGCATGAATTTCTCCGACTTGCTGCACAATGGCTCTGCGCTCGGGCTCAGCGACATACTGGAACAGGTGCGCCTGCGCCAGCAGGAGAAATTCACCCTGCAGATGCGGCGCAAGGATGGCTCCGTCTATCCCACCGAGGGCACCCTGCTGTACACGGAAGACGATGATCCCAGGGTATTCATCGCCATCCTCCAGGACATCAGTGAGCGCCAGCGCATCCAGCAGGAACTGCACCGGCTGGCGCACTACGACGAAATGACCGGCCTCGCGAATCGCCGGCTCCTTGAGCAGCAAGCGGTGAAGCTGCTGGCCCGGGCGACCCGACAGGGACACCGCTGTGCGGTTTGCATGCTGGATCTCGACGGCATCCGCCATATTAACGACACACTCGGCCCGGCCATCGGCGACAGCCTGATCCGGGAAGTGTCGTCGCGGCTTGCCACCGCTGTGCGCCCATGTGATCTGGTCGCCAGGGACGAAAGCCTGGGGCTGGAGAACCTGGGGATGCAGCTGGCACGGTTTGGCGGCGATGAGTTCGTGGTCGTACTCAGCGACTTTACCGATACCTTGGACGCGGCCAGGGTTGCGGACCGCATACTTGCTACCATTGCCGAGCCCTGCGACCTGGCGCAGGGGAACCGGCTCTCCATGACCGCCTCCATGGGCATCTCGGTCTATCCCGACGATGGTGATAACTTCGACTTGCTGGTGCAGCGGGCGCACACGGCCATGTTTGCTGCCAAGCAGGCGGGCAGGAACCGCTATGCCTTCTACACCGAGGCGCATAATCACCAGGTGTATTCCCGACTGCAACTGGAATCGGAGCTGCGTGCAGCGCTGCAGAACAATGAGTTCGAGCTGCACTTTCAGCCGCTGGTGGACAGCGCACTGCAGCGAGTGGTGGGCGCGGAGTGCCTGCTGCGCTGGCGCCATCCAGACGGCCTCCGCTATCCCGACGGCTTCATTCCCCTGGCGGAGGAAACCGGCCTTATCCTGAAGCTGGGAGACTGGGTTCTCGAGACGGCGGTCAGTCAGCTGACGGCGTGGGCGGGCCAGCTGCCGGAACCATTCGACCTGTCCATCAACGTGTCCGCGCTGCAGGTACGCGATGCCGCCTTTCTCAAGCGCACCCGCGAACTGCTGGAAGCCTATCCGGATGCGGCCAGGCATCTGGTGTTCGAGTTGACCGAAAGCAGCCTGATCGAGGACATGGACAGCACCACACGCTGGCTGCAGGACCTGCGTGCGCTCGGTGTGCGCATCGCTATCGACGATTTTGGCACCGGCTATTCCGGGCTGCACTATCTGGTGAAACTACCCGTCCAGACCCTGAAAATAGACCGCATATTCGTCGCCGGGATAGACCAGGACGGAGAGCAGGCCGCCGTGGTCTCTGCCATTTTCCAGATGGCGCGCGCCCTGCGCATGGAGGTGGTGGTCGAGGGGGTGGAAACCCTGGAGCAGCTGCAGATTGTCGCCGCCATGGGCGCCTGCGATGTCCAGGGCTGGCTGATCAGCAAGGCCCTGCCGGCGGAGGAATTCGGCGCCTTCATGGGGCAGTTTCACGCTTCAAACCGTCAATAACGCCGCAACATACTCCATATCAACCGCAATATAGTCCCTTTGCCCCCGTCCCGGTCGTTAGTATCCTTGCCGTCTAATATAAGAATCCCGTCTATAGTCAGGTGATGGGATCCTCTCTCAGCAAGCAGCACGACAGGAGTGTGAATCATGGCCAAGGTCCAGGAAATTCAGGAAGGGAATGAGGTTCAGCGGGAAATCACCGCGATGATGGCGCGCGCCCGGGCGGCGCAGGCAGCGATCGAACACTATACCCAGGAGCAGGTCGACGAATTGATTACCGCCATGGTGTGGGCGGTGGCGCGCGAGGATATTTCTGAAAAGATCGCTCGTTTCACCGTCGAGGAGACCCAGCTCGGGAACTACGACGGTAAATTCCTCAAGATTCACCGCAAGACTCGCGCCACCCTGATGGACATCATCAACGACAAGTCGGTGGGCGTGATCGAGGAGGATCCGGTCCGCAACATCATCAAGATCGCCAAGCCCGTTGGCGTGATCGGCGCTCTTTCGCCCTCCACCAATCCGGAGGCGACGCCGGTCATCAAGGCCATCTCTGCGGTCAAGGGGCGCAATGCGATCATTATCGCGCCACACCCCCGCGCCAAGCTGACCAACAAGATGATCTGCGATTACATGCGCGAAGCTATCGTTGCCATGGGCGCGCCGGCGGACCTCGTGCAGAGCATCGATGTGCCCTCCCTGGACAAAACCAATGAACTGATGCGGCAGTGCGACCGCATCCTGGCAACCGGTGGCGAGGCCATGGTCAGCGCCGCCTATTCCTCCGGCACCCCGGCCCTGGGCGTGGGCGTGGGCAACGCGGTGATCACGGTCGACGACACCGCGGACCTGGACGAGGCGGCGGAAAAAATCCGCATCTCCAAGACCCTCGACCTTGCGGCCTCCTGCTCCTCGGACAACGCGGTGCTGGTGTTCGAGTCAGTCTATGACGCGTTCCTGGAAAAGCTGAAGAAAGAGGGTGGCTACGTCATCGAAGGCGATGACAAACGGAAGCTGCAGGACGTGATCTGGGTGGACGGCCACCTGAACCCCAACATCGTCGCCCAGCACGCCACCACCATCGCCGGTCGCGCCGGCATCGACCTGCCCGAGGGCAAGCAGTTCCTGATCGTGCCCGAAGTCGGCGCCGGCCCGGAGCATCCTTTCTCCGGGGAAAAACTTACTGTGACCATGGCCCTGTACAAGGTCAAGGATATCGACGAGGCCATTGAGCTGACCAACCGCATCCAGGCCTACCAGGGCCAGGGGCACAGCTGCGGCATCTACTCCAACAGCGATGAAAACATTCTCAAGCTGGCCATGGCCACCCGCACCTCACGGGTGATGGTGAACCAGCCCCAGGCCGCTTCCAACAGTGGCAACGTCTGGAACGGTATGCGCCAGACGTTCTCTCTAGGCTGTGGCTCCTGGGGTGGCAACAGCATCAACCACAACATCACCTGGCGCGATCTGATCAACGAGACCTGGGTGTCGAAGCCATTGGCCCAGAACAAGGTGATTCCCGGCGACGAGGAACTGTTCGGCAAAGTCATGAACCGCTTCTAGGGGGCCGCAGCAATGGATTTTTCGGTTTCCGAAGAGCAACAAGCCTTCATCGACAGCGCACGCGCCTTCTCCGAGAAGATGCTGGCGCCGAACGCGGCGCAGTGGGATGAGGAATCCTTTTTCTCCAAGGATGCGCTACGCAAGGCCGGCGAGCTGGGCTTCATGGGCATGTATACCCCTGAAAACGCGGGTGGCCTGGCGCTGGGCCGGCTCGACGCCAGCCTGATCGTGGAAGAACTGGCGCGCGGCTGCACCACCACCGCCGCCTTCCTGACTATCCACAACATGGCCACCAGCATGATCGGCAACTACTGCAGTGAGTCGGTCATTGACGAGTGGTGTCCGACGCTGGTCAGCGGCGAAAAGCTGGCGTCATACTGCCTGACCGAGCCCGGCGCCGGTTCCGACGCCGCTTCCCTGCGCAGTACGGCCAAGCGCGACGGCGACGACTACGTGATCAACGGCAGCAAGGTCTTTATCTCGGGCGCTGGCGACACCGATGTGCTGGTAGTGATGCTGCGCACCAGTGACAACGGCGCTCGCGGCATTACCGCGCTGCTGGTGCCGGCGGACGCCGAGGGCGTCGGCTACGGCAAGAAAGAGGCCAAGATGGGCTGGAATGCCCAGGCTACCCGCACGATCACCTTTGATAACGTGCGGGTGCCGGTGGGCAATCGTCTGGGTGAGGAGGGGCAGGGCTTCGCCATCGCCATGACGGGGCTGGACGGGGGGCGCATCAATATCGCCACCTGCAGCGTCGGTACCGCCCAGCAGGCGCTGGAGGAGGCCACTGCCTACGTCCAGGAGCGGCGCCAGTTCGATACCGCCATCGCCGATTTCCAGCACACCCAGTTCAAGCTTGCGGACATGCTCACCGAACTGGTCGCGGCGCGGCAGATGGTGCGCCTCGCCGCCAGTAAGCTGGACCACAAGGATCCACAGGCATCCACCTATTGCGCCATGGCCAAGCGCTTTGCCACCGATGTCGGCTTCAGCGTCTGCAACGATGCCCTGCAGCTGTTCGGTGGCTACGGCTACATCCGCGAGTACCCGATGGAGCGCCACGTGCGCGACACCCGGGTGCACCAGATCCTGGAAGGCACCAACGAAATCATGCGGGTCATCGTGGCCCGGAAAATGCTGATGGACGGCGCATTGGAGGTCATTAAATGAGCCTGAGCACATCCGATAAACTCAAGGTCGAGGTCCGCGGCCACACCGCCCTGGTCACCATCGACAACCCGGCGGCCAACACCTGGGACACCGAGAGCCTGCCCGCCCTGCGCGACCTGGTTAACAAGCTCAACCAGGAAGACGCCATTTTCGCCCTGGTGCTGACCGGCGCCGGCGACAAGTTCTTCTCCGCGGGTGCGGACCTGAAGCTGTTTGCCGATGGTGACCCGGGCACTGCCCGGACCATGGCGGAGAATTTTGGCGAGGCCTTCGAGACTCTCGCGGATTTCCGCGGCGTGTCCATTGCCGCGGTCAACGGCTTTGCCATGGGCGGCGGCCTGGAAGTGGCCATGGCCTGCGATATCCGCATTGCCGAAGAGCAGGCGCAGATGGCGCTGCCGGAAGCCAAGGTCGGCCTGCTGCCCTGCGCCGGCGGTACCCAGCGTCTGGCGCGGCTGGTGGGCGAGGGCTGGGCCAAGCGCATCATTCTCTGTGGCGAGCGCATAGATGCCGCTACCGCCCTGCGCATCGGCCTGGTGGAAGAAGTGGTACCCAGAGGCGAAGCCCTGGAGAAGGCGCTGGCCCTGGCGGAGCAGGTGGGCGGCCAGAGCCCCGGCGCCGTCGCCTCCTGCAAGACGCTGATCCACAGTGGCCGGGACATCGAGATCGGCAGCGGCCTGGCGTTGGAGCGGGAACTGTTCGTCGACCTGTTCTCCACCGAAGACCAGCGCGAGGGCGTCAACGCCTTCCTGGAAAAGCGCAAGCCCGAGTGGCAGAACCGCTAAGGATCCAACCATGTCAGATGAAGCTGTAATTATCGAGGAGCTGGAGTGCGCCCAGCGGAAAGTGGGCCGCTTGACCCTCAATGTACCGAAAACCCTCAATTCCCTGACCCTGCCGATGGTGGACACGCTGCAACAGCAGCTCGATACCTGGCGCGACGACCCGACGATCGCCGCGGTGTTTATCGACGGCGGCGGCGAAAAGGCCTTCTGTGCCGGCGGTGATGTGCAGGCCCTGCACCGCTCCGCCACCGCGACTCCCGGTGGCCCCTGCGAGGAGGCGGAAGCCTTTTTCGCGCGGGAGTACCGCATGAACTACACCCTGCATACCTGGCCCAAGCCGATCATCTGCTGGGGCCACGGTATCGTCATGGGTGGTGGCCTCGGGGTCATGGCTGGCTGCTCGCACCGGGTGGTGACCGAGGCCACCCGCATCGCCATGCCAGAGATCACCATCGCCCTGTTTCCGGACGTGGGTGGCAGCTGGTTCCTCAACCACATGCCCGGCAAGTCGGGCCAGTTCCTGGCCCTGACCGGGGCCTCCATCAACGCTGCGGATGCTGTATTCACTGGGCTCGCCGACCGCTTTATTGGCAGCGAGCACAAGGCTACAGTGCTGGAGCAGCTGCGCCGCAGCCGCTGGAGTGAGGACACGGCGGGCAACCATGCCCAGGTGCGCCACATCCTGCGCCCGCTGACCGAGCAGAGTGTCGGCAGCATGCCCGGCGGCCAGGTGGAGCCGCACCTGCGGCTGATCAATGCCCTCTGTGACGGCGACGATGTGCACCAGGTGGTGGACACTATCACCGGGCAGCAGACCGATGATCCCTGGCTGGCGAAGGCGCGCGACGGTCTCGCCCACGGCTCCCCCTTGGCCGCCCTGTGGATCAGCCGCCAGCTGCAGGAGACCCGCCACGCCTCCCTGCGCGAGGTGTTCCAGGCGGAAATCCTTCTCGCCACCAATGTCGTGCGTTATCCGGAATTTGCCGAGGGCGTGCGCGCCCTGCTGCTGGACAAGGACCGCAAGCCCGCCTGGGCCTTCCCGAATACGCGGGCTGTGCCCCAGGACCTGCTCGACTCATTTTTCCAGGCGCCGTGGACGGAAAATCCGCTGGCTGACCTCTAACCAGACAGGAGTTTTCTATCATGGCGCAAGTCGCATTTATCGGCCTCGGGAATATGGGCGGTCCCATGGCCAGCAACCTGGTCAAGGCGGGGCACGCCGTGCAGGTGTTTGATCTTTCCGAGGCTGCCTGCCAGCAGCTCGCCGATGCCGGGGCCACGGTCGCCGCGTCCGCCGATGATGCGGTGGTAGGCGCCGAGTACGTGATCTCCATGCTGCCCGCGGGCAAGCACGTCGCGGGCATCTACCTTGGTGAAAATGGACTGCTGGCGCAGCTGGACAGCAGCACTACCGTGCTCGACTGCAGCACCATCGACGCCCCCACCTCGCGTGAGGTGGGCAAGGCCGCGGCGGACCTGGGAATCGGCTTCATGGACGCGCCGGTCTCCGGCGGCGTGGCCGCAGCGGCGGCGGGGACCCTCGCCTTCATGTGCGGTGGCGAGGCAGCCACCTTCGAAAGGGCGAAGATCATTCTTGCGGACATGGGCAAGAACATTTTCCACGCAGGCCCTGCGGGTGCGGGCCAGGTGGCCAAGGGTTGCAACAACATGCTGCTGGCAATCCACATGATCGGGACCTGCGAAGCGCTGGAGATGGGCGTGCGCAACGGCCTGGATCCGAAGGTCCTGTCCGAGATCATGCTCGCCAGTTCAGGCCGTAACTGGTCACTGGAAGTCTACAATCCCTACCCCGGAGTGATGGAGAAGGCGCCTGCGAGCAACGACTACAAGCCGGGCTTCATGGTGGACCTGATGGCCAAGGACCTGGGCCTGGCGATGGCGATTGCCGAGCACAGCGGGGTGAACAACCGCATGGGCCAGTTGGCGAAGCAGCTGTACTCCCGGCTACAGGACGACGGCATGGGCCAGCAGGATTTCTCCAGCATCATGCAGACACTGGCAGCGAAATCCTGAGGCCGCTTCAGGCCCCCCAGCGCATCAGGTTCATGAACTCGCGACGGTTCTTCGGGCCGTAAGTGCGAAAATGCGGGTCCGGCTGCGCCCGGTAGTCGCTGCGCAGGCTGGCTAACGTATCCAGGCCGAAGCGGGGCATGAGGTCCGCTACCTTCTGCCCGTAGGGCTTCAGCGCGTTGAGCCCGAACACCTTGGCCCGCAGCTCCGCGGTCATCTTCGGGTAGCCGTACATCTCCTGCAGCTTGTCCGCAATCTGGAAACTGCGGAAGGCCTGGATCTGGTCCTGGGGGGAGCCGTACCAGATCGAGTCCGTGCCCCAGAGGACGTTATCCTCGCCCACGTAGCGGAGCAATTTGCCCAGGCTGTGGGCGGCGCTGTCCGGGTCCCGCATCAGGAAGCGCCAGGTACTGCCCAACTCTGCGTAGACGTTACTGTTTGGGGCGATGCCGTTCTCCCGCAGTGAAGTCACCAGCGCGTCGACACCATCCTCCCGGTTCGGGTCATAGGGCCCCTCGGCGGCGCCCGCTACATAGCCCGAGTGGTAAACGAGGAAACTGATGTCCGGGTACAGTTTGGCGACCCGGCCGATATCGGCGCAGGTGGAATGTTCGTAGGACTCCTTGCCGAAGGGCAGGCCCTTGTGTATCGCGACGATTTTCACATCCAGCTGCCGCGCCTTCTCCAGAAAGGGAATGCCGGTGTCCTCGTCGTCCAGCCAGAAGCCCTTGCCCTCCGGGCCCCATTGCGTATAGGTCTTCCAGGCGCTGACGCCCCAGTGCTCCGCAAGTTCGTCCATGGCGTCGAGGTCGCCGACCTGGTTGGGGTTGACCCGCCCGTGCAGCAGCAGCCGGTGGCTGCCGTTCATGCGCTCGACGATTGCCGCCGTGGCCGCCGCCTCTTCAATCGTGAGCGGCTCCGCGTCGGCGCGCGAGGGCACGAAGGACAGCACCATCAGGTCGGTGTCCGAATCCATGAATACGTCCTGCACGAACTGCTCCGAATTGAAGCAGTCGAGGTAGGCGCGCCCCGGCCCCTCAGCCGCCTCGCAGTTATCCGTGGGGAAACCGGACAGGGGGCGGGCAGCTTCCGGCAGCTTCTGGGTCCAGGCGCCGGTGGGGTTCACGAAGTGGCCCTGCACGTCGAAGATAAACTCATTGCCCTCGACACCGGCGGCCGCCAGCTGCGGGTCCATGGCCGCCTCCGGCGCCAGGTCGAAGTAGCCGCCACGCTCGCCGCCGGTGGCATAGGCGCTGTTGAACGCCAGCAGGGTGCTGGCGGCACCGCAGGCGCTGACCAGGAAGGAACGGCGGTCGACGCCGCGGCGGCGCGCGTTCTGGTCTGCATTGTCCAGCGCCAGGCGGTTGGCGTGGTGGTGAATGGCGTCCAGTGGGATGGGCATGAACTCGCCGTTGGAGGTCGTGTCCAGCTTGATCGGCAGGCGGGTGCCATCGGGGTCCTGCTGCATGGTCCGGGTCATGGTCGGCGCTCCTTACTTTTTCGTCAGCTGAGCCCCAATGTTAGTCCATATGCGGGAGTCGTGTAACTTGAACCGCCTGCTGCTAATACTGCCCCGGGCTGGGCAAGTCGGTTGCGGGTGCGGATACTGTGGTCACTCAAATAACAGAAGGAAGTAATCTCATGCAGAATTTCTCCGACACAGTCGCTGTGGTAACCGGCGGCGCCAGCGGTATCGGCCGCGCCCTGGTCAAGGCCCTGTTGCAGGAAGGCGCCCACGTGGTAGTGGCTGATGTCGAGCAGGCCGCGCTGGACCGGGTCACCGCGGAGTTTGCCGCGCTGGGCGATATCAGCGGCGTGGTGACGGACGTGGCGGACGCGGCCTCGGTCAATCGCCTCGCTGATCAGGTGTTCGAGCGCCACGGCCGCTGCCATCTGCTGTTCAACAATGCTGGCGTTGCCGCGCCCTCGGCCAACATCTGGGAGACCACCCCCAATGACTGGAAGTGGGTGCACGGGGTCAATGTACTGGGAGTAGTCCACGGCATCCAGGCCTTTGTCCCCCGGATGATCGCCTCCGCCGAGCCGGGCTACGTCATCAACACCTCCTCTGGGGACGGCGGCATTTCTGCGCTGCCCTACCAGTCTGTCTACGCATCCAGCAAGGCTGCGGTGTCCTGCCTGACAGAGTGCCTCGCGGCACAGCTGAAGTCCCAGGACACGGCTCTGGGCGCCTCGGTGTTCTACCCCTCCGGGGGTCTGTTGGATACCGGCATCTGGACTACGGATCGCAACCGGCCTGCGGACCTGGCGCGGGAGCAGCCCGCGATACCGGCGCCGACCATCGAGCAGTTCAAGGAGGCCGCGGCCAGCGCCGGCTGGGATCTCCAGTTCCAGGACCTGGACGAACTGGCCCAGTACTGCCTGCAAGGCATCCGCGAGCAGCGCTTCGTGATCATGATCGGGCTGGAAGACGCGGCGCAGACGCTGCAGCAAAGGGCGCAGCGTATCGGCCGCGCGGAACTACCCATCGACGAGGCGGAAGTGCCTCAGCTCTAGGGTTCCAGCTGCCAGTGCTCCAGCGCATGGTAGCTGGCGCCCTGGCGGCCCAATTGTGATTCATACAGGGTGAAGTGGCCGTAGACCAAGGTTATGGCTGGCAGCACCGCTGGTGCGGCCGGCGGCTCGGTACAGCCGCGGTACAGGGTCACGTGCGGGGCGAAAGGCTTCTTTTCCAATCTGGCGCCGACCATTCCACCCCCGTGCTGCAGCTTGCGGGCCAGTGCGGCAAGCTCCGGCGCCGGCTGCGACGGCCCCGCCCAGTAGATGCCCGGTTTCGGCCAGTATCCCACCTGATCCAGTAAAACTTCCCCAGCCCGGGTGTGCGGCCCCGGTTCCCAGGCGTCAACGGCCCGGCAGAGTGTATCCAGCTGCCGATTGTCCACTTCGCCAATGAAGGCAAGGGTAATGTGGAAATTGGCTGCGGGCACCGCGCGGCCAGCGCATACCCCGAAGCGGTCGCGCCAATCGGCAAGCGCCCGGCGGGTGTCGCTATCGGTTTCAAGTCCGAAGAAAATACGCATGCGGATTTATTCTCCCAAAGTGATGTTAGCGCATGTTGGCTGATCTATCTCAGGCCTGGGTGCGTAGGCTTGAAAAACAAGCAGGAAATGCGGATGAAACAGCTAACGCGAATTCTGGGGCCAGTATTGTTCGCATTGCTTGGCGCAGCGTCCCTGCAAGCCCAGCCCCCACCAGATTCCACCACACTGTTTGAGAATGTGCGGATCTTCGACGGCAAGGCCAGTGAGCTGTCGCAGCCCCTGAATGTACTGGTTCAGGGCAACCGTATCACCCGCATCAGCGCAGACCCCCTGCCGGTCAACCGCCGCGCCGATACCGTTATCGTCCAGGGTAATGGTCGCACCCTCATGCCGGGGCTGATCGACGCCCACACCCACATCATGTTTGCGACCCTGCCGCAGCTGGCAGTGCTCACCAGCGACGTGGGCTATGTCAACGTGGCGGCGGTCAAGGCTGCCGAGGACATGTTGCTGCGGGGCTTTACCAGCGTTCGCGACCTGGGTGGCCCGGTGTTTGGCCTGAAGAAGGGCATCGACCAGGGGCTGGTGCCCGGCCCGCGTATCTGGCCGGCGGGGGCGTTTGTGTCCCAGACCGGGGGCCACGGGGACTTCCGCCTGCCCACCGATCTGCCGGCGCGTCCCGGTGACTACAGCCACAGTGAACGCGTGGGCGCGGCCGCCATCGCCGACAGTCCCGACGAGGTACGCAAGCGGGTGCGCGAGCAGCTGGCGCTGGGTGCCTCGCACATCAAGCTCATGGCCGGTGGCGGCGTCTCCTCCAGCTATGACCCGCTGGATGTTACCCAGTATACGGAGCAGGAGCTGCGCGCGGCTGTGGAAGCCGCTGCCAACTGGGGTACCTACGTTACGGTCCATGCCTACACGCCTGCCGCCGTGACCCAGGCCATCGAAGCCGGTGTCCTGTGTATTGATCACGGCCAGCTGCTGGACGAAGCCGCGGTCAAGCTGATGGCGAAGAAGGGGATCTGGTGGAGCCTGCAGCCCTTCCTGGATGACGAGGATGCGATTCCCCGCCCTGAGGGGTCGGACAGCCGCGCCAAGCAGCTTATGGTCTCCTCCGGCACAGAAAACGCCATCGCCCTGGCGAAGAAGCACAAGGTCAAGCTCGCCTGGGGCACGGATACCCTGTTTGACGCGGGACTGGCTGCGAAGCAGGGCAAGCAGCTGGCGAAAATGGCGCGCTGGTTTACCCCGGCGGAGGTGCTGCGGATGGCAACCTCGGGCAACGCGGCACTGCTTGCCCTGTCCGGTCCCCGCAGCCCCTATCAGGGGACGCTCGGCGTTGTCGAGGAAGGCGCGCTGGCGGACCTGCTGCTGGTCGACGGTAATCCCCTGGAGGATATAGACCTTATCGCGGATCCGGCCCGCAACTTCGTGGTTATCATGAAGGATGGGCGGCTGGTTAAAAACATCAGCCGTCAATGATGGAACCGGCGCGAGACCCGGCCGACGCCGCTTAACCTATGTCGAAGTCCCCGTGGCGCCCGGCCCCGCCAGCAAAACGCCCGGCGCCGTCAATAGCTTCGGAGAATACTACGGGGTAGCCTTGCCGCCCCTCATTCTGCAACGCCGCTGCCAGGTCCAGATCCCACTGCGCAAGGGCTGAAGCCCGGTCCGCCAGCATGCATTGCTGCGGAAAGGCGGCAATCTCCGCGGCCAGCGCCTCGGCGGCTGCGCGGGCCGTACCGTCGGCGACTACCCGATTGGCCAGGCCTATCTGCAGCGCTTCGGCGGCGGCGACCGGGCGCCCGGTGAGGATCATATCCAGCGCCCGGCCCTGGCCGACCACCCGCGGCAGTCTGACCGTGCCGCCGTCAATCAGAGGTACGCCCCAGCGCCGGCAGAACACGCCGAACACAGCCGATTCCGCCGCTACCCGCAGGTCGCAGAGCAGTGCCAGTTCCAGTCCGCCCGCCACCGCATAACCTTCAATTGCGGCAATGACGGGCTTGGAAAGCTGCATCCGGCTTGGCCCCATGGGCCCGGGCCCTGTGCCCTCCGGCTCCACTTCGTTGCGCAGCTCAGAGTCACTCATAGCCGTCAGGTCGGCGCCGGCGCAAAAGGTACCGCCGCCGCCACAGAGAACGGCCACTCGCAGGCTGTCGTCGCGCTCGAACTGCTCGAATGCTGAACGCAGGGCGTCCGCAGTGGGGCGGTCCACCGCGTTGCGCTTGTCCGGGCGATTGAGGGTGATGGTGCAGACCGGGCCTGCAATGTCGACGATTACTGCTTCTGTGCTCACCTGGGCATCACTCCAGCAGGCGCTCGCGCAGCTCCAGCAGTTCTTCCCGGCTGCCGAGGAAGTGATCGCTGTCGATCACACCCTGCAGGCGCTGCAGGAGAGCGGCGCGGTCTGCGGCGGTGGCTTGGGGGTCGGCCAGCTGTGCTCTCACCAGGGAATCGAAGACCTCCTCCAGTTCATCGGTTATCCAGCGATTGCGCGGGTGCAGTTGATAGGCCTGCTCGTAGATGAGCAGTGCCTTCTCCTGCTGTCCTGCCCGGCGTGCCACCGCGGCGTCACCCATAAGGTGCTCGATCGTGCGGCGGGTGTCCTTGGGCAGGGCGTCGAAGGCGACGTCGGGTGCCTGGCGCAGGCGCGCGTCTGCGATTTCCCAGCCGATGTAACCCAGCGCCAGCAGGCTCACCAGAGCCGTGCTGGCGGCGAGCCAGAAAATGCCGCGGCGTCCCTTCCAGCCGCGCAGGAATTCACCGGCGTCCGCCGGGCGCTGTTGGCGCTCGAAGGCCAGACCGCGACGCAGCGTACCCCACTGGTGCCGACGCAGCCCTTTCGGGCGCTTGGGCACCAGGTTGCGCTTCTGCGCCTCCGGGGCCGGCAGGCCCTGGTAGGGGTGGCCCCCGGTGAGGAGCTTGTAAATGACGATGGCGAGGGCGTAGACATCATCAGCCGGATGGGCCTCCAGCCCTGCAAACATTTCCAGGGCAGCATAGGCTGGAGTGAGGGCGCTCAGTTCGCCGGTCACGAAGCGAGTGGCTTCGCCGGGATCGCGAGTAATCTCACCGTCGTCGAGCCAGGCGGCAGGTGCCGCGCGGGCGATACCAAAGTCGAGGATGCGGGTATCGCCGGCCTTGGTCAGAAAGACATTGGAGGGTTTGAAGTCGGCGTGAACCACACCTTTGGAATGGGCATAGGCCAGACCCTGAGCCGCACCGAGGATAATCGGCGCAACCCGTTCCCGGACGAGGCCTTCGGGGTGGTCCGCAATGAGCTCATCCAGGGGCTGGCCGCTCATCTCCTCCATGGTGATGTAGACCATATTTCCGTCACGATCGAAGTCGTAGACGGTGGTTACGTTCGGGTGTGCCAGGCGCTGCGCCTTGCGCGCCTCGCGTTGCAGGGCCGTGGCCATGCGCGGGTCGTGGCGGAAGTGCCCGGACAATACTTTCAGGGCGACGTGGGGTTCACTGTCACCGGCTTCCTGTTTGCGCAGGTCCAGCGCGCGGTACACCACGCCCATGCCACCGCGGCCCAGCACCGACTCAATGACAAAGCGCCGGTTGAGGACGTGGCCGATAGCCAGATCCGCAGTGTCCGCAGACATTTCTTCCCCGGGCTCCTGATTGACTTCTGTCGCCTGGTCGGCGTTGTTAACCATGCGCGGCGTCGCCTTACCTGTTGTTAAGCAGTCAGGCGCCAGCATGCCTCAGGGGGTGGGGAGATACCAGCTGAAGTGGACATCCCGTCAGTTAGCGACCTGCCTCTGTGACTCGTTTGGCACGGAAGTTCGCCGGCATGGTGTCGCCCGGTCCTTGCAGCTGGTTGATCAGGGCCAGTTCCTCGATTGGAATGGAAGAAGGGTAGGACCGGTTGAATGCCTCCAGCGTCATACTGCGTGGCAGGCGGACAATGGACAGCTTCAGCGGCTGCTTGTTGAGTGCGGCGACATTGGTGAGGCGGGCGAAGCTGTTCATCGACGTGCGGAAGGTTTTCTCGTACTTGCTACGCTGCTGGGCGGGCGTGTAGCCCAGTATTCTGTAGGTGCGGCCATCCAGTTCTACGAACGTGACGGCCCCACCGAGTCTGGCCTGCTCGGTCTGCATCTCGAAGTTGCCTGCGACAGCGGGCAGGCCGTTGACTCTCTGCGACCCCACCCTGCCCACCTGCATGCCCTGCTGGCTGAAGAACGCGTCGGCGGCCTCTTTAACGCTGCCGGGAACCACCGTCATCTGAATGATTGCGTCTTCTTCCGGACTGCCGGCCACCACGGCGCGGGACTGATTCTGGGTGCGCCAGCCCGGGGGGAAATCAAGGCGGAAGGCCAGGTCCGGGTGCAGGAAACGATTGTCGTCGAAGAAGCCTTCGCGCGGATTGTCGCCGTAGTCGAGCCCGTCAATTCTCTGTAGAAACTCGGCTTCGCCGATGCGGCGATCGGCAGACGGTGGCAAGGAAGCCAGCTGCTTGTTGATGCGCTGGATCCGTTCTTCCGGGTATGGATGGGAAGCCATCCAGCTCGGTACCGGGCTCTGCCCCGCCAACTCCGCCGACTGCTGCAGCGCGGCAAAGACATTCACCATTTCGCGCACGTCATAGCCCTGCTCCAGGGCATAGCGATAACCGAGATCATCCGCTTGTCGCTCCGCGTCGCGTCCGTACTTGAGGAACAGCAACTGCAGGCCGCCCGCCGCCAGGTCGCCAAATTGGGCCACGGTAGGACTGAGAATGGAACCGATGCCAATACCGAGTTGGGCAAGCTGCGCCCTGCTCATCATGGTCACTGAGTGGCGCGCGGTCACATGGCCGATCTCGTGGCCGAGAACGCTCACCAGTTCCGCTTCATTGCGCATCATGGCCAGCAGGCCACGGGTGAAATAGATGAATCCTCCCGGCGCGGCAAAAGCGTTCGGCGTAGGCTCGTCGACCACCCGGAAGGTCCAGGGCAGGTTGGGCCGTTCGGAAGCCCTTGCCATCTCGTCGCCGAGCCGCTGTATGTAGGCCTGCAGCTCATCGTCCTTGACCAGGCCGAACTGCTGTTCGGCGGAGCCGGCGACTTCGCGACCGATCTGGATTTCTTGGGCCTCGGATACCATTGCCAGCTGCCGGTCGCCCGTGACCGGGTTGACTGCGCAGGCTGTCAGCGACAGGGAGAGGACAATGATAGCGAGGCGGCTCATAGTATTTACCCGATCAGAACTGGAAGTTACCCGCGCCCAGCAGACCGATGAGGCCAACGGCGATCAGGTAGATCGCGACAATCTTGGCCAACAGGCGCGGGAACACGAAAATAAGAATACCGGCAATCAGTGAAACAATAGGTGTCAGTGCGAGGCTCAATTCCATAAGGTGTTACTCCTTCAATGGTAGTTATAGTGTGCTGGAGTGCAGCTCACTGTCGGTGCGGTGGAATACCGAGTGCACTCGGTCATGGCCGGCAATCCATGCCTAGATTCTCCAGGATGATGGCTTCGTCCAGCGCGTCGGTGCGGCCGTCCAGATTCAGGTCATAGACGCTGGAGAGCCCGGTGAGGTTCGCGTAGCGCTCCCACTCCTGCAGGTCCGTGTCATCGACGACGCCGTCGATGTTGCCGTCGCCAGGGCAGTCTATGACGGTGGCGCGAATGGCTGCCAGCTGCTCGGTCAGCTCGGTAAGGGCGGCCTGATGCTCGTCATTGAGCGCATCCAATGGTAATTCATCCCCCTCTCTGTCCAGCCATGGTGTGTCGATTGGCTGATCGATTGCGAATAATTCCAGCTGGGTGTTGTCGACGCAGGCACCAGAGCTGCAATCCTTGAACGTGTTCTCGACCAGTTTGAAGTTTTCGTCGCGTACAGCGATGGAAACCAGAGGCAGTATCGAAAAGGGCTCACCGCCATTGCTGGTCACAAAATCCAGCACTTGCGAGCAGTATTCGAAGCCCTCTTCGGGAGCGGGTACACCGTTGAAGCTGGCCTCGTTGCCTTTCCCCCACCAGGTGCCGTTATTGTCCTCGCAGATGCTGCGGATGTTGGGAATCTGGGTGCAGCTGTTGATCACGCAGGGGCCGTTGACTTCGCCATTGGCCTGGAGGCTCAGGCCCACCTCGGTGTAGTTCCAAGTGCGGATGGGCGGCTGCTCCGGGTCAGTCAGATAGGGCAGCATGGAGACCGCGTCCAGTGTGCGCGGCACCTCGGCCTGTACGTCGGTGATGCCGGCGATTTCGCCGAACAGGGCGTAGAGGTCGACCGCGTTCACCATCGAGCTAACCTGGCGGCCGGGTGCACTGACCAGGGGGCCGCTGACGATCAGGGGTACCCAGACACCGGTCTGATAGGCGGAACCCTTGGCGCGGGTAAGGTCGAAGGGCTGTTTGACAGTGGTGCCCAGGCTGCCGTTGTCGCCGAGAATGACCACCATGGTGTCGTTCGACTCGGGGGTGTAGACCAGGCCGCCATCGGCGTCACGGCTCGCCAGACCTATCGCCACCAGCAGACGGCCGATCTCCAGGTCCAGCGATTCCAACATCAGGTTGGACAATTCGCGCTGGGCCAAGACGTTGGAGCAATCGAGATCACTTGCGGCGACGCTGGCAGGGGAAGCTGGATCGACGGGCGGCGGCACCAGGGGCGTGTGAATGGAGGCGAAGCTGACGGTGGCCATCCAGGGCTGGTCCGGTGCTCGCGAATTTATCCACTCAGCTGCTGCATCCACGGCGAAGCTGGCACGGAACTGGCGCGACCTGGGGTCGCTGGGCGGCAGAATTTCCACTGAACCGTCGGCGTAGTTGTAGACCACCGGCGATACGGAGTGGGCATTCAAAAGGCTGAAATCCAGCCGCTCGGGCACTGAACTCTGGCAGCTGGTGTTAGGGTCAAAGATGCCGCCCGCGTCGCGGCAACTGCGGCCGGGTGCAATGACATCGCCACCGTGTTCGGTACAGCTACCGTCCGCGAGGTAGCAGGCGCCGGCGTCCGCACCATTGGCCACGTGCCCACCCGGAACAAAGCCGCAGCTGTAGGTGCCGGGGTCGGCGATACCACCGGCAGTCGTGTCGATCGAGGATGGATCGCCGCTCGGGTCCAGCCAGCCGGCATAGTAGTCCCAGCCCAGATCGTGGACAAGGGCATTGCCAACTGGATAATTGCCCGGCAGCGCAATGTGAAACTTGCCGATCAGCGCGCTCTCGTAGCCCTGCCCGCCGAGTAGTTTGGGGATGGTCACGGTGTAGGGCGAGGTCATGGAGTTGGCGAGGTCGTTGGGACCCAGCGCAGCCTTAACGTTGGTGCGCAGTGGGAACCGTCCTTCAAACATCGCCGCTCGAGTGGTCGAGCAGGCGGGCATGGACCAGGTGTCAGTGAAGCTGACCCCTGCACCTGCAAGTTCGGCAATAGTGGGCGTGGCGGGCGGTGTGGCGCCGCCGAAGCCGAAGATTTCCATCTGGTCCATGCCGACGTCGTCGAGAACAACAAACAGAATGTTGGGTGATGCAGGCTCGACTACCGGGTCGGGGTCTGGAGCGGGTGGAGGTCTGGGAGCCGACGATCTGTCGGAGCAACCAGCAAGGACCAGCGCGGCGATCCCATAGAGCAATGCAGTCGACCAGCGGCTTCCGTGTTTACCGAGCATTGCCTACTCCCAAGCAAATTGTCGGCGCAGCTTAACAGCTCGCGGGCTCTACGTTTAAAGGTTTACGCTGAAAAGCCATAACTTTGCCTTTCCCCGGGAAATGGTTGGACGCACAGCAGAGGATAAGCTATAGGTGTGCCTCGGCTGTGCGAAAGACGTAGCTGCACTGCCATACCGGGGGATAATAATAGATGCATTTGGAGAAACGGGTCGGCGATTGCTGGTGCCTGAAGATTGCGCTCGGCCTGCTGCTTTTGCCGGTGCTTGCATCCAACGTGAACGCGCAGAGTGATCTCGAGCGGCGCTACCCTCAGGCTGATGCCCAACTCGGCGAGGTTATCCAGCCAGACGAGCTACAGGCCGCCCAGCGCCTGATAACCACGCTGGAAGAAAAGATCAAAACCACCTACGGCCCCGGCGATGCCCGCCGCGATGCCCACCCCAAGGCACACGGCTGCGTTGCCGCCGACTTCGTTGTTAACGATGATATTCCGGCAGAACTCGCCCACGGCGTGTTTCAGCCCGGTGCCAGCTACAGCGCGAAGCTCCGCTTTTCCAACGGTTCACCCAACGCCACCGGCGATGACATCACCGGCGATACCCGCGGCATGGCGATCAAGCTATACGATGTTCCCGGCGAGAAATTGTTCACTTCCCCGGACCGTGCGGGCCAACAGGATTTCATCCTGATCAGCAGCCCGTTCTTTTTTATCAACGATGCCAATGGCTATGCCAGCTTCTTCGAGCGCGTTGACAGCGGCAGCGTGCTGCAGATGCTGAAAATCCCCTTTATTCTCGGCTGGAATGGCTCCTGGAACGCCTACAAGATGTTGTCCCAGACCATCGCCAATCCACTCGAAACCCGGTACTGGTCGGTGGTGCCTTACCAGCTTGGGATGGGGCCGGCGCGGCAGGCCGTAAAGTACTCGGCGCGAGCCTGCTCGGAAGGCAGCAGCACTATTCCCGAGGATCCCTCCAGCAACTACCTGCGCGAAGCCATGGTCAAGAGCCTGACTGCGGGCCCTGCCTGCATGGAATTCATGATCCAGCCCCGCACTTCCGGGATGAGCGTAGAGGACTCCATTACCCGCTGGTCGGAGGAGGAGTCCCCGTTTCAGCCGGTGGCAAAATTGACGATACAGCAACAGACCTTCGACACGCCGCAGCAGAACAGTCTCTGCGAGAACGAATCCTACAATCCCTGGCAGTCCCTGGCGGCGCACAAGCCGCTGGGCACGGTCAGCAGGATCCGCCGTGTTGTGTATGAGGCTATCCGCGATTTGCGGCACGAGATGAATGGCGTCAATTAAGCTTTCTCGCTGGAGTTCATTATGAAAATGTTGCGCAATATCGCATTGTTCGTTCTGGCAGTTGTGCTGGTCGGTGGCGCCTGGCTGTACTGGTCCGTGGAAGACGCGGGGCGGGATAAGACCGGGGTCGAACTGGTGGCGCCAACCGCCCTCGTGCCCCTGGCCCCGGTACAGGACGACTGGCTCGTGGAGCAGGCGGAGCGTAACGACGCCAAGGCTGCCTATATCAGCGCGCACCAGCAAGCGTACGACTGGTTCACCTTGTTTCCGTTCAGCAAAACCGACGGTACGCCGCTATTGATTCTCAAGGTCCTGCCGAGTCTGGCGCCGGAAATCTGGGGTGAAGGCGAGGACTTCCTCTCTGTAGTCGGGCTGTTTCATGACAGTCGCGTTGCCAATCCCGTGCTGCCCACCGGCGTCGGCTTCACCGGGCTGACCCGGGAAGACCCGGCCGCCGGGATTGACTACACCTCGTTTACCTGCGCAGCCTGTCACATCGGCCGCGTGCGGGGCGAGGATGGCCAAGTGCATTACATCGACGGCGGCATCAATGCCGAGTTCAACATCAACCTGTATTTCGTCAAGCTGAGCCAGACGCTGGCCGGAGTGTATGACGCAGAGCAGGATCACGCCCGGCGCCTTGCGCTGGTAACGGACAGCGTTGTCCAGGCCGTGGATGCAGCTGCGGCCTCGTCCCCCAGCTATTTTTACGGCAATCATACCTATGGAGGCCGCACTTTCGATGCCGCCTACGAGGCAGAGCAGATCGCCCTGTTCAAGCAGGACGCCGCTACCCACGTTGCCGCCTTCGTCGATTACACCGAGGGCTTTGTCGCTGCGTTCAGCCATTACCTGGACAAGACTTACGAGGGCTATCAGGAACAGATGCTTGCGGGCCTGCCGGGCATGGCGGATGCGACCGGCGTCAGCGCCGCCCACGGTTACGAGAACTTGGCAACGGGTACCGTGGGCACAATGCTGGCGGAGCTCGTGCTGCCGTCCTCCCCTGGCCTGACCGACTTCATGGCCGTCTGGGAGCAGGAAAGCCGCACCGCCGAATGGGATCCCACCGGTCAGCAGTTGATCAACGGCGGCGGCCAGTACAATGGCAACATACCGGTGCCGATCTTTCGCAACCTGGCGGCATCGATGACCATGGGGCTGGCGGATACCGACCTGCGCGTTGCTGCTTTCAGCGCCGAATTGCTGGATGGCCTGCCGGCCACGGTGTGGCCGTTCGCTGTGGATGTTGCCCTGGCCCGGCAAGGTGCCGAGCTGTTCGAGCGCAACTGTGAAGCTTGCCACCAGCCGCACAATGGCCGCGTCTACGACGGGCTGGGAACCAGCATGGCCCGTGCCAACGTCATCAATACCCTGCTGATGGAAGGCGCGCGCGCGGAGTACACCGCGATATGCTCGCCGCAGACCACAGTGGAAATGTACGGTCGCGAGGTCCAGCCCTGTGCCGAGTTCAAGGGCGTGCCGCTGGACAATATGGACCACGTGATCATGCGCCCACTGGATGACCAGCGCGGCTACAACGCGCTTCCGCTGAAAGGCCTGTGGGCGCTGGCACCTTACCTGCACAACGGTTCCGTACCCACCCTGTATCACTTGCTGCTGCCTTCCGAACGCCCCGAGAGCTTCGTCAAGAGCCGCCTCGACTACGACCAGGAGAAAGTCGGTTTTGCCTGGCAGGACGATGGCACGCCGGGCGGCTATCCGTTCGACACCAGCGCTTTTCATGCTGTCAGCAACAAGGGACACGACCGCGACGTGACACTCGATGGCGTTACCTACAAGCTCGCCTGGGAAGACGACCGCGGCGGCGCCATGGCACTGATTGAATACATGAAGACCCTTTGAAACAGGTCCTACACCAGACCAGGAGATCCCCATGACTCATTCAAGACTCTTCACATCACTGGCGCTTTGCCTGGCCTTGCCGGCTTTTTCATCCGCGGTGTCGGCTGCGCCGCAGTACAACAAAGTCTACGGCGACAACCTGATTATGCTGGACCAGGGCTGGGACGATGAGGAGCGCGATCGCTTCTATCATGAACCACAGGGTTCGCCGATCATGCCCTATGACTGGTTCCTGATCCTGGAGCGGGCCGGAAGCGAAGAATTATTCCGCGCCAACGACTATATGGAAAGCTTTGGCCTGATCACCGCCGCAGCACCCAGCGCGCGCAACCCAGAGGCCCTGCCGATCGGCCTGACCAAAGACCTCGGCCTTTACCACAATGAATACAAGCTGGGCATGAACTGCGGCGCCTGTCACACCTCGGAAGTCAGCTACCAAGGCAAGCAGGTACTCATCGACGGCGGTGCGGCCCATTTTGATTTCTGGTCTTTCATGAAAGCACTGGATGGCGCCCTGCTGGAAACCTGGAAGGAAGATGCGAAGTTCAAGCGTTTCGCGGGCAAGCTCCTGAAGGGCGACTCTGACGAGGACACTGCGGAACAATTGCGAGCCCGTCTGCGCGGGGTGGTGCGGGAAAGGGAAGACTGGGCGTTCCGCAACGCGACCCATGTCCAGCCAGGGCCGGGGCGTGTTGACGCTCTGAACGTCATCCTGAACCAGGTCACCGCGATGATGCTGAACCGGCCCGATAACGCCCGGCCCTCGGACGCGCCTGTGAGCTACCCGTTTGTATGGGACGCGCCCTACCTGGATTATGTGCAGTACAACGCGGTAGTTCCCAACGCGGGCCCCGGCGCGATCGGGCGCAACGTCGGGCAGGTGCTTGGAGTATTTGGTGAAGTGTCCATGGTGCCCTCCACCCTGGCTCCCGGTTATGCCTCTTCCGTACGCATCGATCATCTGCTGATTTTGGAGAGCGCGCTCGAAACGCTGGTCTCTCCCACCTGGGAGGAAATGGCGAAGAAGGGTGTACTGCCGCAGTTGGACCAGGCCAAGCTGGCCAAGGGCGAAAAAATCTATGACAGGTCCTGCGGTTCCTGTCACGAGGTTATCGACCGCCGGAACCGGGGGGAGCTCGCCAGTATCAAGGTCAAAACCATGGCTCTGTCCGATATTGGCACAGACCCGGTAGCGTCGCTCAACTTCACTGATCGCGAGGTGGAAACCGGACTGCTGCTGGGACGCAAGACCGACTTCCTCGAAGGTGAACCCCTGTGCGAGCGTACTCACGCTGATCAGATCCTGGCGCACGTCACCGTGGGCACGATGATGCACGATCTCGGTGTCACCGGCGGCCCGATCCTTGGCACACTCGGCAGCGGCCTCATCACCGGTGCGGCGGATGCAATGAAGAGTCTGTTTGACCACGCGATTCATGGCAGCCACAAACAGGAGTCGGACCAGGATGTGATCGCCCGCATGGCAGCAGCGGGCAAGAGCGAGGCGGAAATTGCCGCGACTCTGGCGGAACGCAGCGGCGACAAAACGGCGCTGTATGCTCAGTTGGTAGCGGATGGCCTGGATCGTCACGGTGACAACCGCCACTGCATGGAAGTGCTGGAGCACGCAGTCTACCGCGCGCGGCCGCTGAACGGCGTCTGGGCCACCGGTCCTTTCCTGCACAACGGATCGGTACCCAGCATCGCAGACTTGTTGCTGGCCCCGGCAGAGCGCCCCGCGACCTTCCACGTAGGTTCACGGGAACTGGACCCGGCGCGGGTAGGTTTCGAGAACGTCGCAGGTCCGAAGACCATGGAATTCGACACCCGGATTCCCGGCAACAGCAACGTCGGCCACGTCTACGGCACGCGTCTGTCGGACGAGGACAAGGCGGCGCTGCTGGAATACGTCAAGGTGCTGTAACTGTCCTAGAACAGCAGCCGCGCAAACACCGTGCCGGTGTTGGTGTGCTGCTGCTGGTCTGGCCGGTCTTGGCTGAACTGGGCGCCAATCGCAAAAAAGCGTGTCAGATAGTGCGTTAGACCGAGAGTGTAGACCTCGCCCTTGGCTTCTCCAGCGGTGAGGTCTACCCCGGCCACAAGACTGCTGGCGAGGGTAAAGTGATACTCGCCCTGGGCGCCGATCATGTTACTGCTGCCGGCGTCGGCGTCGATATGCTGGTACTTGAGGTCAAGGGTCAGCGAGGTATTGGCGGTAGGGTGGCGCGTTATGTTCTTGTATTCGACGCCCCAGGTTCGGGTCTCGCTGTCCGGCACGAAGGCGACCCGGTCCTCGGTGCGCGAGAAGGTTCCCAGGATCGTTGAGCTATCGTCGAGATAGCGCCCGAATTCCAGCGTGTGCGTTTCCTGCTCTGACAATCTTGAAAGCCTGAACCGGTTGTAGGCGGCACCCACAATCCAGTGCGATTGCATGATGTACTCGACGTCCACGAGCGCAGCATCACCGCCAGTTTTACCATTGGCGCCAAAGTCCGCGTCAAGATCTGCCCAGGCCATGGTCAGGCTGGATGCCCGCTCGAGAAAGGCCGCCTGGCTGTGCGGCAGTGAACCGTGATTGATCTCGGAAAGGAATACAGTGGCCAACACCGTCGTGGTGTCCGTTTCCTGCACGCCACTCTGGCGCGCCTGGGAGTAATCGGTCTCAATCAGGCCGGAGTGGCTGATCGATGTTTGCGCTGCAGCATTGGCTGCCAGCAGGCTGCCGACTAAAGTCAGCAGCAAGCGCTTGTTTGGGGTCATCTCTTTCTCCTTATGCAGCGGGCGATGGTACGCGGCTTCATCCACCGCTGATATGAGAATGTCTCCTTTTCCCCACTCAGAGCAGGCTATACACGATTTCCATCGGCAGCCCTTCCGAGTCCCGCTCCGGGCACTCTGGCAGGGTTTGCCAATAGGGCTTAAGCGAAGCGGTGATCGCTGCAACCATGGCATCGGGAATATCGTCGGCTGCCACCGTGCTTCGCGGGTAGTCGGCAAGAGCTGATTGCACGAATTCCCCGGCGCCCGGCAGGTTGCCTTCGATGATCTTCAGGCGCTCTTCGAAGCCGTCTTTCGTTTTTTTGTTGTGCAGCATCGGGCGGCCCCGGGCGAGACCATAAAAACACAGTTCCGGGTGCACTTCCCTGACGATGCGGCGGGCCTTCGGGTCGGCCTGCAGCAGGGAGTCCACTTCGCGGATCCTGGCGCAGATATTCCAGGTCTGCTTGCTGAGGCCCTTGCCGGCCAGCCGTCGGCTGGTGGCGTTTGCCTCCTGATAGTCGGGCAGGCCGAGAATCTCGCGAATGGGTGCATTGAAGACGCTGGAGGCCCTCCGCCCCAATAGTCGCCGGGCTTCGATATCGCACTGGCGCCCCACGGGCGAAGCATCGAGCAGGCCTATTGGAATGTCGATAAATACCGTGTCTGCCTCGCTCGTCTGCGCCAGAAGCTCGGCAAGCGTGGAGACCACGCCGCCGGAGATGTTGTCTCCATCGAGGCAGACATAGAACCAGCCGCCCCGACAACCGTCGACGCCGAATCTCAGGGGGTGAACGCTCGTACGCAGCGCACCCTAAACGAGAAGTCCTTACGCTCGTCAATTGTGAACCCGGCGTCAAAAAACTGAGCCCAGGCCAGGACGGCCGGAAATCCCGAAAACTCGGTGGAGCTCCAATACGCCGCGCTGGCAAATCCGCCGATTGCTATCCGGTTGGTGGAGAGCGAATCGAGCTGGTTCCTGGCGGGCAGGAACCAGTCGTTGTAGCAGGCATTGCCCGCCTCGCAGGGCGTATTGCCCTGGGAGTCCACCTCGAAGTCATTGCACAGCTGTGCAGCGTAGGGGGTGCCGCCATTGTTGCCTAAAGCCGCAACAATGGCGGCGGTATTGCTGGCGCCGTCGGTGTCGCTCTGGGCGCTGGTTGCAGTGCCGAATCCTCCCCATTGAATCCCGCTACTGTTGTCCGCTGTTGCGGCTATGAGGTTCTGCAGCCCACCGTTCAGCGCGGCAATGGTGCCGCCAGTCGCAGATTGCCCCACCGCGGTGGCCAGGTAGGTATAGCCATCTGCGAGCGTGGCGGAACCGGCAGGCGTGGCAATGGCCACATCTACCGTTCCCGCCGCCTGGGCCGGCGTTACCGCGGTCACGGTGGTTGAGTTGACGACATTCACGCTGGTGGCCGCGACGCCGCCGAAGGTGATGCCGGTGGCTCCGGTGAGGCCGGTGCCGGTCAGGGTGACGCCGGTGCCACCGGACGCAGTGCCCTGGGTCGGATTGATCGCTGTCAGGGTCGAACCGGATTGCACCTCGATTGCCGCCGTCAGCGTATTGGTGTTGTCGCCGCTGATGGTGAAATCGGTGACCGGTACCACTGTGCTGCCTGGGGTGTAGGTCAGGGTACAGCTGCCCCCTGGTGGCACCGCAGCGCAAGTGTTGCCCGACTCCGTGACATTGCCCGCCAGCGCGCTACCGTTGAAGTTCGATCCGATGTTGGTGGCGGTAACCTGGGCAGACGTATTGGTGACGGTCATCGCCGCCGCCGAGCCGTTGGCTGTCAGCGTCAGCGGCGAACCGCTGAGACTGAGCACGGCCACATTGGCCTCGGCCGCTGCCCGGCAGATACTGTCCACATCCACCCTGCAGCTCTCCCCTTCAGCCAGCACGCCGGTGCAGGCGCCCGGCGACGCCGAACCACCACCCGCGCCCGGCAGCAGCTCTCCGCTCAGGCCGTTCGGGAAGCAGTCCTCAAATCCGGGCTCATCCACGTTGGAAATCACCAGGGGAACGCCGGAGGCATTTTCGAAGTCCGCCAGTTCGAAGCCAGCTACATCGCCAGCAGAGGAAATCTGTACGACCGGGATCGGCAGGGTTTCCCCCTGGGGATCGGTGAAGGCCGACAGCAACTGCGCCCGCAGCACCGGACTCTGCCAGGCCGCGCCCACAACACAGCCGACCACAAGCACGGACAGCAGCGCGCGCCGCAGCCGGTCTTTGTGAAGTACCCGCAGCGCCAGCGCCAGCAGAAGCACCGCCACCAACGCCAGCATTAACGGGCTGTCGACCGGTACTGGTATGGCAGGCTCCGATGCCAGCGGGCTGGAGGTGATACTTTGGCCGAAGACCGGCGCAGCCAGCATCGGTAACAAAGCCCCGACCCCACGATAGACCATTCGACCTGATGCCATCCCTTGCTCCTCCCTGGCTACCCCGCGACATGCGCGTCCAGCATAGTATCTATCGCCAAGCATAACCACCGCCTTGCATAAAACGTCTGTTCGTTTACGAACGTTATCGGTTCGGAACGCGTGATATACCTATGCGAAAGCCTGGCAACTACGCCGCAGTTGCTCCTCGGCAGGAGGCTGCATCGCAGTTTGCGAGAAGGCCTTGCCGACCGTGACGAGTTCCCCTCTGGACTGGTCGTGAGTCGGAAAGTGGACGGAGAGCCGCGGCGGCTTCATGTCGCCGCCTTCCGTACGGGCGACTCAGTGGTGGTGGAGTTGGAGGCCGTTGGTCGGGGTACCAACTATCGCTGGCTGTCGCTGGTCAATGAGCGCTTGAACAAACTGGTCAAGACCGATACGGAGGCCGCTGTACTGGATGAGCTGGTAGCCGCGCTTAGAGAGCTGACCGGTCACGACCGTAGCCTGGTGTACCGATTTGACGAGCACTGTAATGGTCGCGTGGTGGCGGAAAGCCACAATGAGCGATTGCCCTCACTCATGCATCACCATTTTCCGGCCAGTGATATTCCCCCTCAGGTGCGCTCACTTTACGCGCTGAATCAGCTGCGCTTTATTGCGGATGCGAATCAGAAACCGGTCCCGCTGGTGCCGTCCCGGGAGATCCCTCTGGACCTGAGCTTTGGCGCCTTGCGTGCCGTGTCCCCCGTGCACCAGCAGTACATGAGAAACATGGGAATCTCCAGCTCACTGTCCGTGGCGATCTTCTCGAAAACCGGACTCTGGGGCTTGCTGGCCTGCCACAGGCGGGATGCGGCAGTGTTGATGCCGTTTTTTCGGGATAGTGCCGTAACTCTGGTGCGTGTGGCCAGCCAGCGGTTGTTCCTGTTGCAAGCGGAAGCCGAGAGCGTGTATCGAAACCAGATCCATCAAAGCCGCATAGTGCTGGCGCGCGAAGTGTATGGACATGGGCCAGAGCAGATTCTTGCCAAGCACGCCGCGGAATGGCTGCGGCTGTTCAGGGCCAGGGGCGTGGCTTTGGTCTATCGCGGCCACACCTCCCGGCATGGTTGCACTCCGGCGGAGTCCCAGCTCAGTGACCTGGCGGCATGGCTGGTGGAAGGCTGGCATGAGCTCAACCCCTGGTCCACCACCGACCTGGAAGAGGCCGGCTATCCGGGAGTATCTACTATCGATTGTGGCTGCTGTGGGCTCTTGGCCATGCCGCTGGTGATTGATGTCAGCAATCGTGGCTGGCTTATGTTCTTTCGTCGGGAGCAGGTGGAAACGATCGACTGGGCGGGCGAACCGCAAAAGGTTCTCGAGCGAGTGGGTGACGAACTCAGGCTTACGCCTCGACAGTCCTTCTCTGTGTGGCGTGAAGAGGTGCGGGGGAAGTGCCTGGCGTGGCAGCGGCAAGAGCTGGTAGCAGCCCGAGACTTGGGGGACGATCTGGCCGTACTGTCTTCGGCACACGAAGTCACGGACTTGAACGAACGCCTGCAGGTGGAGCGGGAAGCGCTGGCCGGTGCCAATGAGCATTTGCTTGAACTCGCTACTACCGATTCCCTCACCGGGGTAATGAACCGCTATCGGATAGAACACCTGGTGCAGCTCTCACTCGCCAACGCCGCCCGCTACGACCATGTTTTCTCCCTGGTGCTGCAAACCCTGGTCCAGAGCCTGGAAACCTGCCTGCGCGAGGGGGACCAACTCGGTCGCTGGGGTGGCGAGGAGTTCCTGGTGCTGGTGCCGGGCACGGACCTGAATGGAGCCAGCGAATTTGCCGAGCGGCTGCGGGCCAAGGTGGAAGCTACGGGTTTCGGCCTGCGTGAGCCAGTAACAGTGAGCCTGGGCGTTGCAGAGTGTAATTCGGGGGATAGTCTCAAAAGCCTGCTGGCGCGTGCTGATCGCGCGATGTACCGGGCGAAGGAAGCTGGCCGTAATCGGGTGTTTGCGGCCAGTAGTCAGGCCTAGAGGCCACAGACCTCTGCCCGAAGATGCGCTTGCGGGAATGGGCTTACGCTACTCACATAATGCCCGCGTCATTGCCACGCTGGCCAGTGGCCTGGCCCAGTCAGGCATCGGGTCCACTGGCAGGCTGGCAAACTCATCACCCTGGAGGGAAAACAGGCACACCGGATCGGGACCTGCTCCCGTGTCCTCGGCTGAGTTATCAAATACGGTTATGGCAGAGCAGCGCGGGATCAACCCCATCAGATTGTGAATCGAATCGATCCAGCGCTCACGGATTTTGGCTTCGGGGATTGCGTGGCCACCGCGACTGACGCGGGCTGCCACTCGTGCGATGTGCAGTTCGGGCGATGCCAGCCCCACGAAAAAGAGCCGAACGCCCTCTCCCTGGTCGATCGCGTCGTGCAGCGTCTGACAGATGGTGTTGCCGCCAAGGGTGGTTTCAAAGGTGTAATCCCGCCGCTCGTCGAGGGCCCGCAGCAACTGCTCGTAGCCCATTTGCCAGGCCCGGGCGTTCGCGTCCGCCTGGGACAAGGCGACATCTTCTTCCAACAGGCTGCGGGCTACCTCATCGGGATTGAAATAGTCACCACCGGTCTGACGCAGACTGGCTCCGGCGATGGAACTCTTGCCGGCTCCGTTCACCCCGGCGATCACCGTGATCACGCTGACTCTGTCTTACCCGGCCGGTGGGATTGCCGCAGCTCTTCGCCCGTCGCCGAGAACAGGGCATCTGCTGCGCGGCGGGAGGCCGGTGAGCTGATACTCTGGTAAAGCGCTTCGTACTTATCGCTTGCCCGAGCGATGTCTTGTTCTTTCATCTGGTCTGCCAGCTGGGCACACAATGCCTTCATCCTTACCATCGCTTCGTAGTGGTCCATACTGACCACTACTGCGGCATCGCGCTTGCGCAACTGCAGGCGCAGCACACCCTCGCCGTCACCGATTTCTGCAAGCGAGGCCTCTATCTGCCGGCCAAAATCACGGCCGCCCTTGCTGCTCAGTGTCGCCGCCGGTGCCAGCCAGTGAAGGCTCTGCATCAATCGCCGCGCCTGGGCGACCAACCCACGTTTCGCGGCCCCATTCTCCGGTTTTTTCACGGCATCACTTTCCATAACTGGCTCCCTCTTTCACTCACCACAGTGGCGATTATAACGCAATGTGTCACTAGTGCCACTTGTGCCACCTTGTCGATGACTACTTGCGATAGTCACATTCGAACAATAGAGTCGTGACTAATGCACATGTCTAGTTGAGAGAGTAGCGGCGCAATGCTGGTATCGGCGATCTCGGCATGGGAGATCGCACGCGAGTGTGTCGACGCGCCTGCCTGGCGAATTACACAATGACCCGGCGGACAGCCTGATCGTGGCGCTGTCCAGGCACCTGAATGTGCCCCTCGTTATGGCAGACAAGAAAATCAGGGACTACAAACATGTTCTATCCATCTGGTGACCCGCGTCTCCGCGGAGTTGCGTTTCCGCGGAAACGTGTTTCTGAGCCTGTCTATCGTCCTGCAACGAGGCGACACCAGCTTCAATCGCTCTGATCACCAACGCGCCGGTCTCCTGTGGCAGGGTGGCGTGGAACACCCACATGCCGTTTTCGTTCTGGAAATACCCCAGCTTCCGCGCTGCCTGCTGTTCTGTGGGGGTGAGCTTGGCCATGGGAAGATCCTCCTTATTGCTGTATATATGTACAGTTAAAAGTGTAGGACTTTAAGCAGAGATGGCAAGGCGCTGGCTTCATTTGATGGATCGGGGATGCAGCGAATTTCTCTCGGCCGGCGGCGGCTCAGGTGACAGCGCCGCTTTAGGCGTCTACAATTAA
>JBGTGB010000100.1:0-11320 GCA_041746975.1 Haliea sp. | reverse complement strand
TGTTAGTGACACATAATCTGTCCGGTCTTATAGCACATAAACTGTCCGGTTCTACCCAGCGAAGGAATGAGCTGCATGAACCGGTCACACGTGCTACAGGAGATACGGATGATGCGCTTCGAAGAAGCTTATACGAGTTGGCAGGATCGTCGCCTGACCCAAGAGGAAGCAGCCCAGCTGCTGGGGGTCTGTGAACGAACATTCCGCCGTTACATTGACCGCTACGAGGAGGCTGGGTTGGAGGGCTTGGTCGATCGTCGGATTGAGGAAGTGTCCCACCGCAGGGCGCCAGTCGATGAGGTGCTGAGGTTGGAGGCGCTGTACAAGACCACGTACGAGGGGTGGAACGTACAGCACTTCTATGAACGCTACCGCGACGATCACG
Source organism: Haliea sp. (assembly GCA_041746975.1). Lineage (GTDB taxonomy): Bacteria > Pseudomonadota > Gammaproteobacteria > Pseudomonadales > Halieaceae > Haliea. The sequence goes on along the minus strand of JBGTGB010000100.1, from coordinate 10,935 downwards.
CCGGGCAGCGCTCCTACACCTGGGTCAAGAAGACGCTGCAGTCGGCCCAGCTGGTCAAACGGGGCAAGCAGAAGGGCCCTCACCGCCAGGAGCGTCCCCGTAAACCCCTGGAGGGCATGATGATCCATCAGGACGGCTCGACGCATGCCTGGGTGCCAGGCCAGGTCTGGGACCTGATTGTCACCATGGACGATGCGACCAGCAGGGTCTATTCAGGGTTCTTTGTGGAGGAGGAAGGCACGTCATCCAGCTTTCAGGGCGTCATGGAGACTCTGGAGACCAAGGGGCTATTCTCCAGTTTTTACAGTGATCGAGGCTCTCACTACTGGCATACCCCGAAGGAAGGTGGCCCGGTGGACAAGGTCCGCCTGACCCAGTTCGGGCGGGCGATGGCGCAGCTGGGTATCGACATGATTCCCTCCTATTCGCCGCAGGCCAGGGGGCGCAGCGAGCGTCTGTTCGGGACCCTGCAGGGGCGTCTGCCCCAGGAGCTGACCCTGGCCGGCATTACCGAGATGGCCGCGGCGAATCGGTTTCTGAAGGAGTACTTCTGGCCGCGCTTCAACGAGCGATTTACAGTACCGGCTCCGGAGCCGGGCAGTGCCTTTGTGCCGTTGCTGGGGGTCGATCTCAAAGAAATTCTGTGTACTCATGAGCCACGCACGGTCCGATCGGATAACTGCGTCGCCTGGCGCGGAATGACGCTGCAGATTCCGGCGCACCGGCACCGCTGCCACTTTGTGAAGGTCAAGGTCTCGGTTCACGAGTATCCAGACGGCACCCTATCCATCTTCCATGGGCCCCGCTGCCTGGCTCGCTATGATGCCCAGGGGATCCTGCTTGAAGATGCTGTCACCGAGATAAACTTAGCCCAGAGAGGCAAGAAGAAGGCCGCGTAACCCGCTTCGCGGCCTAGCCCCACAGGGTCAACCAAAAGCGGACAACTCATGTGCTATAAAAACCGGACAGATCTATTTGCTACCAACATCCCTTCCGGTGGACCTTGACAACCCCTGGGAGTTGTCACAATCTGCTCCCGTCTGGTCCTGAGCCGTCAGCCACCTTGCATCCAGCAGTCTTTCCGGCACCTGCGCTGTGCGGCTTGCAGCCGGGAACCACCTGAGTAACCTAGATGGCACTGCATACCCGGATTCTGCTCGGACTGGTGCTAGGCGCGCTGGCCGGCCTCGCCGTTCACACCCTGGCGGGAGAAGCCGCCTGGGCGGACTGGCTGGCTGATAATGTCGCCGCCCCCGTCGGCGAGATATTCCTGCGCCTGTTGCTGATGACCGTGGTGCCACTGGTGTTCGCGTCCATTGTTCTCGGCGTCACCGGGTTTGGCGACCTGCGCAATCTCGGTCGCGTCGGTGGCAAGACGATGGCGTTCTTTCTCACCACCACCGCCGCATCGGTGGTCATTGGCCTCACCCTGGTGAACGTGGTGGAACCGGGTGGCGACCTGGATCCCACGGTCCGCGCGGCGCTGCTGGAAGATTTCCGCGCACAGGCCGTGGACATGCAGGCCGGGTCACCAGGGTTCGGCATCGACATGCTGGTGAATATCGTGCCGCGCAATCCGGTGCAGGCTGCGGCCGAGATGGACATGCTGGCCGTGATCTTTTTTGCGCTGGTCTTCGGGGTGGCGTTGGCGCTCATCCCGCGCACGCGCGCGGCACCCATGATCGCCGTAATCGAGTCCCTGGGTGATGTAGTCATCAAGATCATCGATCTGGTGATGCGCCTCGCGCCCTACGGGGTTTTTGCGCTCATCTTCGCGGTAACCTCACGCTTCGGCTGGAGCCTGCTGCAGCAGCTTGGGGTTTACGTGGCCCTGGTCATAGTCGGCCTGGCGCTGCACGCGGCGGTGACCCTGTCCCTGCTGGTGAAGGTTTTCGGAGGCATGAACCCGCTGGATTTCTGGCGCCGCAGCCGTGCTTGCATTGTTACCGCCTTCGCCACCAGCTCCAGCAGTGCAACCCTTCCTACCAGCATCGCCGTCGCCGAACGCGAGCTGAAGGTACCGCCCCCTGTGGCCGGCTTCGTGCTGCCCCTGGGGGCTACCATGAACATGAACGGGACCGCTCTTTACGAGGGCGTCACCGTCCTGTTCCTTGCCCAGGTCTTCGGCGTGGATCTTAGCTTGAGCCAACAGATCGTGGTTGCCCTGCTGGGAGTGATTACGGCGATAGGTGCAGCAGGGGTTCCCGGCGGCTCGCTGCCATTGATCATGGTCATCCTCGCTGCGGTGGGTGTTCCGCCAGAGGGGATTGCCATCATTCTCGGCGTCGACCGCATCCTGGATATGTCCCGTACCGTGGTGAACGTCGCCGGAGACCTGACAGCGGCGGTGTGCATAGCCCGGAGCGAGGCAGCGCGAGCCCCTGAACCGGCCGACCCGGGCCTGGCGCCGGCACCCGCAAAAATTGGCACCCCGGCCCCTTGAAATCTGTTTTTCCGGATCTATATTCTCCCCTACCGGGCCGTGTCTCCAAGGGAGCGGCCCGGGACTGATTGTCTTTATTTCGTGTTGCTCTTTTGGAGGATATGTCATGAATACAATTGATCTCACCCCCCTGTATCGCAGCAGCGTTGGCTTCGACCGGCTCGCGTCCATGCTCGACACCGCGTTTCGCAGTGAAGCGCACAGCGCAGGTTATCCGCCCTACAACATTGAGGCACTGGATGACACCCGCTATGCCATCACGCTGGCGGTGGCCGGCTTTGAACGGCAGGAGCTGGAGCTTCAGGTCGAAGGCGGCGTGCTGACGGTAAGCGGGAACAAGGCTGAGGAGAACAAGCGCGAGTATCTGTACCGGGGTATAGCCAACCGGGCGTTCGAGCGCAGGTTCAACCTGGCCGAGCATGTGGAAGTCAATGGCGCCGAGCTGAATAACGGACTGTTGACTATCCGTTTGGTCAAAAAGATTCCCGAGGCCATGAAGCCGCGCCGGATCGACATCAATACCGGCAGCGATGTGCTCGAGCACAGTGACCGCAATGCGGAGAAAATCTCGCATAGCGCCGCGGCGTAATCGCTGACCACCTGCGGGGGCTGCGCGACTAGCGGGCCCCCATTTCCCCGTTCCCGGGGCCACTTTCCAAGGCGTGCTCGGTCGTGTTCAGCAGAGGATTCTCGCCCGGAGTGGTGATGTGGGGCGGTTCACTCGATTTCTCCGCCATCTGGGTGGCGAAACGCGTGGCTGGCCCATAAAGCTGGCGGACGCCGCGCAGATCGCCGGGCTGGAGATCAGCAAACGCCTCTGTGTAGCGAAATCCCATCACCTCCCCGGAGGGCCCCGGATGGTCCAGGCCTATGGCGTGTCCGATTTCGTGAATGAGCGTGTAGCGGATGTCGTAGACTTTTTCGTTGCCGTCGAAACCGATCTTCCACCCATGTTCGGGGTTCAGGCAGACCAGCGCCTGATCGATGGCTCGCACCCCGTCCTCCGGATCGGGTGCGTAGGAAACATTGGCGAATGCTTTTCCGCTCGGCCGGCCCTGGGCGCCGAGGATGATATCAGCATCCCGGAGATCACTGACCCGATGAAATGAAAGATCCGCAGCCCGCTCCCAGACCCGAAACGCTTCCGCAGTCTCGGAAGCCAGGGTCTCCATGGAGAGGCCCTGCCCGGAGAGCACTGCGATCGGTGCCATCTCGCCACAATTATGCGCACCGTCGAAACGCAGGGTCTCCGCGGCGAACGCATAGGTAACAACAGCCCCTACGCCCAGCCGCCGGTCTCCCCACTTTACTTTGTGGCCGTCCAGTTCCAACAGCAGATATTTGCCTTCGCTGGCGAGGGCGGGCTGGGGGATCGCCAAAGGCATGAGGCTTAGAATAGATAGTGCTACAGTGAGAAGGCTTGTACGCGTGACTGACCGCACTATAGACTCCTGACAAAGAGCAGCTGAAGAGTAAAAACCTACCCCGCAAGAGCGTTTTGCTGGCGCATGAGGGCTCGAGCACAGGATTGCGAGGCCTAGGTGCGATATCGCACCGACAAACTATTTTTTTTCGCTCAAACTGATAGTGCCCGTTCCTGTGGCCCGCTGGTGTTTGCGAGTTCAGACGGGAAGTTATCGGCAATCATGGGGCGTGTCAATTCCGAACAGCACGAATGTCGAGTTAGGGGTTTTTGGCTGAACTACCTGAGTCAGACTCTGCCGCTTCTTATGGGCTCAGACAGAGCCCTGGTGCTGTTCTGGTATGCCTGAAGGGCTGGCGTAACGGTCGTTCAGCGACTGCACGAAGTCGTCGGCTTCCGCCAGTACCTGTTCCAGCTTGCGTCGCTGTAACGGCCCCCAGCCGCGCGGTGAAGAGCTGGCCAGGGAGCCCCACCAGGCCTTGACGTTGGAGTCGAAAGCCCGCTCCACTGCCTTGCGGTCCCGGGCAGGTTCATCGCCTTGCTGCAGACTGCGCAGCACGCTGCGGCCCGCGAATTCGCGTAGCTTGCTGTGCAGAGACAGAATCAGCACGGCAGCCACGAGCAGCACCGCGATCTGGAATTCGACCTCCAGTCGGGCAAAAGGCATGAAGTAGAAGCCCTCCCAGTGGCCCCCCTCCCAGCTCCACCACAATAGCAACCCGGCCAGCACTGCGAATATTGAGCCACTGAGCCACAGGGTTCGGCGGCGCCAGCTGCGGCGGGCCTCGGCAAGACGCGGTACCAGCACATCGCGGATATGCTTGGCGGTTTTTTCCAGCACGCCCACCACCCGGTACGCTCGTTCCACCTCGACTTGACGGATGCGCGCTTCGATATCACCCAGATCCTCATCCCGCTTGCGTTCCAGACGCTCCTTCACCTGCGGGTCCTCCAGCTGGAGCGTTATATCGCGCGCAAAAATGCGATAGAAACGACCTGCAGTCAGGCCCTGCTGGGCCAAAGCCCGCTGCCAGGCCGCTACCACTTCCTCGGGGTTGTCCTCTCTCGCGGTGTTGTCAATCTGGTTCAGAATATAGAGGAATTTGGTGGAATCGGGGCGCTGTACGGTATTGCCTACCAGGTGCTTCAGGGTGTCGGCCATCGCGCCCGGCTCGGGACGGCGGGCGTCGAAAAACACCAGCACCAGGTCGGACAGGTCGATAATGTGGTCGGTGAGCAGCAGGGTTGAGTTGCGCTGCATATCGGCATCAAAGCCCGGCGAATCGATCAGGATCTTGCCGCGCAGTGCCTCTGCCGGCACGGTTTTCAGCTGCAGGTAGGAATCCACGCGGCGGCCTTCGCCCTCGGTTACGCCCTCGATATCGCGGCTGATCTGGTAGAACGGGAACCTTGGGTCACTGTCCAGCGCCAGCCCCGGCAGCGAGGTCGACTCAGCGCCGGTGCCAAAGCAGATCACGGTAAACTTGTCGTCCACTGCCTGGTTGCCGGTACGCTGCAATTCCTGGCCCACATACTGGTTCATGAAGGTAGACTTGCCGGCGGAATAGGTGCCCAACACCGAGATGACCGGCCACCAGGACACCTGGGTGGCGTAGGAATCGTCGGGATCCATCAAGCCGAGCTTGCGCGCGACGCGGTCCAGTTTCTGGAAGCTCTGGACACAGCCCGCGAGAACCGGGTTTTCCTGCTTCAGGTGTTGTTCCAGACGCTTGATTCGCTCCTGCGTCACACTTTTTGCCATGCTGGCTCTCCGCAGTTGATAGATGTGCACTATAGAGGGCAATCCTTGTCCGGCGCAAACCTGCCCCTGTCAGTTACTGGTCAGCGCGTAGAAGTTGTCTTTCGCAATGCAGTACCTGGAAGTCTATTGGCTTGAAGCGGAAGTTGTTCGACTGTCCGGCGGAACATGCGGTCATTGCCACTACGAGTGGCATCTCGGCACGCAAGCGAATGAAATCTCCGGGTTTGCTGAGCGGTGGAAGCACCTGGAATTCGCCGGTAGTAGTATCTATCGCAACATGCATGAAGGCATTGAAGGCGATAGGTATTCGATCAACACCGATATCGTAGGGGGCCAGAGCCGCCACCAGATTACCTTCGCAACCCGGGCGCTCGTCGCTCTCACCATAGATGATCCGGAACGTGTCCCGGGAGCACGGGGTCAAGGTAAAGTCGTGGCGACCGCAGCTGTCCTCCATGATCGTGAACATCGGCCGGCTGCGGTTCGAGTACAGCACGTCCCCCGTCGTCAGCCAGAGGCGCGCAGCATAGTCAAGAGAGCGTCCAGAGGACAGATATTCCCCATCATCCGGAAGCGCAAAAGCGACCACGTCGCTCACCTGCTGGCCTTCGGGATCGATAATCAGTACTTCGTCGCCCACGTCAAGCTCGACCGACTGCGCGGAGCAGGGCGGAATTCTCATCGTCGCAGGACCGCTGGTCACGAGTGCCCGGCAAAATCGTAGGGACAGCGCCAGTCGGCCTCGACCTCACGGCCACTGTATTGCCTGGCCTCACTGGCATCACCGAAGACCGCCAGATTCGGATTCACGGACCCTTGTAAATCGATATCGCGGGACCGGGTTGCCGCTTGCATCTTCCCAAAGCGCCCGTCCTCTCGTAGCTTCTCGAACTGGCGGTGAGAGTTGAACACCATCACTGGATGGCTGAAGCGCCTCGCGAGCCGCGAAGCACGTGGGTGGAGCCCGATCACGAAAAATGGGTGCCCCGCCATACTGAGGCTGAACCGCGGGCTCTCGGTATCGCTGCTGACATCGTGGGCGGGGTAATGACCCGCCAGCGCATCAAGCCTGTGCATGTGCCACAGCTGCGACCACAGCAGGGACTCGAAACGGAGCTCACTCATATCGTCCGGCCCGCGGAATATGGCGACATATGAGTGCACTATGTCATTGTCGGAGGTGTCTCCTTCAATCATGGCAACAAAGTCAGCAAGCCCATCGATCATCGGCCCGTCATTGGCAGGGTCACCCAGGGCAGCGAACTCGTGGGTTTCGATGGAGCCACGGGACAGAGCTGCCTTGGCCCCGACACAGGGGTAGGTGGCGCCATCCAGAAAGTCAAAAAAGCTTTGGCCCAGATCGGGGGTGGGTGGGTGGTTTGATTCAACTGTGCGAAGTCCAGCAGTATGTCTCATTCGTTTCTCTTTGAGGTGCGGCGGGCCGCGGATAAGGTCCGCAGGGCCTGTATGCGATGCAAGATTAATCCTCGGTGCCTGCCAAGTATGTACGGTCACTAACGTTGCTCAGGCGCGCTTGTGTTGCGTAGCGCACAGAACGATTTGGCTTCTGGCTCCACACTCCGCGCTCATCTGTCTTTCGATAGAGATAAGATAAGGAGTTCTCGATGACGAACCGTTTCTGGGTCTCTCACACGAGGGTTCCCTGCTGGGTTTCCTCCAGTTTACGTGCCGGCGCAGCCGCGGTGTTGTTGATGCTTGCCACCCCGGCATTGACCCAGACCGCGCCAGACCTTGGGTCGGCGGCCCCCTACGCTATCGTTTCCGGGACCTTCAGCAATTCAACCGCCGGGACGTCTATAGCGGGCGATGTCTGTTTCACAACAGGGCCGGCCACTGATCCGGCCATAACGGGGTCAGAAGTGACACCATGCCCTGCGGCGGTTGGAACAGACCAGAATGCTGCCCGTGCTGAACTGGACGCTCAGGTCTGTACTTCGATTGGTGCTGCCGTAGCGTTGAACGAAATCAGTGTCGGCGGCGGTACGCCTGGCGTGTTTCCTCCCGGATGCTACTCGAGCACGGGTGCGATGACGATCGGGACCGGGGAGACCGTGACACTGAGCGGTGACGGCGTCTATATTTTCCGGTCGGGCGGTGCTCTGTCCCCGGCGGCCAACTCCAGTGTCGTAACAGCCGGTGGCGCTTGCGCGGGCAATGTTTTCTGGACCCCTACCGGTGGCACGACTATTGGCGCCAATGCCACTTTTGTCGGCAACGTGTTTCGCGGCACGGCTGATGGTCTAAGCATTACCCTGGGAGATTCTGCACTGTTTACCGGGCGTGCTTTGGCGTTTGCTTCGACTGTGACCACTGCCAACAACACGATTGCCACTCCTGGAGCATGTCCCGGGCAAGGTGGGCCGGGACCAGGACCGGGACCGGGCGGGGAGCCAGGAGATGAACCGCTGGCTGTGCCGATCTTTTCGACCGGCGGTATCGCCCTGATGGTTCTACTAATGCTGATTGTTACTGTGGTATTTTCGCGACGCTTGGCTACCAACCGCAGGTAATACTGCAAAACTCTGGTGCAATCCGATCGATTCCGGTATTCCCGGGCCTGCTGAATCGGCCCCTCGCCTTCAGCCTGACCCTCCCTTGGCAGGCTGACTGTGCCCCTTGATTGCGACTACAATGCCGACTCGGTAGCAATCTTGAAGGGAGAAACAGCATGGGTTTTGAGGTTACCACCCTGCCTGGTGGCGTTGGCGCCGAAGTCTCTGGACTCGATCTCGGGAAGGGGATTTCCGATCAGGCTGCGGTGGCTCTGAGAAACCTCTGGCTCGAGGCTGGAATCGTGGTGTTCCGCGGAGTTCCCGCCTCCGCCGAGGCGCTGCTTGAACTGTCCCGCTGTTTCGGGGAACTGGAACCCCATCCGATCGAGCACTTCCGCCTGCCTGGCTATCCGGAATTGATCCTGCTCAGCAACGAGCAGGGCCTCACCGGGCCGGTCTACGAGTTCGACGGGGTGCCCACCTACGGCCATATTCCATGGCATACCGACCTCGCCTTTGCCACCACGCCCAACGCCGGCGCCCTGCTGCGCATGGTGCAGAAGAGCGAGCACAGCGGCCAGACCGGTTGGATCGATACCGCGAAGGCTTGGGAGGGCCTGGCCCCGGCGCTGCAGCAGCGCATCGAGGGCCTGGAGGCGCGCTATGTCTTCTGTCCGGATCTCAGTGCCATGCGCTTCAACCAACCGCGTGGCAAGCTGATCACCGGGACCCGCATGACGCTGCCGGACTTTCCGCCCGTGGCTCACCCGCTGGTCTGGACCCATCCGGAAACCGGGCGGCGTGTTCTCAATATAAGCACCCTGAACATCCAGTCGGTGATCGGCCTCCCGGCCGAGGAAGGAGATGCCCTGATCGAGCAGCTGGTGGCACACGCCCTGCAGCCGCAATTCCAGTACATCCACGAATGGGAGAACAACGATATCGTGCTGTGGGACAACCGCCGTACCATGCACATGGCCTTTGGCCATCCGGCAGACGAGATCCGCATTGTGCAGCGCAGTACCATCCGCGGTACGGTGCAGATGGGGCGCGTTCTGGAAGACAGCAACGAGGCACAGTCTGCATGAGTCACTACGACCTGGTCATCCGTGGCGGTACCGTCATCGACGGTTCCGGTTCCGCACCACGAGAGGCCGATGTCGCCATCAGTAACGGGGTGATAGCGGCCGTGGGCAGCGGGCTGGCCGCTGGCCGCGAGGAAATAGACGCCAGCGGGCTGCTGGTGACCCCCGGTTTTGTCGACGTGCACACCCACTACGACGGCCACGTCACCTGGGAGAATCGCCTGCGCCCGTCGTCCTGTCACGGTGTCACCACGGCGATTATCGGTAACTGCGGCGTCGGCTTTGCCCCCTGCAGACCGGAAGATCACGACACCTTGATCCGGCTAATGGACGGCGTGGAGGATATTCCCTACCCGGTACTGGCGGAGGGACTGCCCTGGACCTGGGAAAGCTTCCCCGACTATCTGGACCTGCTGGCGTCGCGCGAGTTCGACATGGATGTGGCCGGCTACCTGCCCCACGCGGCGCTGCGGGTCTATGTGATGGGGGCGCGCGGCGCCAATCGTGAGCCCGCTACCGCCGCGGATATCCGGCGCATGTGCGAACTCTTGGCGGAGGCGCTGGATGCCGGTGCCATGGGTATCGCCACCTCGCGGACACTGTTTCACCGCTCCAGCGACGGCAAGCCTATTCCCACCCTGGACGCCAGCAACGAGGAGCTGCTGGCCCTGGCCGCGATCATGGGCAGCAAGGGCAAGGGTGTGTTCCAGATCGTGGAGGACGTGCACCTGCCGGGCAAGGACATTAGCGCCTTGCGGCAGCTGGCAGAAACCTCGGGACGACCGCTCACGCTATCCATCGGTACCGGCAATACCGGCCCGCATATCTGGCCGCAGCTGCTACAGGACCTGGCCAAGGCCAATGCCGAGGGCGTGGTGATCAAGGGCCAGGTGATGCCCCGGGCCATCGGCATGATGCTGGGTCACGAGCTCACCTTGAACCCTTTTTACAGCACTGCCGGCTACCGCGAGCTGGCCGGGCTGGAGCTTGACCAACGCCTGCAGGCACTGCGCGACCCGGAACTGAGGGCGCGTATTCTCGCTGAGCCGGTGGACCCGGACCCCGCCCTGGTACTGGGGCGCATGGTGCGTGACTTCGACCACATGTTCCTGCTGGGTGATCCGCCGGTCTACGAGCAGCCTTGGGAGCAGAGCATTGCCGGCCGCGCCCGGGAACTGGGCGTGAGCCCGGAGGCGCTGACCTACGACCTGATGCTCGAAGGCGAGGGTGGCACGGCACTGTACCTGGCCATGGCCAACTACGCCGAGGGTAGCCTGGATGCAGTCGGCACGATGCTTGCCCATCCCGATGTCCTGCCGGGGCTGGGAGATGGCGGTGCCCACGCCGGTACCATTTGTGACGGTAGCTACTCCACCTTCGCGCTCAGCCACTGGGGGCGGGACCGGGAGCAGGGGCGCCTGCCGCTGGCCGACCTGGTGCATCGTTTAAGTCGCGCGACGGCGCTGTTTATGGGGCTGGAGGATCGCGGCCTGCTGGCAGCGGGCTACAAGGCGGATGTGAACGTGATTGACTTCGAGGGCCTGGCGCTACATGCCCCTGAGATCACCTACGACCTGCCCGGCAACGGCCGCCGCCTGGTGCAGCGTGCCGAAGGCTACGTCGCCACTATCGTCAATGGGGTGCCGGTGTACCGCAATGGCGAGACAACCGGCACCCTGCCGGGGCGGCTGGTGCGCGGCGCGCAACCG
>JBGTGB010000099.1:0-4292 GCA_041746975.1 Haliea sp. | reverse complement strand
CTGGCCGCGGCCGAACTGGCCTGGGACCGGGTGACGGTTACCCTGGTGGACGAGCGCTGGGTAGACCCCACGAACCCGGATTCCAATGAAGCCCTGGTGCGCAACTGCCTGTTGCAGGACCGTGCGGCGGCGGCAAGTTTTGTAGGGCTGAAAGTCCCCAGCCCGGACTGCGCGGGCGCGGTGGCCGAGGTCGCAGACGCCATAAACAGCCTGCCGCACCCCCTGGCCGCAGTAGTCCTGGGCATGGGCGGCGACGGTCATACCGCCTCCTGGTTTCCACAGGCCAGCAACCTGCGCCTGCTGCTGGACCCCGCGAATCCGGCCCGGGTTGCGGCGACCGACCCGGTCACCGCCCCCCACCCGCGGATGACGCTGACCCTGGCGGCGGTGCTGGATAGCCGCCATATCCATCTCCACATCACCGGCGACGTCAAACGCGCTGTGCTGGAATCCGCCCTCGCCCGGAGCTATCCCGTGGCAAGCGTACTGGCGCAGACACACACACCCCTGACCATCTGGTGGGCCCCCGATGATTGATCCCCGACTGCAACAGATCACCGACCGCATTAGCGAGCGCAGTGCCGACTCCCGCCGCACCTACCTGGACCGTATCGACGCCATGCGCCGCCAGGGTCCGCAGCGGGGCAGCCTCTCCTGCAGCAACCTGGCCCACGGCTTTGCCGCCTGCGAACCCCAGGAGAAACAGGTGCTCAAGCTGGTTGAGGCAGCCAACATCGGCATCGTCAATGCCTACAACGACATGCTCTCGGCCCACCAGCCACTGGGTGTATACCCGGATATCGTCAAGCGTGCAGCCCACGCGGTGGGCTGTACCGCCCAGGTCGCCGGCGGCGTTCCGGCGATGTGCGACGGCGTGACCCAGGGTACAGCGGGGATGGAGCTGTCCCTGTTCAGCCGCGATATCATAGCCGGCGCCACTGCAATCGCCCTCTCCCACAACATGTTCGATGGTGTGCTCTGCCTGGGGGTCTGCGACAAGATCGTGCCGGGATTGCTGATCGGCGCTCTCAGCTTCGGTCATCTGCCAGTGGTCTTCGCTCCGGCCGGCCCCATGAGCAGCGGCCTCAGTAACAACGAAAAAGCCAGGGTCCGGCAGCTCTTCGCTGAAGGCAAGGCCAGCCGCGACGAGCTGCTGGAGGCTGAGTCCGGGGCCTACCACGGCAAGGGCACCTGCACGTTCTACGGCACCGCCAACAGCAACCAGATGTTGATGGAGGCGATGGGGCTGCACATCCCCGGCGCTGCCTTCGAACAACCGGACACGGAACTGCGCCAGCGCCTGACCGAGGGCGCAGTACAGCGCCTGTGCAGGATTACCGCCCTGGGCAAGGAGTACACGCCGCTGGCCCAGGTAGTGGACGAAAAAGCCATCGTCAACGCCATCGTCGCCCTGCTCGCAACCGGTGGCTCTACCAATCACAGCATCCACTGGATTGCGATCGCCCGCGCCGCCGGCATCATCATCGACTGGCAGGACTTCAGTGAACTGTCAGCCATCACCCCTCTGGTGAGCCGGGTGTACCCCAACGGCAGTGCGGACGTAAACCATTTCCACGCCGCCGGCGGTACCGCCTTTGTGATTCGCACCCTGCTCGACAGCGGCCTGCTGCACGAGGATGTACTCACCAACTGGGGGCCGGGCCTGCGCCACTACACCCGTGAGCCGCGCCTGGCTGATGCCGGTCTCGCCTATGTCGACGGCACGGAAGTCAGCGCCGACCTGGACGTCGTGAGGCCTGCCTCGGCGCCATTCTCGGCGGAAGGCGGTCTGCGCCTGCTGCAGGGCAATCTCGGGCGCGCGGTGATCAAGGTCTCGGCGATGGCGGAGGAACACTTCGTCATCGAGGCGCCGGCCAGGGTCTTCGAAACCCAGGACGCATTGAAGACGGCCTTTGATGCCGGGGAGTTGGAGCGCGACCTGATCGCCGTGCTCCGGTTCCAGGGTCCACGCGCCAATGGCATGCCCGAGCTGCACAAGTTGACGCCCTACCTGGGCATCCTCCAGGACCGCGGTTTCCGCGTGGCGCTGGTCACCGACGGGCGCATGTCCGGGGCTTCGGGCAAGGTGCCGGCGGCCATCCACGTAAGCCCAGAGGCCATTGTCAACGGACCGTTGGCGCGGGTCCGCGATGGCGACATCATCCGCATCGACTGCGACAGCGGGGAATTGCAGGCGCTGGTACCTGCAGACGAGTGGCGCGAACGCCACTCGGCTCGCCTGGAGGGCAACCAGAACGAATATGGCGTCGGCCGGGAACTCTTTGGCTTCATGCGCCTTGCGGCTTCCGGTGCTGAAGCCGGAGCCTCAGTCTTCTGGGCGGGGGACTGAAGGGGTCGCCAGTGACAGTGCCGATGTCGGTCATCATAAGCACCTACAATTCCCCGCAATGGCTGGAGAAAGTGCTTTGGGGCTATAGCGCTCAGACCCATCGCGACTTCGAAATCGTTATCGCAGACGATGGCTCGACTGACGAAACCCGGCAGCTCATCGACAACATGCGAACACAAACCGGTCTTCCCATCACCCATGTCTGGCAGCGGGATCTCGGCTTTCGTAAATGTCGAATTCTCAACAAGTCGACTCAACAGGCGCGAGGCGAATACCTGGTCTTTACCGATGGGGACTGCATACCGCGCAAGGACTTCCTGGCAATCCATGCTAACCGGGCTCAGAAAGGACATTTTTTGTCCGGCAGCTATTGCAAACTGCCCATGTCCATCAGCGCTGCAATCCAACAGGAAGACATTCTGTCTGGCAACTGCTTCAACTTTGCCTGGCTGCAGCAAAGGGGGTTGAAATCATCCCGCAAGAACCTGAAGCTCCTGGCCAAGGGGCGTTGGGCTCAGCTGTTGAATGCCTGCACCTTCACGAAATGCACGTTCAAGGGCTCCAACGCATCCGCCTGGCGGAGTGACGTGCTGGCGGTCAACGGCTTCGACGAGCGGCTATCCTACGGGGGGGAAGACCGGGAGTTTGGCGCGCGACTGATAAACCTGGGCGTGCAACCGAGGCATGTCCGCTATGATGCCATCCTGTTACATCTGGATCATGAGAGAAGCTACGCGCATGCGGACCAGATCAGGGAAAACAGGCGTCATCGTATCCTGGTGGAGAAACGGAGGATCGTCACCACCGATCACGGCATCATCCAGCTAGGAAGAGAACAGCCTGCGCACTAGGATCTCCAACCGGTCCATCTGTTTGTAGAGCCTGACTCCGTACAGTGGGTTATAGGACCAGGGTTGTTGCGGGTTGCCACGTTCACACTCGAGAAACTCTTCCGCGACCGCAGGTAGCTGTGGGCTACGTGCCCGGAAGGCCTTAGTCTGCTGCGGGGTCCAGAACCTGAATGGATAGAAACCGCACTGGTTGCGCTTTTCGGCGAGTGTCATCCCGAGTGTACGAATCCTGCCGCGATAGGCCCTGGACCGGGGGAGCCACATTGCGAAGGGGGATTTCAGGTAGGCCATTGGTTGAAAAAGGCTGCGTGCCTGCCTGTCATTGGCGGGTTCCGAGTGGCGAAAGCGCCAGCCTTTGTCCAGCAATCTGCGCGGACGTAGAATCGCAAGATCGGAATAGAATATGCCCGCACTCTGGCCACTATCGGGACGGAAATAGAATGGCTGATCAGGGCTCAAGGCTTGCATCAGGCAACCTTGCTTCTGGTCCTGGGACTTTATAAAACAGGGGTGCACGAAACCCAGTGATGGATTTTCCTGGAAAAGCTGCTCCAGCTCCTGGAGATCCTCGGGAAGTAGTGGTCTGACGATCTGAGTGTCGTCCTGTAGCAGGCAGAGCATTTCGCGATCTGCCAAAGCCTCCAGTGCGGCCTGCATGTTGTAGTAGAGGGCGCCGTGCTTGGAGGAGGCCGGTCGTTTCGCTGCAACTACTGTGTGCTGTTGGGCGATTTCCGCGAGGAACCGGAGGGTCTCAGGGTCGTTGCTGTCATCGTCGTAGACGACTATCTCGGCACCGGGCACGGCTCTCTCCACCGATTCAATGCAATTTTTTAGATAGACCCCACGATTGTAGGAGAAAACGCAGAAGCTGAGCCCCGGTTGGGCAACTTGCTGTGCAGTCATACTTCTGTCCGCTGTTGAATCATGTCAGTAATGCGCTTTGCCACAGTGTCGTCCAACCAGTTCTGCTGCCTGTTACTGTGCGAGTGCAGGGTGATGAATTGGGTGTCTTGGTCATCGAGGTGTTGCTGGAGAAGGTGCAGCCACGATTCGGGAGCGCCCTTGGCATAGATATAGCGCAGATGGGAGCT
>JBGTGB010000098.1:0-4267 GCA_041746975.1 Haliea sp. | reverse complement strand
CTGGTTGGCGGTCAGACCGCCAATCTCTGCTTCGGGGCGCTCAACGACCGCCGGAATCCGCGGCGGCACGTGGTTGCCGTCCGCGTCGCGGGGGTACTGCTGTTGGATATCCTTGGGAATGTCGATCAGCACCGGCCCCGGACGGTTACCGCCTGCCAGCGCGAAGGCCTCCCGTACCACCTCGGGAATCTCCGTCACCTTTTTTACCAGGGTGCTGCGCTTGGTAATCGGCTTGCTGATACTGACAATATCCACTTCCTGGAAAGCGTTCTTGCCCAGCAGGTGCGAGGGCACATTGCCGGTGATGGCGACGATGGGCGTGGAGTCGCTATTGGCGTCGGCAATGCCGGTGACCAGGTTGGTGGCACCTGGGCCGGAGGTCGCCAGGCACACGCCCACTCGGCCGCTGGCGCGGGCGTAACCCTGGGCCGCATGTACCGCGCCCTGTTCGTGCTCGGTGCGAACGCAGCGGATACCGTAGTCCCGCAGCACATCAAAGATTTCCAGGTTGGCGCCACCGGGGTAGCCGAACAGCACGTCCACACCCTCTGCCTGCAGGGCCTTGGCCAGAAGCTGGGCACCGCGCAGGGCTCCCTGGCGCTGCTCCGGCCGAATCTCGGCAAGGGTGCCGCCGGTAACCGTGGAGGTATTGGCGTAGGTAACATTGTCCGCACTCATGCCCGCAGATTCCCTGCCGTCAGCTCTTGGTACTCAGCGGGCAGAGACGCCATCCAACCGAAGCTGTCTTCCGCCCTGCCCTCCTGGATATCGAGCAGAGCCGTGCGCAGGAAGGTGGTAAGCTCGCCGTCCCACGGCGGCAACGCGTAACGAGTACCGTCCGCCTCCCCCAACTCCTGGATCGGGGTAACGATAGCCGCGGTGCCGCAGGCAAAGCACTCGCTGCAGTGTCCGCTCTCGATCCAGTCGAGCAACTCGTCAATGACGATGGGCATTTCCTCGACGATCAGCCCCTGGGCACGGGCCAGCTGGATAATCGAGTCGCGAGTGATACCCGCGAGGATCGAATCGGTGAGTACGGGAGTGAGCAGCCGGCCATCAACTACCGCAAAAAAATTCATGCCGCTAAGCTCCTCGATATTGCGGCGCTTGTGCGGGTCAAGCCAGAGGGTAAGGTCATAACCGAGCTCAGCGCAGCGAGAGGCAGACTGCAGGGCACAGGCATAATTGCCACCCACCTTGGCAGCGCCAATACCGCCCCCCGCAACCCGGGATTCAGTGCGCTCGATCAGCAGACTCATGCTGCCGGCGTGGTAGGCCTGGGAAGGGCTCGCGATCACCATGAAGCTCACTTCCCGGGACGCGGCCATGCCTAGATTGCTTTCGGTGCCAAACAGGAAGGGGCGCAAATACAGGGACTGGCCGCTGGCACCAGGGATAAATGCCTCGTTGTACGCGGTAACGCCGAATATCCCGTCCAGGAACAGGGATTCCGGCAGCGGCGGCAAACACAATCTGGCGGCGGAGGTATTCAGCCGCCGCCAGTTCATCGCCGGGCGGAATAGGGCGACGGGCTGATCGCCAACGCGATAGGCCTTCTGGCCTTCGAAAGCCTCCTGGGCGTAGTGCAGCACCTTTGCTCCGGGATCAATGCTGATCGGACCGTAAGGCAGGAGCTGGCCGGGCTGCCAGCTGCCATCACGGTAGTCGGCCCGGAACATCACCGGCGCGAACACCGAACCGAAACCCAGGATGTCGGGCAGGCTGAAAGCGGCGATGGCCTCCGTGAGGCCATCGTGCAGGGAAAAACGCTGAGAAAGATTATCCCCGATTGCCGGTGTCTGGCGCATGCTGGCTCCTTGTTTTATGCGGTCAACAATAACCGGGTGCTCCTGCAAAAGCTTGCCGCAGTAAGTCGGAATTGATTCACTCCGTGCATAGATTATTCAAAAACCGAGCACCTCCTCCACCATCATTTGCGCCAGCACTCCACGATGGAGTAGCTCGCTGGCGGCCTCGATGTCCGTGGCGAAGTAGCGGTCCTTGTCATAGAAGGGCACAGCGTCCCTGAGTAGCGCCCGGGCGGCGTCCAGCGGTGGACTGGGGCGCAGGGGACGGCGGAAGTCCAGCCCCTGGGCCGCGGCCAGCCACTCGATCGCGAGAATGCCCGACACGTTCTCGACGATATCCATCAATCGGCGGCCGGCGAAGGTCGCCATGGACACGTGATCCTCCTGGTTTGCGGAGGTCGGCAGGGAGTCGATGGACGCCGGGTGTGCCAGGGTCTTGTTCTCGCTGGCCAGCGCCGCGGCGGTCACCTGGGCGATCATGAAACCCGAGTTCACGCCGCCGTTGTCCACCAGGAAAGGGGGCAGGCCGCTCAGGGAGGAGTCGATCAGCATGGCGATGCGGCGCTCGGAAAGGGCGCCGATTTCCGCCAGCGCGATGGCCAGCATGTCCGCGGCCATCGCCACCGACTCGGCGTGGAAGTTGCCGCCGGAGAGGATATCGCCACTGTCGCTGAACACCAGCGGGTTGTCGGAGACCCCGTTGGCCTCCGCCAGCAGGGTGCCGGCGGCAAAGCGCAGCTGTTGCAGGCAGGCACCCATGACCTGGGGCTGACAGCGCAGGGAGTACGGGTCCTGGACCTTGTCGCAGTCCTCATGGGAGCGGCTGATCTCGCTCTCGGTCTCCAGCAGCGCGCGATACACCGCCGCCATGTCGCACTGGGCAGCGTTGCCGCGGATCTCGTGGATGCGCGCATCGAAGGGCACCCGCGAACCCCGGGCCGCCTCCACTGTCATGGCGCCAATCACGGCGGCGGACTTGAGGGCATTCTCGGCGGCAAACAGGCCCTGCAGGGCATAGGCGGTGGAGGCCTGGGTGCCATTCAACAGCGCCAGGCCCTCCTTGGGGGCCAGCCGCACCGGCGTCATGCCGGCGATCTCCAGGGCGTGGCCGGCGGCAATGCGCTCACCGCGATACAGCGCCTCGCCCTCGCCCAGCAGCACCGCGCTCATATGCGCCAGGGGCGCCAGGTCGCCGGAGGCGCCCACCGAACCCTTGCGGGGGATGGCGGGATAGACCTCCGCGTTCAGCAGGGCCACCAGGCGCTGGATCACCTCCAGGCGAATGCCTGAGTAGCCCCGGGCCAGGGAGTTGATCTTGAGCACCAGCATCAGGCGCACCGTGCTCTCGTCCATCAGGCTGCCTACGCCTGCGGCGTGGGACAGCACGATACTGCGCTGCAGCTCCTCCAGTTCATCCGGCTGGATGCGGGTTTTGGCCAGCTGGCCGAAGCCGGTATTGATGCCGTAGACCACGCGGCCCGTGGCGATCACCTCCGCCACGGTGGTCGCGGCAGCATCCACCGCGGCGTGGCATGCGGGATCCAGGGCGATGCGCAGCGGCTCGCGGTTTACTCGCCGCAGATCCGCAAGGCTCAGCGCACCGGGAGTGATGAGCAGCTCTGCGGCGGTCACGTAGGCGCCCTCTCGGCGCCGGTACTCATGGGCAGGTCGAGATCATGGCGATGTGCACAATCGAGAGCGATGTCGTAGCCAGCGTCCGCGTGGCGCATAACGCCGGTGGCCGGGTCGTTGTGCAGCACCCGGGCGATACGCCGGTCGGCAGCCTCGCTGCCGTCGCAGACAATCACCACCCCGGCGTGCTGGCTGAAGCCCATGCCCACCCCACCGCCGTGGTGCAGGCTGACCCAGGTCGCGCCGCTGGCGGTGTTAAGCAGGGCATTCAGCAAGGGCCAGTCGGAGACTGCGTCGGAGCCGTCGCGCATGCTCTCGGTCTCCCGGTTGGGCGAGGCCACAGAACCGGCATCCAGGTGGTCGCGGCCGATCACAATGGGTGCCTGCAGCTCGCCTGTGCGCACCATCTCGTTGAAGGCCAGGCCGAGGCGGGCGCGATCCCCCAGGCCCACCCAGCAGATGCGCGCCGGCAGGCCCTGGAAGCGGATGCGCTCCCGGGCCATCTGCAGCCAGTTGTGCAGCTGGGCATTGTCGGGTATCAGCTCCCTGACCTTGGCATCGGTGCGGTAGATATCCTCCGGATCACCGCTCAGGGCCACCCAGCGGAAGGGCCCGATACCCTCGCAGAAAAGGGGCCGGATATACGCCGGCACAAAGCCGGGGAAATCGAAGGCGTTGTCCACCCCCTCCTCCAGCGCCATCTGGCGGATATTGTTGCCGTAGTCCAGGGTGACGGCGCCAGCGGCCTGCAGCGCCAGCATGGCCCGTACCTGCACCGCCATGGAGGCCTTCGCCGCCCGCACGACGCCGGCAGGGTCACTCTCGCG
>JBGTGB010000097.1:0-13727 GCA_041746975.1 Haliea sp. | reverse complement strand
GCCACCGAGCCATCGGCTTGGTGGAATGCGGGTGGGAAGATGCCCGGCGCCAGGGTCGCAACCACGCTGTAGCTCCAGGCAGCGCCGGTACCGATGGCGATCAGGGTAAACATGTTCAGGCTGCGGCGCTGCACCGAGCGCCAGCCGCGCAGGAAGAAGGGCCAGCCAGCCCACAGTACTACCGGCGTGGCCAGCGCGAGCTGAATCCAGTTGGACCAACGCGGTACCAGCAGTAATTCAGTGGTGAAGAGGTGGCTACCCATTTCCAGCAGGAACACCGGCAGTGTCAGCACCAGGCCAATCCAGAACCGGCGGCTCATGTCGAGCAGCTCCGCCGAAGGGCCGCTATCCGCGGTGATCTCCGCGGGTTCCAGCGCCATGCCGCAGATCGGGCAGTCGCCGGGGCCTTCCTGGCGGACATCCGGGTGCATGGGGCAGGTATAGATTGCGCCGGGAATAGCCGCCGCGGGCTCTGGCCGCGCGCGGAGGTACTGCTCCGGGTCTGCCTCAAATTTCTCCCGGCAGCGGGCGGCACAGAAATACCACGTTCTTCCCCCGTGCTCGCTGTGGTGGTTGGCGGTGGCCGGGTCCACGGTCATGCCGCAGACGGGATCCCGGGTTTTGTCTTGTATCGTTTCAGCCATGGCCAAAGCCCCCCAATGTATGGGACTATTGTAGCAGTAGGCCATGATGAGGCGGGGGGTGCCCACATGCAGAACGAAAACAGTGTACTGGCCTCCAGATTTCACGAATATTTTAAAATCGGGATGGCGCGCACCCAGGTGGATTTGGACAAGACCTACCGCATTCGGTACCGGGTGTATTGTGACGAATTCGGCTTTCTGCCAGCGGAAAATTACCCGGGCGGGTTGGAGTCGGATGAGTACGACAGCTTCTCTCATACCTGCCTGATTACCCACCGGTTAAGCAATATGCCTGCTGCTTGTGTGCGGCTGGTGCCCGCGGTCAATGATTCCGGTTCCACGTATCCGCTGCCCTATGAACTTTTGGGGCCAGACGTGCTGGATGAGGAGTTTCATCGGCAGCTGGAGGTTCCCCGGGACAAGATCGCCGAGATATCGCGGCTTGCGGTGGATGGGGCCTTCCGTCGCCGTACCGGGGAGGCGGAAACGCGTTTCGGTGAAATTGATGCGCTGGATATCGACAGCATGGAGAAGCGCACGTTTGGCCTTATTTCGGTGGCGGCTTTTCTTGCTTCCTGTGCGATGGGTGAGCTGTGTAAATTCACCGCGGGATTTGCGATGATGGAGCCGTTCCTGCCGCGGTTGATGGTGCGCTCGGGGATTCATTTCACCAAGGTGGGAGCCGATATCGACTATCACGGCCTGAGGGCGCCTTATTATGTACAGCTGAACTCTGTCCTTCAGACTATGCACCCGGACCTCAGATTGTTCTACAAATCCGTTTACCAGGCGATCAGTGTGGATTTCGTCACCCACGCGATTCCCCCGGCGTCGCTGCCAGCTGGCAGATGAATCAGGGCAGTGCTTGGGAACCGGCATGCCAGCTACATTTCTGGTGGCACGCTGTGTCAACGTGTGATACAAAGCTTAACGCTGCGCTTGAGCCAAACAAAAAAGCCTGATGACCCACTGCGAGCATTTTCACAAGTACTTCGCCGTGAGCCTCGCAACTACGCAGGAGCAAAGGCTGGCCGCTCATCGACTTCGTTTTCGGGTTTTTTGTGAGGAATTCCGCTATCTGGATCCCCGCGACCGACCCGATGAGGAGTACGCAGCCGGCATTGAGGTCGACGAATTTGACGACCGTTCACTACACTGTTTGGTAACCCACCGGCGCACCGGCCAAACAGCAGGCTGTGTGAGAGTGGTTACCACCCGCAGCAACCTGTATGCAGACCCACTCCCGCTGGAAAAGTTCTGCTTGCCCGCGCTGTCCCTGGGTACCCTGGACCTGCTGGCAGCGGACCGCAGCCGGGTGGGTGAAATCTCACGCCTCGCCGTTGACCCCGTATTTCGTCGCCGCAGTGGCGACCACGCCGGGAAGCCCGGCCGCGCCAAGGCCGTGGATATCAACCATCAGGAGGTCAGAAGCTTTTCCATGATTGCCGTGGCCGCGCTGTTGGGGGCTGCTGCCAGCTCGGAAATGTTGGGATTGACCGATGTTTTCGCGATGATGAAACCGGCCCTGCCCAGATTGATGCAACGCTCTGGGTTGACGTTGGCGCGGGCGGGGTTGGTCACCGACTACCACGGCAGGCGTGCGCCCTACCATATGAGTGCCGAAACCTACCACCGCACAATGCCGGCGCAACTGGGCAGCTTCAATGATGAGTTGCGCCTCCACCTGGGCAGTGAAGTTGGCTTTGAGCTGGCAGCCATGCCCGAAGTCAGCGTCGGATAACCGTTACGGGGCAATGAGAAAAGGGGCCATCAGTGTGGCCCCTTCCGCGTTACGTCGCTGCAAGCCGTCCAGGATCAGCTACGGCGGCGTGCTCTCCAGCGCAGTGAGGTGAGGCCGAGCAGACCGGCGCCCATCAGCAGCAGCGGAGCGGGCGCCGGAACCTCGTTGGTGGGTACAATGAGGTCACCGGCCATCAGGAAGATGTCCGGGAAGCCGCCTTCCCCGCAGTTGGTGGTGGCGCCAGCGCCGCTCAGATAGCCGGTTCCGATGGTGCGGCTCGTTGAGTCGTTGTCAAAGCAGCCCAGCAACACTCTGGTGGAAACAGTGTCGTAGCCCATAGCCTGGAACGACTCCAGACCCATATCCAGTTCCGGCAGCCAGGCAATGATTTCTGTCAGGTTGGTCGCCAGGGTGTTATTGATGGTGATCTCATAGCCCGCGGGGCAGCCGCCGCCCACAAGATTCAGAATCGGTATAAGTTCACTGCCGTTAGTATCAACGCAACTGGTGCCCAGTACCGTGGAAAAGTCAGACACTGCGGGCTTGCTGGTCTCGCCATCAAAGGTCTTGTTGCTGACGAATTGGTCGTAGGTCTGGCCGGTCGGCGAGCGGATCTCGTAATTGATCGTCGGGAGGAGACCCGAGGAGTCTACCAGCGACACCAGGGCCCAGTAGTCCAGACTCGTCGGCGAACCGCTTTGCGGTTCGTTGTAGTCAAAACCAATTAGCAACTGGTGCCGACCGTCATCGAACGTCAGCGCTTCGATGAGCCAGCCGATATCCACGTCCCAAGTTCCACGGCTGTCCTGTGCATCGGTCAGGCTGTTGTTGTCGGGATCATTGAGATTTCCCGCCGTGGTGCCGGTCTTGCCGGTGGCGAAATACTGGTCATTTGTGACGTCGTTACTTTTGAAGCCATCCTCCACTGCCGGCCCGTCACCACCCACAGGCTCAATGCCTGAATTATTTGGGGCACCGCCGCCGCCACTGACGACGATATAGTTACTCTGCAGGGTTCCCTGGTTAGTCTGGAAAACGTAGCCGCCGTCCTTAGTCAGGGTGGTGGGACTCAGCCCTGCCAGCACGTTCAGCAAAGGTGCCGAACAGCTGATGGCGTCGCCGATGGTCAGGCAGGCGCCGGAGTTCTCGAAATCAATGGACTGGCCGTACAGTGCCAGTTCACCGGCGCTGGCCGTGCCTGCCCAAGCGCAGCTGGCCACTGCCACCGCAGCCACGAATGTTTTTTTGCTGTTATTCATTGTTTGATCCTCTGAAGATCGTGATTCGTCCGTCTAATGTGTTGCATGCGGCGTGCCAATGTAATAATTATTATTATAATCAATAGCTTATAGATGTTGTTGGTGCGATGTCAGGCCGTTGCTGGCTTTGTGTGTAAATAAAACTGACAGTGGTCTAGGGGGCTTGAGGAGCGCGGCCTCCTATGGGGCGGATGCGGGGCCCTGGCGCTGGTCCAAAAAAAAGGCGACCCGAAGGTCGCCGTTCCTATCTTGCTTTAGTGCTTCGTACCCGCTCAGCCCTTGCGTCTGCGGCGCGCTGCGAAGCCCAGGCCCAATAAGCCAGTGGCGAACAGTGCGATGCTGGCAGGCTCAGGGATCTGCTGACCTTCAAACACCACGTCCAGTGACCCATTTATCGTCTGGGTGCCAGCCAGCAAGAATGAGTTCAGCTGCCCCGACTGGAAGGTCACGTTGTAGAAGGGCACTGGTGAGATGAAAAAGTTGCTACCAGCAGCCGTTAACTGGAAAGTGGTCGTATTGCCAAAGCTGCCACAGTTGATGCCGCTGCCACCGCCTGCACTACAAGTAGACAGGGTGGGGTCGAGGGTGCCGCCGCCTGCAGTTGGAGTTCCAGTAGCAAACAAGACGTCTTCACCCGCGTTGCCGGTAGTCCAGGGATTTACGCCGCTGAGAGGGGCGGTAAACGTAGTGTCACGGTTTGGGTCGATGTACAGGTCCAATGATCCAACGCCGGCGTCTGCGGTGAACACTGTTACACCGTCGGTAGTGACAAATGTGCCGGTGCCTTCAAACAAGGCGTAAAGAGCGTAACCGATCGAATCCCCCAGGCCGGTTATCGAACCACCCAACGCATCGTCACCGTCATTGGCGACAAACTGCCCAGCTTGCCACTTAATCGAGACCGCGTATGTATTGGCCCCAGTGAAGGTGATGACTTCGACATAGTTGCCGGTAATCTTGTCAGCGGTAAAGGGGTCCAATGGATCAATATTAGCAGCTGGAATCCCGGTATAGTCACCGGGGTCTACCGTGAAATCGTTAAATTCAGCCGCCGATGCGTTCACACTGGCGAGACCCAGTGATCCGGCAAGTGCGGCCATGCCTAATATATGTGTGAGTTTCATCGTTGTGCTCCTGATTGTTGTTCCGGAACGGATCCCGGGATTGCGCGTTCACTTGTATGACAGCAAACCTTGTGCCACAAATAAAAATTGTCTATTAAACAGTATGTTAATGCGTTCCTTAACTTGGCTGTCGGCGCAGGATGTAAAATTTTCTGACACCGCAGTGGCGCGCGTGTTTGCACAACGGCGCACGGATATAGGAGACTTTGCGCTTCACTTGCGGTAAAAGGTCTGTCCGGGGAGCTGCTGCTGATGACGAAAATTTCCACAAAAACCAAAGAAGAAATCGCCGCCGCGTATTCCTCCTCCCCCTGGTGGTACGACGTCCGCGGATTCCTTATTCTCACCTTCGCCTACCGCAGTACCCTGTGGGCGCAGGTGGGTTTCTTTGGCCGCAATATCCGCGGTAGGCACCTGGAGGTGGCGATTGGCACCGGTACACTCTACGAATTCATCCACCGCTGGCGGCGCTGGAAGAAGCTGCCGGAAGCCAGCGTGGCAGGTATCGACTATGCCCTGCCCATGCTGGCCGGTGCCCAGCGCCGTTTCGCCAAGACCCCCGGGATTGAGCTGCAACATGCGGATGTCGCCGCGCTGCCCTATGACGACAACAGTTTCGACAGCGCCAACATCGCCAATGCGGTCCACTGCTTTCCCGACGTGGACGCCGGATTGCGGGATGTGTTTCGGGTGCTGAAGCCCGAGGGCCGCTTGGCGGCCAACGTGCTGCTGTATCCCCGCGGCCCCCGCCCGCTACGCTGGCTGGCGCAGAAGATCGATGACTGGGGCATCCGCAAGGGTATTCTCTACACGCCCTATGAGCAGACCGATATTCGTCAGCGCCTGCAGGATGCCGGGTTCAGCATCGATTTCGAGCAGGTTTCGGGCAACACCTATAACGTCGCTGCAACAAAGCCCGTGGCGCTGGCGGACGCGGTGGGTTGACGCGGGCTCCGCTTTGAGGCGAGCCGACTTAACGCCGCCCCTTCTCCAGCGTGCGGCGGGCGAAGGCCAGTGCCAGGCGCTGGATCGGGTTGCGGTTACCCCCCGGGCGCCAGGTGCGCACCAGCCTGTTGCGGTAGGCATCGAAATGCACCCCTCGGGGAGCAGCGGTTACCTGGCCACGCCCTAGCAGAATCTTCAGGGACTCGGTGGTAGCTACCCCGGCAGCCAACTCGGAGCCAACCGGGGTTGAGGGCACCCGCTCCGCCTGCATGTCTGTAGCGCTGGCGTCCACCAGGTAGGTGCGCTGCAGGAGGGCGGGGGACAGGCCGATCAGGAAGCGCAGGGCCTTGTCCTCGGCTGTACAGCCCTCCCAGCAAAAATAGTCGGCGAAGCTCATCCCCCCCGGCATGAAGTTGAGCAGGGAGGCGCCCATGCCGACCGGGGCGACAATAACTGCGGGGATGCCCCGCTTCGCCAGGGCGGAAAATACCAGGTCTCGGGCGTCGAAGGCGAAAAAGTCCAGCCCGTCGACATACAGGTCCACTCCCTCCAGAAAGGCGCCCACGTTGGCCGCCGTTACCCCGTCGTCGAAGGCGCGGATGTCCAGCTCGGGGTTGATGTCCCGCGCCATATCCGCCATGACCGTGGTTTTGGCCTTGCCCACGGTGCTCATCATGGCGCCGGCCTGGCGATTGAAGTTGGCGATATCGAAGGTATCGAAGTCGGCTATGCTGAAGGCGCCTACCCCCAGGCGCGCCAAGGTTAGCAGGTGGATACCGCCCACGCCGCCCATGCCGGCGATGGCGATGCGCTTCCCGCGCAGGCTCGCCTGTTCCGCCGCAGTTACCCAGCCGGCGTTGCGGCTGAACGCCTCCGCGTAGTCAAACTGTCTGTCTGTGGTCATGGGGCCTCCCGGCGCCGATAAATGAGGATCAGGATAGCCGGCAGCAACAGCAGGTCAAACACCAGGGCCGCCAGCAGGCCGATGCTTGCGAGCAGGCCAAAATGCATGATGGGCACGAAATCAGAGGTCAGCAGGACCAGAAACTGGGCGCAGAGAATAATGGTCGTGGTCATGACCGCCCGCCCCGCATGCTGGCAGGTTCGGGCAATGGCGGCGACAGGCCTGGCGCCCTGGCGCAGGCGGTGGATGAAACCGTGGAAAATGTGGATGGTGTCGTCAATTGCGATGCCCACCGCGACGCTGGCGATCATGGCCGTAGCCACGTCCAGCCAGATGTTGAAGGCGCCCATGACAATAAAGATGAGCAGAACCGGTGCCAGGTTCGGCAGCATGCAGACCAGGGCATCCTTCAGGGACCGCCACTGCAGCAGCATCAACAGGAAGATGATCACCAGCGCGCCGAGTATGCTGCTCAGTTGGCCGCTGATCAGCAGGTCCACCTGATCGGAGAACAGACGGCTCATGCCGGCAATTTCCCAGCTTACCGCATCCATCGGCTGTGCCTCCAGGTAGGTCCGTACGCGCTGCAAAAACTGCTGGATATCCCTGGCGCCGTGGATGTTCAGGTTCAGGTGCACGCGGCTGATGGAGAATCGCTCATCCACGAAGTCGTAGAGATCTGTACCGTCATACACAAAGAGATATTGGGTGATGAGGTCTGCGTTCTCCGGGATGGTGCGGAAGCGGTCGTCGCCACCGTTGAAGCCCCAGTGCATCTCCTCGACGAAGTCCGCCAGGGACGTGGTCTTGTCGACTTCGTCCTGGGACTCGGCCCAGGTCTGGAACTGGCGGATGGCGCGCAGGTTCTGCGGGCTGATCAAGCCCTGTGGCTCGGATGCGGTAAGCAGCACATCCATTGAGCCGGTGCCGGCCAGTTTGCGCTCCAGGTGCTCGGTGGCCACGCGGATTTCATGTTCGGGAGAAAAGAACTCCAGCAGATTGGTCTCGACGACAATCCGGCTCAGGAAGGGGGCTCCCGCCCCGAGCAGCACCAGCGTGGTCAGCAGGGTTGCCACGGGGTGGCGGGTGCCGGTGTGGAACAGGATCCTGACCGCGGTGTCCAGCAGATTGCGCCGGGCTCGACCGCTGCCCCAGTGACCCCGATCAAAGCTGGCGATGATGGGTGGCAGCAGGTGATATACCACAACGTACACCAGGCCAACCCCGGCAGCGGTGACCAGCCCGAGATTGCGGATGGGGGGTATTTCACTGAGGCCGAGGGCGGCAAACCCGGCCATGGTGGTGAGGGCATTGTAGAGTCCCGGGCGGCGGACGTGGCGCAGCGCGGTTGCGACCCGGTCGGGGCCGTCGACGCCACGGCGGGCCGCGATTTTAAGCGCGTTGAACAGGTGGACCAGGGCCGCAATAGTCAGGGCGCAGAGTAGTGGCGGCAGGATACTGGATATCAGGTTGAAGGGCAGGCTGAACAGGGTAAACAGGGCCACGGTGGAGCCGACCGTGGCGACGATGGCCGCCAGGCTCAACAGCAAGGCCAGCAGCCGGTGAAACAACAGCCAGACCAGCAGCAGGCCGATCGCCACTATCAGGGGGATAAACAGCATCATCTGCCGCAGGAACTCCCGGGTCTGCTCCACATCCGTGGAGATCAGGCCGGCTTCGGCAACCAGGTGTCCCTCCAGCTGGTGGCTGTGCAGCTGTGCCAGGATATCCTGGTGGAGGTCCATGCGGGCAAAGCTGTCATCCAAAGTCACCGGGATGACCACAATGGCCAACGCACTGCCGTCCGGCGCCACCAGAGCACGGTGGGCGAAGCGGTCGGAGAGAATTCTCTGCCGGCGATAGTCCTCGGACCAGTGTTCCAGCTCGTCCACGTCCAGCAGGGGCTCGACCAGGAAGCCATCCTCGGTGCCGATGATGTGATCCTGGCTGGTAATGCTCAACACTTTTTCGATCTGAGGGTGGGATTGCAGCTCGCGGGTGAGTGCGTCCAGCGCCAGCAGAAACCGGTCCGAGTAGAGATCGCCACCTTCGAAGAGGAACGCCATGCCCTGGTCATTGGGGAAAAACTCCCGAACCTGCTCATCGATGATCACCGCCGGCGCATCCGCGGGCAGGTACACCTTGGGGACGTTGTTGATGGTGAGCTGGAGAAGGGGGGCGATCGGCGCCAGGATCAGTATCAGGAGGCAGGCAATTGCGAGGTACAGCCCCCTGCTCTCGCTCCCCGCGGGACCGGGAGTGGCTGTGCGTGGTTTCGAGTCTGTAACCATCGTCGCCGCAAGCTCCGCTGTGGTTGTCGCAATGTCACCGAAATGGGAACTGGCGCACAATTCTTCTGGCAATCGGGGTGCTTGTCCAGTGATTACTGTTTTGCCAGTGGTGGCGCACTGCCTTTATGCTATCGTAAACACATGCCTATGATAAGGAAGCTGTTATGAGCCGCGTTACCCTGATTCTGCTGTCATGCCTGGCGCTGCTTGCTGTTGGCTGTGGGGACACCCGTACCAGCGAGGAGCACGTGACCGAAGCGGAAGCGTATCTGACCCAGGAAGACTTCCGCCCCGCAATTATCGAATTAAAGAATGCCCTGCAGAAGGACCCCGACAACCGCCAGGCGCGTCTGCTGCTGGGCGAGGTCAGCTTTACCATCGGCGACCTCGCCAGTGCCGAGAAAGAACTGGGCCAGGCACTGGAGCTGGGCAGTCCCGCCGCGGAGGTGTATCCAAGCTATGCCCAGGTGTTGCTCGCGTTGGAACGGCATGCAGTACTGGGCCAGCTGCAGGTGGAGGGCCTGGACCCGGAGGCGCGCTCGACTGTGCGGGCTGCGCAGGCCCTGTCCCTACTTCGGCAGGGTGAGACCGAGGCAGTAATTCCCGCGATCGACGAAGTGCTGGACTCCCCTCCCGTCTCGCCCTATGCCCTGGTTGCTGGCGCTCAGATCTCCCTGACCCGGGACAACACCGGAGAGGAAGCCCGCTACCTGCTGGGCCAGGCCTTGGACAAAGACGCGGAATACGCGCCAGCCTGGAGTCTGCGCGGCGATGTCGCGATCCAGCTTGGCGACCTTGCGGAGGCGGAAGAGGACTATAGCAAGGCTATCGCTGCAAGCCACAGCCCGTTTGCCGAGCACTATAAGCGCGGTATGGTGCGGGTGAGTGCGCGGGAATTCGACGCCGCCGAGGAAGATCTCAAGGCGATGAAGCGGTTGCTGTCGTCGCACCCCGGGATGGACTTCCTGGAAGGGATGCTGCTGCTGGGTCGCAATGAGCTGGATCTGGCCAGGCAGTCATTCGATAAGGCCGCCCTCGCCCCCGAGCGGTACCCGCTTGCCCTCTACTATCTGGCGGCCATACACCGCGAGGAGGGCAACCTGGCGACTGCACTGAGTAACGTGAACCGCTTTCTCACCATCGCTCCCAGCAATGCGCAGGCGCGCAAGCTGGCTGCCACCATCGAGTACCAGCTGGGGAATCATGCCCGGGCGCCCGCATTGCTACAGCCGGTTATCGCCAATGACCCTGCGGATGTGTATGCGCTCAACCTGCTGGCCAACAGCCTGATTGCGACCGGCGAAACTGAGCGCGGTACTGCCCTGCTGCAACGGGTGGCGGAACTGGAGCCGGAGTCAGCCGAGGCCCTGACCCGCCTGGGCGCCGGTTTGCTGGCGACCGGGCAACAGGAGCTGGGAATGGAGAATCTCCAGGCCGCACTGCGGCTGGAGCCCCGCTACGAGCGGGCCGAGCAGGCACTGGTGACCGGCCACTTGCAACAGGGCAATGTCGATGCCGCGCTGGCCCAGGCTGAGGAATATGCCGCCAGTTACCCTGATAATGCGGGCCCCCTGAAGCTGAAAGGCCGGGTCTTTCTGGCTGCGGGCAATATCGAACAGGCGCGCATCCAGTTCCTCGCTGCCCTGAAGATTGAGCCGGGTGACCCGGAGGCCAGCCTGGCCCTGGCCAATATGGCGCTGCAGGCAGGGGACTTCGCTGCCACCAGGACCTTTTACGACGGTGTATTGGAGCGGGACGCGCAACACCTGCAGACTCTGGTCAGCCTCGCAGCGCTGGAGGCGCTGGAGAACCGGGAGCAGGCCATGGTCGAGACCCTGCAGCGCGCCATGGCGGCCCACCCGGCCGCGCTGCAGCCCAGGCTGGTGCTGGGGCGTTATCATATGGTCAAGCGCCAGAACGAGGAGGTGGTTAAGGTGCTTGAGGAACTGCCGCAGCTGCAGCGGAACCTGCCGCCGGTGATGGCCCTCCTCGCGGAGGCGGAGCTCAATCAGCAGGACTATGCCGCCGCGCTGCCCATCCTGGAGCGTCTGGTGCGCCAGCAACCGGGTGAAGCGAAAGCTCATTTTCTGCTCGCTCGCGCCCAGACGGGTCTCAACAACGTGCCAAAGGGGATTGAGTCGCTGGAGCGCGCGGTAGCCCTGAACCCGGATTTGCTACCCGCCCGCGTGGCGCTGGCGCGGCTGTATCAGCTGACCGGGCGCCATGAGCAGCTGCAGGAGCAGGTGGCAGCGCTCACGGAGCTGGCGCCGGATAATACCGATGTGCTGAAACTGCAGGCCAGCGTTGCCAACTTGAGCGGTGACCGGCAGCAAGCGCTGGCTAGGATTGAAACCGTGTATGCCCGGGCGCCCAGCACCGGGTCGATGCTTGAGCTGGCGGTGCAGCGGCGAGCGGCCGACGACGAAACCGGCGCCATCGCCCTGCTGCGTGACTGGGTCGCAGAGCATCCCACCGATGTGCCGGCGTACCGGGCTCTTGCCGAATTCCTCTCTGCTGCCGGCCTGGAGGAGGAATCCATCCGCGCCTATGGCAAGGTTCTGGAGCTGGACGCGAAAAGCGTGGTGGCGCTAAACAACCTGGCCTGGAAGCTCAGGGACAGCGAGCCGAAAAGGGCTCTGGAGTACATCCAGCGCGCGGTTGCGGCCTCTCCGGAGCCAGTGCCCCCCAATGTGCTGGACACGCAGGCAGTCATTTACCTGAAGAATGGCGATTTGCGTCGGGCGCGGCGCAGCATTGATGACGCGCTCAGCGCCGCCCCGGAGCACCCGGGTATTCGTTTCAGTAGCGCCCAGATCAGCGTGGCGGAGGGCGACAGGGGCACCGCCATGCGCGAGCTGACGTCGCTGCTGGAAGGCGACAAGGAGTTTCCGGAGAAGGCAGCGGTGCAACAATTGTTGGCAGAGTTGCAGCAGGGGGGCTAGCCGCTCCCTGCTCCGACAGGCAGGCTCAGAGTGTCAGGCGCAGGCCCACGGCGACGAAACTGTTCTGTTGATGGAAGCCGCCTGGGGTACCGTCGCTGCCGTCAAAATGGTGCAACGTCAGGTAAAGTTCGGTGGCAGGGATGGCGGTATAGGCCAGTTCGGGATTCAGATACCAGTCGCTGGCGTACAGGCCCGCGTAGAAGCGTGTCCTGAGGCGCCAGCGCTCGCGCGCGAGGGGTAACTCCCAGGAGCCGCTCAGGGCGTAGGTCTCGTCGCGGTCCAGCACCGGGAAGTCGGTGTCCAGCCGGCTCCCCATGAGCTGCAGGTTCAGCCGGCCGTCGCCGTCACCGGGAAAGAGTTCCAAAGCTACACCCCAGCTGAGGCTGTCCACCGTGGTGTAGCGGCCGTCCACTCCGGTGACGGGGGTATCGGCGGTCCACAGCGACTCCAGGCGCACCACGCCACCGAAGGCCTCGAAGGCGAGGTCTCCGCCGGCAGACCAGCTCGTGGGGTACCGAGTGCTGACCGTAGCAGAGGCGGGGTCGTAGGCGAAATAGGGTAGTGAACTGCGGCCCTTCTGCACAGTTACGGCGTAATCCAGACCGGCGCCCGTGCTGCTGAACCGAACTCCGTAACCGCCTTCCGAGTCGGGTTCGTTCAGGTCCAGGTGGGCATTGCGCACCAGTTCCCGGCTCAGCGTCGTCGATTCCAGGCCGAATACCTCACCGGTGTCCTGGTTCACCGGGAACCAGACGCTGCCGCGGTCGGGTAGCTCGGCGGCGCGAAAACGGGGAATCGCCAGTAGGTCCAGCTTGCTATTCGCCCAGAAATACTCGTAGCGAACGGCTGCCGAGGGTCGGCGGCGGTACTCCAGCTCGTCAATGACATAGCGGCTGATATCCTGGGTGCTGAGGCGGTCTGTGGGGGGGAATTCGTCAATGCGTCCCCAGGTAACTTCCTGCGCTCCCGCGGTGACGCGGTAGTTCTCGCCCAGGTAGCGGACATAGGATTCCCCGTAGTCCAGCGCCAGGTCATCAACATCATTGCCACCACTTTCCAGATAGCCATAGGCACGCGCCGCCACCCGGACTTCCCAGTGTGGCCTGGTTATCCAGCTGGCAGCCAGTTCCCCACGCAGGTGGCCGAGGTGATCCGTGCCAGAGGCATCGCGGACAAACTGGCCATACTCCAGCCACAGCTCACGCAGGCTGACGGACAGGCCTGTGACGCCGGTTACGCCCCTGCCATCATTGTGTGTTATGTGCGCAGGCTCCCGTGGCTTCGGCTCACTGTCATCGATAATAATTACGATTTGCTCAGAAGCCGCGACCGGCGGGGCCGTGAATGCAGCGGCCAGCAACAGTCCTTTTGCAATAGCCTTGCGTCGCCAGTTCATCGGGGTTTTGCATGGTTTCATGGCGGCATCCGGCGGTTGAGATCAGGGGCGAAACGGGAGTTCAAGAGATTCATCGGCCAGACTGCGCTGCTGGAACAGGCTGTCAGGCAGGTCCTCATTGTACTTGATGTCCAGCGTCAGCATCTGGGTTTTGTGGCCGCTGCCCAGGTCGTGCATGGTGCTGTCGAAAATCGTCCAGAACCCCTGTACTCGCCTGATTTCGCTGGCCTGCAGTCTCTTGACGGGCTCCTCGCTCTGGTCCCGGAAGAAGTCTATGCGCAGGGGCAGGTCGAGATCCGGGTGGATCCAGGCGAGGCGCCGGCTATAAACCGAGTTGTCAGGGTCCAGCGGAGTGCTCTCCAGCACGTAGCATTCGACACCGCCGAGCGGTTCCCGGCCCAGAATACGATGGGAGTCCATCGCCACTTCACGATCCGCAAGATCCTCGTAGTAAAAATCCGAGCCCACAAATCGCCCCCCC
>JBGTGB010000096.1:0-2819 GCA_041746975.1 Haliea sp. | reverse complement strand
ACCATGGCTCCAGAATTGCTGGCTTCCTCATTGGCAAGATCGCCAATGAAAATAGATGGAGTTTCGCGCCCGCGAGAATCCCTTTGCTGCCCATTGTTACCTGTGGCTTCAAATGAAGTGCGGCCCTTGTGCCTGAAGGCCACCGTATTCGCCTGTCATTCGCCCTTCCTGCATAGTCGAGCAGTCTAACCCTTGTAGCCCAGCACCGCCTGAAACCCGTTCTCCATGATTGCCTTGATAAGGCCCTGTACGGCGGCGGTATCATTGACGTTCGGGAACGCCTCCCGGGGGGCTGGCAGTTCGAGGAACTTGCAGAGCGGCTCCCAGCCATCGGCCACTTCGAACACCAGCAGCCGCTCTGGCTCGACAGCGTCCCTGACCTCTGCGACATGCTCGTTGAAACGGCGAATCAGGTGCTCACGGTCGTGCATCCGGCCATCAAAATAGTCGTTGATGGTCGCCTTCATGTAAGCACCCGCTTCAGTGCCGGGCAGGAACTCCATCCACTCCTTGCCAAAGATTGTGCTCTGGACTGACTCAAACCATTTCTCCGGATCACGCACTGTGAGTACGACTTTCGCGGCCGGGTAATAACTGGCGAGGGCGGCATAGCTGGTGCAGGCGGGGAAGTCGACAGTTGCAGTGAAGCCCTCGAAAAGCTGCTCCCAGTCCGGGGTGCCGGTCCCAACCTGTTCCCACAGCTTCCAGTGCTCCGGACCCTTGGGAAAGCATTCCACCATGTGGTAGCAGGGGTAACCCAATTGCTCCAGAGCGGCCTTCATGGACATGGTGCCGGTGCGGCCAAAGCCCGCCCCGATAATTTGCAATGTCATCTCAATTTCCCCTACTTTCAGTATCCCAGGCACAGATTAGCGCGAAGGCGCCGGGTCAGTTACCGTTGCCAAATCGCTGCGCATTCAAAAAGTCTATGCGTATTCGCGTTGACCCATCCATCACCAGCTCAGACATAAGCTCTCCAATTACGCTGACGAACTTGAAACCGTGCCCACTAAAGCCAGCGGCAACCGCCACGTCTTTGTCAAACCCGGGCAAATAATCAACAATAAAATTCTCATCCGGTGTGTTGGTATACAAACAGGTCTTCATTTCAAGCGTGTTTTTATATCCTCCAGGCATGAACGTGTTTAGAAATTCAACCAACACTTGCTCATCTGACGCCCTGTTACTCCTGTCTACCATGTCGGGATCGGTGACCTCCCCTCCTGGGTAGTGCAAAGCCAGCTTTAACCCCAGAGGGCCCCCGAACGTTCCAACAGGAAGAACAGGAAAGCCGTAAAAGTCATAGCCCTCATCCATTATGTTCCAACATGGGAGTTTACCCAGCGTAAAATCGTCCCATTTCTTGGGCTGTACCCATGCCACTGACTGCCTGGTTACCGTTAGTTTTGGTGCCAGATCAGGGATCATTTTTGCGGCCCAGGGTCCTGCGGTGATCACCAGTTTTTCCGTCTGATAGGTTTGCTTGTTGGTTGTTACTGTAATCGTGCCGTTTTCGCGTTTCCAGTTCAGCACCTTTTCCCTGCTGCGAATGACAGCCCCGTTCAATAATGCTTGTTGAACATACAGGAGAATGATGCGCTCTGGCGTAAGCAATCCTGCATCGGGCTCCTCCAACCTTTCAAAATCTGCTGGCAGCTTGAACTGAGGATATTCTTGTTCACATTGTTCTTGTGTGAGCTTGTTAAGGGGGATGTTAAACTGGGCCGAAGACTCTTTGACGGTGTTAAGAAAGGCGTTGTTTTGCGCAGCAGAATACAACACTCCGGTCTTGTAGTAGACTTGGTGCCCCGTCTCAGCTTCCAGTGAACTCCAGTTATCGTAGGCCCTTTGCAGCAAGGGCACATAATCGGAGGCCTCGCCATAGGCCTTTCTTATCAGGCGGCTTTGTCCTGAATGCGATCCTAACTCGTGCGGGATATCGAACTGTTCCAGACCAAGAACTTGGTAGCCTTTCCTGGCCAGGTAACTGCAGGTAGATGAGCCCATGCTACCGACACCAAGCACTATTGCATCATAATGCTTTGGTGCGAC
This sequence comes from Haliea sp., assembly GCA_041746975.1. Classification (GTDB taxonomy): domain Bacteria; phylum Pseudomonadota; class Gammaproteobacteria; order Pseudomonadales; family Halieaceae; genus Haliea. Next base: position 767 of record JBGTGB010000096.1, on the reverse strand, counting down.
ACTGTTCTCGATTGCTTCCGTTATCTGAGCATACAGTTTTGAATACGATAGACTCGCCGCGGTAGCCGCTGCACTTCCAAGAATGAAGCTCCTGCGTTTCATAACCTTTGCGTTCCTGATCCTGAGGTACAGGAACACTAAGTGTTGGGGCTGTTTTGGTCAACTGACGTGCAGGCCCCACATTCATCTTGATCTCTTGTGCGATCCCCTCCAACGCAAAAGCGTCTCCGCGGAAACGCCTTCATTTTCGTCCACCCTCCGATTACCTGATTCCTGTCAGAGCTGCTATCGCATCATCCCCGAATTCCAGTATTCTCGGCAGCGCAATCGCGCACGATAAGGAGGCAACCATGACCAGCCCGCAAACCGCACTGGACTATGGCAGCTGGCCTTCACCCATTACCGCGGAATCCCTGGTCGAGGGCAGTCGTGGGCTCGGCAGCCCCCACAAGGATGGTGATTACCTGTACTGGCTCGAGTCCCGGCCGGAGCAGGGCGGGCGCATGACGATCATGCGCTGGCGTCAGGGTGGGGAACCGGCAGAGCTCCTGCCCGAGCCCTTCAACGCGCGCAGTCGAGTGCAGGAGTACGGTGGCGGCAGTCTGCTGGTCGCCAATGGCAGGCTGTGGTTCAGCAATTTCGCCGACCAGCGCCTGTACAGCTTCATTCCCGGAGAAAAGCCGGTCCCGATCACCCCCGAGAGCAAACTGCGCTTCGCGGGCTGTCGTCTCGATGCACCGAGGAACCGGCTGATCTGCATCCGCGAG
>JBGTGB010000095.1:0-24089 GCA_041746975.1 Haliea sp. | reverse complement strand
CGACGACAGCTGCGACGGCACCACCCCCGACCCAGGACTTCTCCGCCAGGCCTGCGAAGCTGGCCTCACCGGCCGCCGGCGACAGGCAAGCCGTTGCCGCCAGCCGATCCCTGACAAAGGCTTCGTGCTCTGCATAAGCGGCCATCACCTGGCTCTGCAATTCCACTTGCATCCGGGTCTCGGCTGCGCCAAGTTCCAGAGTTACCGACTCGTGCACGAACGATTCCACCCGCCTGCCGAGATGCTCGGCGGGAGAGACGTCGGACACTCCGGCCGCCAGGACCCAGGCCAGTTGCTGGTACTGTCCGACCAGACTGAAGTTCCAATCCAGAAAACGATCGACCCCCTGACCGGCGAATCTGTAGGCAGACTCAATATTGGAATCGACCAGACTGCTCATGGCGTTATTGAAAGCCTGTTCCTCGGCGTGCAGACGGGCCGTGGCGTCGGCAGTGAGCCGTGCCTCCTCGGCCTCCCCCACCACCTGGCAGGGATCGACGAGAGCGACAAACTGGCGCAGGTCAACCCGGGTGGCACCGAGATAGCCGATGCCGAGGAAAGCGACCACCAGGGCGAACGCTGCAAGGGTAGCGCGATCCCCCAAAGCCTGGCGTGGTTGCGCCCGCAAGCGCACCGCCAAGGTGACCGCGCCGAGCAATACCGCCCAGAGAGCGCCCACCTTGAGCGCGCTCCACAGAAGAACGCCTGCCCAGGCAGCCAGAAACACCCAGCGATCGGTGCCGGCTATCGTGGTCGTGACCTGCATGAGGTGCCAGATGGCGGCATCCAATGCATAGGCGACGCCCAGCGCCCGCCCCACCAGCGGCATTGCGGTTGCCGCCGCACCGCGCTCAAAGCCAGCGCTCAGCACCTCCGGCAGGGTTGCCTGATCGGTTGCGGGGACTTCCAGCCAATACACCTGCCACAGCGTCAGTGCGGTCACCAGCAGGACGATGGTGGCTCGGCAGGACCAGCGCAGAGTGATTGGAAAAGCATAGGGAGCGGCGAGTTGCGTACGCAGCAAGCGCGAGGACAGCGCAAAGACTGCAAGCAACACGGGCACGCTGGCCAGCACGAACAGCCATTCCGTGGGCCTGATCGTGGCGCCATACAGCAAAGCTATGATGGCAGCCGCCAGCGCGGTCAGCACCAGCCGCACGCGCAGCAGAAAACCCTGCCAGAACCAGCGCCTGACCCAGCTCTCCTCGCTGGTGAGCGCAGTGAGATAGGCGTGCCGCTGCAGCAGCCGCAACGGTTCGAGATACTGGTACACGACCCAGGCCAGTACCAGCACCGCAAGGGGGAGCGTCAAGGAGCTCATTTTCTGCAGCGGATAGAAGTAGAGGAACGCGAGCGCCACGGCCGTGCCCACCCACGCAGGCAGCGTCAGCGCTTGTCTGCCTGGGACCTCAGCTTGTGGCGCCGCCTGACTCATTACAGTATATCCTCCGGCGCCCGGTACCATTGCGCCGGGTCCACTCTGTAGTAGCGCCGCAGCAGTGTAAACAGCTCTGGATGTCGCTCCCTCAGTTGATCCGGCAGCTCGAAGAAAGTTTCCGTTATCACCGCGAAAAACTCCGCCGGGGCGCTGGCCCCGTAGGGATCCAGCAGGGTCTCCTCTTCTCTTTCAGCCGCGGCAACCAGAACATCATACTCCCGGGTCATGACTTGCACCCACTCATCCGATTCGGCGGCAGACATTAAAGGCGTGCCATTCTCGCTGCCGCTCTCGCTGTCGAGCTGGTGGGAAAACTCATGCAGTACAACATTGAAACCATCGCCGAAATGATTCAGGTCGCGATCGACGTCCTCCCAGGAGAGGATTACTTTGCCGGCATCCCAGGACTCGCCCAGCAGTTCTGTGCTGACCTCACTGACGGTGCCATCCTCATTCAACTCCTCCCCCTCACGCACAAAGGCGCCGGGATACACCAGGATGTGTTGCAGCCCTGGAAAGACGCGGGTGTCGCGGTTCAGCAGCAGAAGGCAGGCCTGGGCGGCGATACAAACCCGCATTTCCTCGCTGACGTCGAGCCCGCCGCAGCCGTGGAAGCGCTTGTTCGCGAGAAACAGGCGCACAAGATCCTGCAACTGCTGTCGCTCGGCATGCGCCAATCCGGGGTAGGGCTCCAGGCGCCGCGCCAGCAGGGCATCCCAGGCCTCGGGAAAGGGTGCGGCCAGAGTCCGGCGACGGCGCTGCGCAGGCACGACGAAGATCAGCACCGCGGCCAGCACCAGGATCAGAAGGGCTGCCAACAGGCTCACGCAGCCGCCGCTCCAACCACTACCATGCGCAGCTCAATAGCCAGCATCAGCGTCCACCTGGCCGACCAGCGGCGCGCAGGTTTTCCGGGGCGCCGGCGGCAGTGTCAACGTGGATGAGCTCCACGCCCGGGACGCAGGTGGCAAGCCGGTCTTCCAGGTCCGGGAGGGGCAGGTCTGTCAGCAATCGCATGTGCCAGGGTAACTCCCTCAAACAGGTACGCCCAGTGTAACGTAAGCAGCGTACCTACCGCGGGTTTGCAGGAAGGACTTTGTCCAGGGCTGTAAATAGGCGGGTAAAAAAAAGGGCTGCCCGCAACCGGACAGCCCCCATATTGCTTCCGCGGTCAGAAGCTGTAGGTCACGCGACCATAATACTGACGACCATTGCGGCCAAAGGGAGCCAGGTTGGAATACGGGGTTGCGCCGGTACCATTCAGGGCTCCCGGGTTCTGGGTGGGGTATTCGTCGAACAGGTTGTCGACTCCCACTGCAAAGCGCAGGCTCTCGGTCACATCAAAGCGGCCCTCGAAATCCACCACCCACGCGGCCTTCAGCACGAGATCGGTGGCCTGGGTTGTACCCGGTGACAGCACATCGCCGTAGCGCACTGCACGCAATGTCGCACCCAACCGGTCCAGACCCCAGTTCAGGTTGAACGAGTACTTGTCCTCCGGCGTGCCCTCCTCGAAGGTAAGCACGTTAACCCGGTCAAACAAGGTCGGTGCTGGATCCAACGCCGCCAACTCGTCGGTCACCGGCACCTTCTTGATATCGGTGGTGTTATAGTTCGCGGCCATGGTCAGATCGAAGTAACCCAGGTTATCGGTGGGAATGGGGTAGTTCAGTACCATGTCGACGCCCTCGGTCACAGTTTCTACCCCGTTGATGAAGAAACGCCCGCCACCAATTCCGACGAAGCCCAGGTCGCGAAGGAACTCGCGCACGTTGGCCTGGGTCAGGTTTTCCGAGAGGACGATGCGGTCATCAATCTCGATGCGGTAGGCATCCACGGTCAGACTGAGATCGCCAGCCCGCAGCACGAAGCCCGCGGAGACATTGATCGATTCCTCTGCATCGAGTTCCTGGGCACCAAGCGCCGCAGCAACATCACTGGTAGCCGGGAACGTGGTGATATCGAAGGGCACGCCGTCGATAAAGTTGGTCGATGTAGCGGTGAAGAACTGCTGCTGCAGCGAGGGTGCGCGGAAACCGTTCTGTACCGTGCCACGCAGGGCGAAAGCATCAGTGAAATCGTAGCGGGCAGAGAACTTGCCGGCGACGGCGCTGCCGAAGTCGGAATAATCCTCTACGCGCAGGGCGGTCGACACCAGGAACTGACTGGTGACTTCCACTTCCAGATCCACGTAGGCGCCCACCGCACTGCGGTTTTCATCCACCTCGTTGGAGGGCTGGAAACCGGGGAAAACCTGGGATCCGGAAGCGGTGGGGCTGCCATTCAGCAACACACCGCCATTGCGAAAGGAATCAGGCTCGCCAGCGGTTATGGAGTATTTGTCGCGCCGTGCTTCCAGGCCAACTGCTACGTTCAGCGGCGAGGCCAAGCCAACCTCATAGCCACGCACGCCCGACAGGTTGAGCGTGAGTTGGCTGGCATCAAAACCGCCGGCATCGAATACCGTTTTGCTGGTCGGGCCAATGGACCGGTTCACCGTATTCTTGATCGTGAAGTCCATACTGTTGTAGCCGTATACCAGCGAGGCGTCCATGTCCCACTCGCCGGCCTTCCAGGCGACCCCACCTGCGAGGCTTATGTCCTCAACTTCAGGCGCGATCAGGGGCAGGAAGCCCTCAGGGTGCACCTCGATAACGTTCCGCGCATCGTTGGCTCGACGATAGAACCCGGCGGAGACCGCCTCACGATCCTGGTAGCTGGCCCAGCCATACAGGGAAACATCGGGCGCGATGTCGTAACCCATGTTGGCAAACAGGGACAGCTGCTCAAGATCGGGATCACCATACCAGTGGTTGAAGCGATTTATCGTCTGCTCACGCGGATCGAACTCGCCGTTCACCAGTGGAAACTGCTGGCGCACGTCAAAGGCGCCCCGTTCGGTGCGCTGGGCATCCTTATACTCGGCGGCGACGGTGAGGAAGCCGGAGTCGCCCAGCGACAGGCCTTTCCAGCCCGCCAGAGTGACTGTTTCACCATCAGATTCATTGCGGCTGGTCGACCCTGGCTGCGGCCAGGTGGCACCGGGTACGACAGTGACACCGGTATTGGTTTTCACCCGCGTATCACTGGCGCTGTAGCTGGCGGTAAGCTCGCCACCCTCGCTAGCCTCACGCAGGCGCAGGTTGATAACCCCGGCAATCGCATCGGAGCCATACTGGGCCGCCGCACCATCGCGCAGCACTTCAATGCGCTCTACGATCGCCATCGGGATAGTGTTCAGATCCACGGCAGAAGAACCGCGCCCCACCGTGCCGTTAACGTTGACCAGAGACGCGGAGTGCCGGCGTTTCGAGTTCACCAGCACCAGGGTCTGGTCCGGCGACAGGCCACGCAAGGTCGCCGGACGAATGGTATCTGTACCATCGGCCAGGCCTGGGCGAGGGAAGTTGTAGGACGGCACAACCAGGGACAGAGCCTGATTCAGCTCGGTGGTTCCACTCTGGCGCAGCGATTCGCTGGTGATGACATCCACCGGTGAGGTGGTATCAAGGTTGGTGCGATTTGCCACCCTGGTGCCCGTGACAACAACCTCTTCCAGAGCCCTGAGTTGTCGCCCCTGGTTATCTGTACCCTGGGCCAAAGCCAGACCGCTGGCGGTAACCGTACCCATCGCTGTAAGCGCAGCGATCGCTGATTGCAGCTTGATATTCTTTTTCATGTTAAACCCCTCGTAGTTCACATCATTGCTTGTTTTTTAGCGCTGCGTAGTCGGCAGGACAACCAGCATTATTCGACATTAGCCGGGAGATTCTGGCTTGTCCACGTAAAACTATGGTCAAAAACCACACTAAATCCATGGCTTCACAGCTGCGAACTCGTCAGTAAACCGAGTCAGTGGTACTGTTGCACGAACGATAATCACTATTCGGCAAGAGGCTACTCCCGTGAAACGACGCCTGTCTACACTTCCCCTGCTGGCCGGAATCCTCCTGCTTGCCGCCTGCGCCAAAGACCAGACGCCAGTGTCGGTCGAGGCCGCCCCTACCGAATCGGCTCGGATAGACGCCACACGTCTTTCTGAATACGTCAGGATACTGGCATCGGATGAGTTCGGAGGCCGCGCCCCCGGCACCGCCGGTGAAACCAGAACTGTGGCTTACCTGATTGAGCAGTTCGAGGCCATCGGTATTGAACCCGGCGGCCCGGATGGCAGCTGGACCCAGACTGTGCCCATGATTCACACGGTACTGGACGACGCGGGCAAGCTGACAATTCGCCAGGGCGACGACAGCTATGCGCTGCGGCAGGCCGAAGATATCGCAGTCAGCACCGTGCACCCCGCTACCGCCATCGTGATCGACCAGGCCCCCGTGGTTTTCGTCGGCTTCGGCGTTGCCGCGCCGGAACGCGACTGGGACGATTTCGGCGCTATCGACCTGACCGGCAAGATTGTGCTGTTCCTGGTCAATGATCCAGACTTCGCCGCCGCGGCCGATGAACCGGTAGCAGGGCGCTTTGGCGATCGCCGCATGACCTACTACGGTCGCTGGACCTACAAGTTCGAAGAGGCCGCGCGCCGCGGCGCGCTCGGAGCGCTGGTCATTCACGAAACGACAGCCGCCGGCTACGGCTGGAGCGTGGCTTCCTCGTCTCCGGGTGAAAATTACGCCCTCGCTAAAGCGGACGCGCAACCGGTCGCCCTGCAAGGCTGGATGCACGGCGATGCGGCGGCGCGCCTGCTGGCGGCCGCCGGACACGACCTGGCGCAGTTGCGGGTCGCCGCGCGACACCCCGATTTCCAGGCTTTCGAGCTGGAAGACACCCGTTTCAGCGCTGATTTTCAGGTGCAGGTCACGGCAATCGACAGCGAGAACGTGCTCGGCCTGCTGCCCGGCAGCACTTATCCCGACGAGATACTGATGACAGCCGCACACTGGGATTCCTTCGGCGAGGGCGCGCCCGACGCCGAGGGCCGCACCGTCCGCCCCGGCGCCAATGACGATGCCCTTGGTACCGCGGGCGTACTGGAGCTGGCCCGCGTCTTGAAGGCCGGAGCGCCGCTGCAGCGCAGCGTGCTTTTTGCCCTGTGGACCGCAGAGGAAAGCGGCTTGCTGGGGTCCAAGGCTTACGCTGACGACCCTGTCTATCCCCTGGCGACCACCGTCGCCAATTTCACCCTGGATATCCTGCAGACTGCCGGCCTGGCCCGCGACGTGATCCTGGTCGGCGAGGGTCAGAGCGAACTGGAGGACGATCTGGCGCGTGTTGCCGCCACCCAGGACAGGGTCGTGACGCCCGAAAGTCTGCCCGAAAACGGACTGTTCTACCGCGCCGACCATTTCTCCATGGCGCGTGCCGGCGTTCCGGTGCTCCTGCTTATGGCCATCGCCGGCGGCAATGATCTGGTAGAGGGCGGAAGGGCCGCCGGCAATCAGTGGGTCGCTGACTATGTCGGCAATTGCTACCACCAGACCTGCGACGCCTGGGAACCGGACTGGAACCTCGCCGGTGCGGTTCAGGACATTGAGCTGTTCCAGATGTTGATCGAAGACCTGGGGAACTCGCGGCGCTGGCCCGAGTGGAAAGCCGGGTCCGAGTTCAAGTCGCTGCGGGACGCCAGTAGTTCTGTCAGACAATGAGCAATGCATCCGCTGTCAGCTACCCTGACATGCAGGGTAAGGTTGCCCTGGTCACCGGCGCCGCCTCCGGTATCGGCGAGGCCTGCGCTCGCCAGTTTGCAGCCCAGGGTTGCCACCTTATGCTGCTGGACCGGGATAGCGGCAGGCTGGAAGCGCTGGCAGCGGAATTGCATGCCCAGGTAATCATCGGCGATGTCACCGACGAGCGGGCGGTAAAGGATGCAGTGATGGCCTGCCAGACCCACTTCGGCGGCCTGGACTATGCCGTCAACAGCGCCGGGGTTGCTGGCAGTCCAGCCGCACTCGACGACACCACGCTGGAAGAATGGCAGCGAGTAACGAACATCAATCTCACCGGCGTTTTCCTCTGTCTCAAGCACCAGCTAAAGGCAATGAAAGCGGCCGGAAGTGGCGCAATTGTCAGCATTGCATCGGGCGCGGGCCTGATCGGCACGCCCTATCTGGCACCCTACTGCGCCAGCAAGCACGCGGTCCTAGGCCTGACCAAGACCGCCGCCATGGAGGTGGCGACCGCTGGAGTCCGGGTCAACGCGGTGCTGCCCGGCTCCACTCGCACGCCCATGCTGGAAGATTCCATGCGTCAGGGCCCGGAGCTGGAAGCGATGATTCTCAACAGCATTCCCTGCGGCCGGCTCGGAACCGCTGATGAAATCGCGGCGGCAGTACTGTGGCTGTGCAGCACACAGGCGTCCTATGTTAACGGCCATTCCCTGGTCGTGGATGGCGCCACCATCTCACGCTGAATCTGAAGTACTACATACAAAGGAGTCGCAGTAGTCCGGTTTTCATTTGCTCACCTAGTGACGATAGTCCTGATAGTTGAGAGCTCGCTCTACGCCTTGAATATCCTTTAGCAAATCTGCGGCCAGTCGATACTGCAGGTCATGAGGGTGTATGCCGATACGCAGCGGCTGTCTATCGCGCCCGGCGCGACGGCGGTTGTAGCAATTAAAAGTTCGAAGGAAGCTCGCCCTTGATGGCGTATCGGCTTCATATCCTGTCAGCGGAAGCCTGTCGAAAAGATCGCTGTCGCAATGGTAGACCCCCTGCAGCATTTCATACCGGGCGAACGGCAGTTCGCGGAGCATTGATCGACTGATATTGCCCATTGCCCAGGCCGGCGGTACATATAACGCCGGGTTGCGCAGCCCCTGCTCGGCAAACCAGCCATGGCAGCGTGCAATCAGCTCATGAATGCCCGAGCGAGGCAGCGACAAGTGCTCTGCCGCATTGCGGGATAAAAAGAGACCGTGGAGCCGATGGTACATACTCCGCGGCTTGCGGCAGTAATGCAGCCAGCCGTGACCGGCCAGCCGGTGACCCTTGTTCTGCAGGCTGTGCAGCCAATCAATATCCGCCTGTTGCCAGCTGCGGCCGGGGACCACCAGCAGGGTGATGCTGTCAGCTGGCAGATGGCCGAGCACCGGCATCAGCCTGTCGACCGCTGGCAGCGTTTCGGGCATGACATCATGAATGGATATCAGGGCCGAGTGGATAACGCGTCTTTCTGCCATATTTCGCTTGCCGTCAATCCGCGGCGAGCTTTCGCAACAGGGCAAAGGTGGTTGAACGCGCCGGCTTGGGCAGGTGGCGTTTCTGCGCGGCGGTGAAGTGCAATACATTCAGCCACTGCAGGATTGCATCATCATTCAGGCGACAGGCGGCGCTACGCGCTCCTTCTGCTGTCATTTGGCGTTCGCTGTGCGGCAGAGCTTCAATGCGTTGCAGGGCGCTGTGCAAACTTTCACCCGGGGCCAGGGTAAACAAGCCGCCTGCCAGTTCCGGCCATTGATTAATGCCACAGGCGGGTGCGGTCAGCACCAGGCGCTGCCGGGCCATGGCCTCAAGCGCCACCGTGCCGAAGGCCTCTACCGAAGACGGCAGAATCAACAGGTCGTTGGCATCGAGGTGATGCAGGACCTGATCGCGGCTCAACCAGCCGGTGAACAAAAGATTGGGCAGCGTTTCGGCCTTTTGCCGGACAAGGCTGCGCTGCGGCCCGTCGCCAACGATTTCAAAAACAAGATCGGGCCGCTGTTCTGCCAGCGCCAGAAACTGTCCAATATTTTTTTCCGCAGCCAGACGGCCGACAAACAGCACGCGCTGGATTCTTGGGCGCAATGCTGTGGCGGGCTGGTAAACGAAGTCGTGAGCCACCGGGGTGGGCACCAGGCGCGGATTGATGGCGCCGATACTGCGGGCGTGCTCCACCATCGTCTGGCTTATGGTAATGACTGATGAACTGCCGCGGAACATCCGTATGTTGAGTAATTGCAAAACACTGCCGACAACTCCTGCAATCAGCGGACGCCAATACAACTTCACCATCGCCCGGTAATCACTCTGGTGGGTGACGCAAACAGGAATCCCCAGTTTTTTGCCAATCCAGTAACCAGCGAGGGAGAAGAATCCCGGGCCGGGAACAATAATGACATCCGGCTTCATTTCCAGCGCCAGCTGCGTGAGGGCGCGCATTCTGGGCAGGTAGAGACGCTGGGTTGTGTCTCCGGGCATCGGTATGGATCTGCCCTGGCATGGATGTGGATGCTCGATGCCCGGGGCCACCAGTTCAACGCGCTCGACACTGTCGTGTAGTTCGAGGTGGGCAGCAAGGTCCTGAAAGTAGGTCCCGACACCATTGCGACCGCGAATGGCATCTACCACGAATAGCAGTCGCAACTTATCGGATTTCATAATCAGCCGCCAAGTGGTTCGGTAGGGTTGGGGTAGCCAAAGCGCCGGTAAATGAAGTCAAAGCTCTGCCCCAGGCGTTCGCGCGAAATGGCAAGGCCGTCGAGAGAATAGTCATGGCCGCTCTGATAACGGCGGGCCTTGTCTTCCTGCTGGATCAGGGCCTCACGGTAGCAGTCGGCAAGCGGCAGGCGCAGACGATGATAGATCTGCTCAACGGTGACCAGCGGTGCCTGGGACAGCTGTTCCATCGTCACAATGATCTGCTGACTGGCCGATATATGCGGCAGCGTTTCCAGCAGGTGGCGACAATAAAATTGCAGAAGAGCGGTCAGATGGTCGCGCCAATAGCTGGGGTCCGCATGAGGATCAATCAGCAGCGCTGCATTGACCATGGCGCTGACCTGGGAAGGCACAGCATCGGTCGGGTTGCGAAAACAGGCGATGAAGCGGGCGTCGGGAAAGGTGCGCGCCAGGCCTTTCACCATCGGACTGAAAGAGGGGTTTTTGCTGAGGTAGGTCTTGTCCTGCCCATGACAGAACAGGTGCCGCTGCACCAGGCCGCGATAAAAGCGCAATATGCGCGCCTGCTCAGACTCCGTGAGATCACGATCAAAATACGCCAGCCGCCACAGCTGCGGCTGTGGAAACAGCAATACCAGCAAAAAGCAGCCGCCCGCCGGCAGCAGGCCCAGAAAGTCTTCTTCCGGCGATTGCAGGCCGGTTTTGTGCACGTCGTCCAGCCAGGACAAGAGCAAACGCTCGGCACCGAAAAGCAAGCGGCCGAACGGGCGACCTAGCAGTGCATCCAGGCGGCCCAGGCCGCGCCAACAATGCCTTTGAATGATGGACGGCGCAAAAATCAGCTCCCATAGCGCAGTGGTGGTGAAACGTTGCGCATCAAGCGCCAGCATCTGGTGCAAGAACGAGGTGCCGCTGCGCGGCATGCCGACAATGAAAACCGGTTCCTTGATGGTCACTTGCCGGTAGCGTGGAAACAGCCAGTTATCCAGGAGCAGGCAGATAGCATTGATACCTTGCAGCAGGATAAAGATTGGCCAGAATAGCGCCAGTAGCAGGCAACGCCGCAGCCCTGAGCCCCGCCGATGGGTGCCGTCGGAACGGCGCCAGCCGGTCATCAACAGGGGGAAATAGAAACCCAGGGCGTTTGTCACGAGGCAGGGTACTGCTCCCGTTATGCTATTCAGGCAGAGGGTAACGCTTCAATGTGACAAAAAAGTGACCGTCTGGATATTCCCACAGATGCCAGCCTTGCGCCGCACGAATCACTGCGAGAACCAGGGCGTTATTCGTTCAGCAGGGCGTCATTTTGGCTGTAGGGCCGCCAGTTGCTCGGCAGTCAGCCATTGCTGGCTACGAACCGGATGGGCAACAGGACTTCGAAGGCCGTGCCGCCGCCCGGCTTGCTGCGGTAGCTGATCCTGCCGCCGGCCTGCCGCACGATACCCTGGCTAACGGCCAGGCCCAGACCGGTGCCACCGGCCGATTCCCTGGTGGTAAAAAAGGGCTCGAAGATACGGTCACCGATTGCTGGGTCAATGCCGGGCCCGTTGTCGCTGACGCTAAGGCTTGCCATCTGGTCGCCTCCCCCGGAAGCGGGTGCCAGCTGCAGGCCAATCCCACCGCGGCCGCCCAGGGCATCGCGAGCATTGATTACCAGGTTGATGATCACCTGCTGCAGCTGAACCGGGTCGATGTGGCATTCGCCGCTGGGCTGGCAGCGCCATTCGACCTCAATCCCGCTGGGGAGCAGGCGTTGTATGAAATCGCGCATCCCCTCGACAGCTGTTTCCAAATCAATCCAGCGCGGTGAAACGGGCTGACGGCGGGCAAAGGTCAACAGCTGGCGCGTCAACCCGGCTGCACGATCGGCGGCATCCAGCACGCGCTCGGTTTCACGCTGCAGCGGCGAGTCCGGCGGCAGACCGTCCGCAACCAGCTGGGTACCACCCATGATGGCAGTGAGTATGTTGTTGAAGTCATGCGCGACACCGCCGGCCAGAAGTCCGACCGCTTCGAGCTTCTGGGCCTCCATCTGCAGGATCCTGCGCCGCTCGCGACGCCTGAAAACTGCTTGCACGGCCAGAAACATCGCTGCCACAAAAATGAGAAAAGCCACGAGCCAGAGCAAAGGCTGGTGCAGGATATGGCGTTTTACATCGATGCTTATTGTTGCAGTTTCAGACCAGCCCGAGCCGGGGTGGCGGGCTCGGGCTTCGAACTGGTAGCTTCCGGCTGGCAGCCTTCGGTAGATCGCTCGGCGAGCTTCAGTACGAAACCAGCCGGTCTCGTAGCCGCTCAGCCGGTATTCATAGACCAGGCGCTCGGGGCGGCGAAACTCGGGGCTGGCAAAACCGAATTCAATCCACTCAGGCAGGGGCGGCAGGGTCACTCGGCCGGCGCTCTCGATCATTCGATCCTGACTGAGAACGTCCAGAATTTTCGGTGGACGCGGCGGGCTCAAGCGGGCGACAGCTTTCGGGTCAATAATCGCCGCACCGCTGGTGGTCGGGTACCACAGGCGACCTTCCCGGTCTCGCCAGACCGCAGGCTGAAAGCCGCCGTTGGTTTCGGTTCGAGGCATCCCATCGCTGCGGGCGATGTGGATACCTTCTGGCGCCGAGCCGTTCTCCAGCATGGCTTCGACCATCTCCTTCCGACCGAAGCGAAAAACACCTCGATTCGAGCTGATCCAGAGACCATTCCCGCCGTCCTCGATAACTGAATGCAACAGGCTGTCGGGCAAGCCACGCTGTGAGCCTATGCTGTAGACAGCCTGACCATCCCAATAAACCAGGCCGCTGGCGGTAGTGATCCAGACCTGTTCGCCCTGGCTGAAATGAATCGAGAGGATAGTCTGGCTGGGTAATTCTGCTTCCAGGGGCGTGCGTTCGATCCCACCCTCTCGATGCCAGAACAGGCCGTTGCCGTCGGTCCCAATCCAAAGCCGCGCCTTGTCGTCGAAGGCCAGTCCCACGATCGGTGCATTGAACCCGGCCTCCGCCTGCCAGGTTTTCATCTGGCCATCACGAAGCTCGCCCAGGCCAGCGAGCGTACCCAGCCACAGGCTGTCGCCGCCGCGGGTGATCGAAGCAACCGACGGGTGAGGCAGGCCCTCCTCCGGGCCCCAGTATTCGATGACCTGATTATCCTGAATCCGATGCAGTCCATTGCGTGTGCCAACCCAGATCGAATCGCCGTCGGGGAAAAGCGAAAGTACCTGCTCGGATCGAAGGCCCTGATCTGTACCGAAGTGGTCGATGTTGTCGCCGTCAAGCCGCACCAGCCCGCCATGAAAGCTGCCGATCCACATGCGTCCGGACTGGTCCTGGGCAATCGGCAGAATCGGGTGATCGGGCAATCCGTGGCGGGCTGTCATCGGCAGAGCCAGGCCGCGATGTAGCTGAACCAGGCCACCGCCGCGGGTAGCCAGCCAGACATCACCGTCTGCATCGTGATGGATCGCGGACACATGGGCTTGCGCCAGTCCTTCCAGGCCGCTGACCCATTCGAAGCGAGCATCGCAGCGCCTGGCCGCTCCGCCACTGTCAAGACCTATCCAGAGTCGGCCCGCGCCATCCTCGCCAAGGGCGTTGATATGAGCATGCTGCGGCAGATTGTCCTCGAGCCCGACTGCTTGAAGATGTCCCTGTTTCAGGCTGAAAAGACCGCTGCGGGTGCCAATCCAGAGAGTTCCTTCGGTATCCTGGTGCAGCGCGTTGACATGTGCCTCACCGAGTGGCTTAAGCTCAGGCAGGTCATGAAAGCGGCTGCCATCGAACCATTGAACGCCCTGACCGGCATAGCCAACCCACCATTTGCCGGGCTGGTATGGGCTGATTGCCGCGATCGAACTTCCAGCACGATTGTCCAGTGGCTCGAGCCAGTCACCCTGTTCGGGATCAAGCAGCAGCAGCCCGCGACCGAGGGTGGCCGCGATCACGACGTCCTGGTCGAATTGCAGGGCATAAATCCTCACCTCGCCTTCGAGCAGACGTTCCTTGGCATAGGGTGCGTCGAGCTGCAGTCGGACAATGCCAGAGGCCGTGGTGCCGGCCAGCAAGCGACCGTGGCGATCCATCTTGAGTGCCTCGATGTATTCGCCGGCGTAATCAAGCACCTGGCTGAGATCGATACGCTCGAAGGAGCGGCCGTCGAAGCGGGTCAATCCGTCTTCGGTGCCGATCCACAAAAAACCGTCCTTATCCTGGGCCAGCGCATGCAGTGAGTCCAGCGGCAGACCAGATTCACTGTCATGCATTCTGAGCTGCCATTGAGAAAGGGGAACGTCACAGCTATCCGCTGCCACAACGAGCTCTGACAGCAGAAGGAAGGACACCATCGTGGTGACAATCGGAGCAAAGCCGAATTGGGCGAACATCATGGCTGATCCGAACCGTCCGTAGAAGTGGGGTAGGACCTGACCCATTTGCACTTAGTTATGCGGTGAAGTCTACCAGAAAAACACATAAGATAGGTTTACGCCCATACTCAAGCGGTTCAACCCATGGTGCCAATGCAACAATGGCGAGAACGCATTCTGCAACGAACTCTGCGTACCAGCAGCATTCTGGCAAGCATCGCCTATATTCCCAGCACTATCGCCGCCTACAACGATGGCATCTGGATTTTGATCCTCGTGAGTACGCTTGTTGTGGGGCTGTTGCTCGTCATCACCTTCTGGGGTTCACTTGATTCGCGTATCCGCACCTGGGCTTTCATCGGTACCTGGTACCTCTTTGCTGTTTTTCTGGTGTGGCTGTTGGGCCCCATGGGTGCCGGAGCGATATGGCTGCTGGCGGTCCCCATACTCGGTGCACTCTTCTTTGGTCATGGCGGCGCCTGGACAGGCTCCCTTCTGGTACTACTATTCTCGCTGATTTACCTGCTGCTGCCGGCGTCGTCGCTGATGGGTGATATTGATGCCCTGTCCCAACGATACACCATTGGCTCCTGGTTCGCAGTGGCCGGCAGTCTGCTGTTTCTATCCTGCCTGGTGTCGCTGGCCATTGCCGAGCTACTGACTGGACTTGCTCAATCAATGACGGAACTGGAGGCCACCAATGCCAGTCTTGCGGTGTCGCTGCTGGATCTTGAAGCTCTCCAGAATGAGTTGCTGGTGAACCAGAAACAGTACGCGCTCGGCTCCCTGGCGAGTGGGATCGCTCACGACTTCAACAATCTGCTGGTCCCGATTCTTATCGCCGGTGAGGAAGCGCGCGATCACACCACGGAGGGCAGTGACCAGCGGCGTCACCTGGACACCATCATCAAGTCCGCCGAACGTGCCCGGGAGTTGATCCGGCGAATCCTGCGCTTCAGCCAGAACATCGAGGTGGAACGCCAGGATATTGCACTGGCGCCTGTCCTGGACGAAGTAGTGAGCCTGCTGCGCAGTGCTGCCGGCCCCGAAGTTCGTGTCGACTGCGACAATGAGGCAGCGGCCGCCCAAGTATCGGGCGACGCGGAAGGTCTGCATCAGATCATCATGAATCTGGGCGCCAACGCCTTGTTGGCGCTGCCTGAACGCAACCCGACTCTGTCCCTTCGCGTACGCCGCAACTCGGAACAACGATCGATAGACATTACTGTCAGTGACAATGGCTGCGGTATACCGGAGTCGATTCGCGACCGCATTTTCGATCCCTACTTCAGTACTCGCTCAGCCGGCACGGGCACCGGTCTCGGGCTGGCCATTGTGCATCGTCTGGTCACCAGGCTGCACGGTACCATCCGGTTTGAAAGCAACCCTGCCGGGGGTACCGATTTCACCGTCTCACTACCGGATGCGGGCGACACCATCATGGCGCCAACCGATTCCGTCCATGGCAGGGAGGCAACTGAATCCCGTGACTCGGGTCATCAGCGGCTGCGTATTCTGATAGTGGACGACGAGGAAATGGTGCGCTCAACACTGAGCGCGATTCTACAGCGGGATCAGCATCTCATTACGATGTCTGAAATGCCAGAAGAAGCACTTCGGCTTGTGCACGACGGTCCGCAGAATTTCGATGTGGTGATCACCGATCATGCCATGCCGGGAATGACCGGCCTGGAGTTGAGCCGGCAGCTGCGGCACATTCGTCCAGACCTGCATATCATTCTCGTCTCCGGTTACCTGACTGAACAGGATTTGCGGGACGCTGATGCCCTGGGGATATCCGGTGTACTGGACAAACCCTTCAGGCGCCAGCAGATTCTTGACCTGCTCTGGAAGGTCCAAGGGCGGCCCGAAACCAGTCAATGAGTCAGGATGTAGTAGCGGGAAGCGTTCCGCCTTGTTCCAACAGCCAGCGAAAGTCTTCAGATTGTAGAGGCATACTATAGTAATAGCCTTGTCCTATCACGCAACCCAGCGCTTGCAAGGCTTCGCCAATGTCCCTACTTTCGATGCCCTCCGCCACCACCTCAGCGTCCAGCACCACGGCGAGATCCAGCACCGTCTGCACCACCTGACGGCAGTAACCATCACTCAGCAGGCCTTTCACGAACGACTGATCAATCTTGATTTCATCGAACGGATAGCGCTGCAGATATAGAAGGGATGAGTAGCCGGTGCCAAAATCGTCGAGAGACAGCCTTACCCCCATCTCATGCAACTGCACCAGTTTTTGGTGAAGAACATCAGACTCGCCCCCGAATACGCTTTCCGTGATCTCCAGGGAGAGCGCCGATGGACTTAGCTCGTTTTCTTCAAGCGCAGAGCGCACGGTGGCAACAATATCGCCGACGAGGAACTGCTGCAAAGAGACGTTCACCGCAATGCGGACGATGTCCAACCCCTGGCGCTGCCAGTCCCGCAGGTGCCGGCAGGCCTCGTGCAGCACCCATGCTCCCAACTCGCCAATCAACTGGCTCTGTTCCGCCAGCGGAATGAAAACGCCCGGGGATTGAAGCCCCAACCGTGGATGCGGCCAGCGAATCAGGGCCTCGGCACCAATCAGCTTGCCATCGCGCAAACGGACCTTGGGCTGAAAATGAAGCTCGAACGCACCGTCTGCCGTGGCCCGCCGCAGTTCCTCAATGAGATCTTCCCGTATCCGCAGTTGGGCTTCAAACCGGGATGAATACCAGGACCAGGCCATGTCAGTAAAGTCATCCGACACGGGGGACCGGAACAGAGCCAGTTCAGCCTCTGCCAACAGGCTATCAACGGACCGCTGTTCTCCGCCGAGAACTGTGCAGCCACAACGGGCTGTCACCTGCACTGAGTACTCCCCGATCTCCATCTTGGGCTTGAATAGCAGGTGAAGACTGCTTCGGCGGTCCTCTTTGGTGACACCGTCGCCTGTGAGCACAAACAACCCGAATTCGTCTCCCCCCAGTCGGCAGACGATCGCTCCCTCCAGCGCCGCTAGCCGGCGACTGACTTCAATTAGCACCTTGTCGCCGATGGCATAGCCAAAGGCTTCGTTGATATCACGCTGGCCGACGATATCCAGGAGAACCACCATGGCCTCCGGCTGCCAGCCGGACGCAAGTACTCTGTCCAGTTCGCGCTCGAAACCGTTGCGGGTGAGCAGCCCGGTGAGGGAATCATGGAACGCCAGCTTTTCCAGGTCCCGTTCGGCCAGCTTGCGCTCCGTTATATCGACATGCAACACCACGGCTCCCGGCTCTGCCTGTCGCTGTTGGTCCGCAACCAATCGACTCGCCATGACCCGAAACCACCGCTCCCGTTCGGGACTGTGGCAGGGGTACTCCATGGCAAAAAACTCCTGCTTGCCATCAAGAAGCTCTCTCAATCCATGGGCCATTTCAGCAGAACCCTCGGCACCGTCCCCCCCCGCCGCATCGCAGACTTGCAGATAATCTGCCCCGAGTCCTAAATCCTCACCGGAAAAACCGTTGTCGCGGGCGAACTGGCGCCACTGCTCATTGATATCCTGGATCACGCCTTGGCCGTCAATGAGGGCAATGTGCGCGGGAATGGCATTGATCAGCGCCTTGCGCACTTCCAGGGTCCTCCCCACCTCCTCGGCTGCGCGATGAGTCTCGCTAACATCACGGATAAACAGGGTGAGCTCCGCTTCCCCGGGAAAGACTCTCACCTCCAGCCAGAGCCCGGTGCCCGGGTGAAAAAATTCGCCCGCTGCCGCCTTATTCTCCGCCTTAGCCTGGCGCAGCAGCTCTCCAGCCCCATCCCCGAGATGCCGTGTTAAGGCCCTCACCGGGTCCTGTTGCAAAGCCTTGCGATCCTCGTCCACCAGGGTCGCCGCAGTGGTATTGCTGAACTGCAGGCGCCGCTGATGATCAATAACCAGCATGCCCTCGGTTATGCCTTCAAGCACGCTCTGCAGCCTCGCGGACAGCAACCCCAATTCCTGCTCCCGCTCCTTGCGGTCGGTAATATCCTGAACGATGCCGGTGGAGTAGTCTGGCGTGCCGTCCTGACGGTAATATATCCGGGCTATCTCCCGCACCCAGCGCACGCTTCCATCGGGTCGCACAATTCGATGTTCTTCATCAAAATTAGTGTCGTGGCCTTCCATCCATGCGGCGCGACGGCGCGCAAACCAGTCGCGGTCATCGGGGTGAATGCGCTCAAAGAAGGCCTGTTCCGAGGCGCCAAACCCTTCCTCCGGCAAAGCAAAAATATGGAAGACCCCCGGGCTCCAGTGCAGCACTCCCGTGGCGTAGTCAACCTCCCAGCTGCCCAGGTTGGCCACCGATTCCGCGCGCTCGTAACGGTCCTTCACTTTCAGCAAGTCGCGCTCCCTGCTTTCGACCTGGTCCACCAGGCGGTTGAACGAGTGCGACAGCTGACTCAGTTCGTCGTCTCCATGGACCGGCGCCCGCACGCTGTGATCCCCTGACTGGAGCCGGTGGATGGTGTGGGTTAGTGCCAGCACTGGCCGGGTGACGCGGCGGTGAATGAGGAGGAAGGCAATGACACAGAAAGCGCCAAAAAGCACCCCAGCGGCACTGAACTGGAGTACAACCCTGCGGATCGTCGCGGCAGTGTCGCTGCTGTGGGCACCCAGTGCATCACCGAGGGCAGCGTCCATGGCAACTCCCTCCATGGCCACCTGATTCAGCATCAACCTGCTCCGTTCCGTGAGGGCCAGGGGACCGAGCCCATCGTGGGGCGCGCTGCCGATTTCCGCTGTGGCCAGAGGTTGCAGGAGTTCCCGTATTCTCCGGATATTGTTCACCACCTCGTGCGTAGCGGGATACGTTGCGCCCAAGTCCAGCAAGGCCTGTTCTATCGCCTGGGATTCGGCGACATAGGCACCCCAGAGCTCGAGGTCCGGCGGGTATAGCAGCATGCTGTCACTGGCGGTGGAAAAAACGTTGATCCGGTGCTGCAGGGCCAGCATCGCACTAGCTTCCTGTTGCTCGCGCTGGATTTCATCGAAACTGAAAAGGCCGTATGTGGCCAGTAGCACCAACCCGAGCAGGCAGCTGAGGATGCTGAGCATCGTCAGCTGTGCAATTTTCACGGCTTGCCTTCGGTTGTTTCGGTTCCGCTCCAGAGAGTCACGGCGGTCGCGTAAGCTTGCTCGCAGAGGCCCCCGGCAATACTGAGCGCTATCCCGCACCGATGGCTTTTTATGAGACTCACGTGCACCACTCCCCGACACGCGACATCATCTCGCGCTAGCCTGCAGGTTAATGGTTTCGCGCCGAAAAGCAATATCACGCTGCCGGGCGCTTAACTGGGGAAAATCTCAGGTTAGTGTATCGGGATTGCGGGTCAGCAGGTCACGGAGTTGGGACGGCTTGAAAGGTTTCGACAGCACACCGGCGAAGCGGAGGCCGTATTCCGATGCCATCCGGCCCGCCACTTCCAGGGACCGGCCGCCCAGCCCGCTGATGAGAATCAGCTGGCCTGCAAATTCGCGCTCCGCCAGTTCCACCACTACCTCCACCCCGTCCCGGTCCGGCATTACCAGGTCCACCATCACATGGCTTGGCTGCCATTGCTCCATGATCTCGAAAAACACTGCTGCCTGCTGGGCAGCACGGGCTTCAAAGTCAATCGATTCCGCGATGGTGCAAATGGTCGCGGTGATGGCCTTATCGTCGTCCAGGACCAGTAGCCGTCGAACCGTTCCGTATTCGTGCATGTACCTTCCTTCCTCCTGGCTATATATTGGCTGTATCTTTAGCAGCCAGCAACGGCATTTTCACTATAGCCGGATGTAAGCAGTCTCATTCGGAATCAGCCAGCACCTTGCGCACCTTGGTGGCCAGTTCCTGCCGACGATAGGGTTTGCTGAGCAGCTGCACACCCGGGTCCAGTCGGCCATGGTGGACAATGGCGTTTTCGGTGTAGCCGGAGGTAAACAGTATTTTGAGTTCCGGACGCAGGGTGCTGGCCCGGTCCGCAAGCTGGCGGCCATTGATGCCGCCGGGCATGACAACATCTGTAAACAGAAGATCGATGTCCGCGTTCTCGGCGATGACAGCCAGCGCCTGCTGCCCCGATTCTGCGCTGGTCACCCGATAGCCCAGGCCCTGTAACAGGGTGACGACATGTTCACGCACCAGAACATCGTCCTCTACGACCAGGATGTGTTCACGCCCGCCGTTGACCGGGGTCGAAAGCTGCCTGCTTATCGATGTTTCCGCCCGCGCCTGGGAGCGGGGGAAATAGAGTCTGATGGTGGTGCCCTCTCCGAGCTCGGTATAGAGCTTGATATGTCCGCCGGACTGCTTGACGAAGCCGTACACCATGCTCAAGCCAAGACCACTGCCCATACCTGCCTTTTTGGTGGTAAAAAATGGCTCGAAGGCCTGCCGGGCCACACCGTCCGACATCCCCACCCCAGTGTCGGAAAGGGACAGTAGCATGTATTGGCCAGCCCTGACATCATGGTGCTGCTCAGCATAACTGTCGTCCAGCATGGCATTGCCGGTCTCTATAGTCAGCTTACCGCCGCCAGGCATGGCGTCGCGGGCGTTCAGCGCCAGATTGAGAATTGCCGATTCCAGTTGCCCTGGGTCCACTTCGGTGCTCCACAGGCCACCGGCCTGGACCAGTTCGATCTCAATACTCTCGGGCAGTGTGCGGCGCAGCAGGTTTTCCATTGCCGGCAGCAGCCGGTTGAGGTTGAGCACTCGGGGTTGGAGGGGCTGGCGACGGGCGAAGGCTAGCAGCCGACTGGTAAGCTCGGCTCCGCGGGATGCGGCGTTTGACGTCATCTCAGCCAATACGCGCGCACGGGGGTTGCCAGCCAATTCCTCCACCAATAGCTCCGCGTTACCCATAATCACCGTCAGCAGGTTGTTGAAATCATGCGCCACCCCACCGGTAAGCTGCCCAACTACCTCCAGTTTCTGCGCCTGGCGCAATTCCTCCATTGTCCGCCGCTGCTCAGTGATGTCCTGCATACTACCTAGCATCCGATGCGTCCGACCGTCGCTGTCTCGCAAGAGAAAACCGCGATCGACCACCGTACGGTGGCTTCCATCCGCATGCAGAAATCGGTATTCGTCGGTCCAGGTGTGGCCATCGCCGTCAATCACCGCATGGATACGGGCCAACACGGCCTCGCGATCGTCCGGGTGAATGCGGTTGCTCCAGGAATCCCGGCCCGGTTCAAGCTGCGCTCTATCATGGCCGAACACGGTCTCCATGCTGTCGTTCCACCACACAAGCCCCACCTCAAGATCCCAGTCCCAGATGACATCGTTGGTAGCCCGGGCCACCAGATGAAAGCGCTCATTGCTGAGGCGGGTGGCCTCCTCCATTAACCGGCGCTCCGTGACATCGCGCTCCACAGCCACAAAATGTGTGGGCTCGCCGGCCTCGTCAGTCAACGGAACGATATCGATTTCCAACCAGTAGGGATCCCCCTGTTTGGTATAGTTAACTACCTCCTCCCGGACAGGCACTTGCGCACGCAGCGCCGCCTTGATCCGGTCAAGCGCTGCGCGATCCGTCCGGGGTCCCTGCAGGAGCCGCGGCGTAGCCCCGATGACTTCATCACGGCTGTATCCGCTTCGGCGCGTAAACGCATCATTGACATAGACTATCCTTGGCCCCTCGGGTCCGTCGATGGGCACCGCTTCGGTGATCATCAGCATATCGCTCTGCTGAGACACGGCGGCTTCCAGCAGGCGCAACTGTTCGGTTCGCGCCTGCTCCTCGGTGATATCCCGGAAGTAGACCGCCAGACCCTCGGGTACGGGGTGGGCGTCGACCCGGAAAAAGGTATTCAATGGCCGAAAGTGTCGTGAGAAATGTACGCTCTCTTGCTGTTTCAGGGCCTGTCGATAGTGTTCCTGGAACACCACGGTATCCTCGAACGGAAAGACTGGATCAATGGCGTTGCCTAGCAGTAACTCCCTGGGTTGCCCAAGAGCATCCTCCGCGGCGGAGTTGAGGAACACGAAACGCAGCTCTCGGTCCAGCAGCATAAATGGGTCGTGCATATTCTCCAGGGTGAGCCGAAGGCGCTGGGTCAGCTCCTCATAGGCCTGGCGCGCACTGATCTGCTCGGTTATGTCCTGAAAGGCGCCCTGCACCGCTATGACTTCTCCCTCCGGGCCTCTCTCCGCCTCCCCGATCGAACGTACCCAGCGCCGGTTACCCTTCGCGGTAATGATCTGAAGGATCTCGTCGAAAGGCGTGCCATCTTCGGCGCAGCGCGCGAACACCCTGGCGATGACGTCCCTGTATTCCGGGGCATAGAAGCCTATGCCCTCGTCAACGGTGTACCGCCGCGAAACACCCTCCACCTCGTGAATGGCTGCAGTCTCCTCCGACCACTCCGTAATCCCCTCTTTCGGGTCAACGCGCCAGCCGCCCAGGCTGGCGGCCCTGCCGGCGATCCGCGACAGGCTCTGGCTCCGAGAGAGGGCGGCGGCGGTGATTTCCTGATCCGTCACATCCTGCACGACGCCGGTAAGCTGGCGCATCCCATCGATCTCAGCCAGCTCGGCAAGCCCTTTGACGTGGGTAGTACCGCCATCCTGACGCAGGATACGGTGTTGGAATTCGAAGTGGCCTTCCGGCTGCAGCAGCCAGGACTCCAGAGTGCTCACCATGGTTTCCCGGTCTTCAGGATGCACCAGTTGGACATAGCCATCGACGTCGCGCACGTCGAAAAAGGGCTCCAGGCCGTAGATCAGGTGCACATTGTCGAGCCAGGTCAGCTGCCGAGTTGTCAGGTCCATTTTCCATATGCCGAGCCTCAGCAGTCGCTGTGCTGCCCTCATGTAACCCGCCTGCTCCTCCAGAAGGAGGCGCAGCTCCCGCGAGTTCAAAACGACACCCTGGTGAACATGGAGCGCCCGATCCCCCAGGGTTTGGAGCGCAGGCTCGTCTATGGTCATCGCGATCACCAGCATTGCCGCGGGACCTGGCTCGTACAATTGATAGCGGATGCGTACATTGAGCACATCCCCACTAATGCATCTTAGCAACCAGGTACGCTCTGGCTCAGCGGATGCTGGCGGCGAGCCAAGCGCACCACGACTCAAGCCGGTAATGTCCCCCTCCAGCACCAGATCGGTAAGGGAAAGTTTCAGCGGCTTCGCGCGATCGATACCCAGAATCGACGCGGCAGCACGATTGAGCCCCTCGATAGTCAGACTTTCGGGGTCGCAGATCCACACCGGGTCGGAGACTATATCGAACAGGGCCGCAGTTTCTACGTACCGTTGAGTATTATCCTCCATACCTGACTCCTGTCGGCCGGAATGATTGGTTAGGCTGTAATAAGGCGAGCTCTGGTGCGGACTTCCACTGAATTATAATGAGGTGTGGTATGGAGTAGATCCAGCCTAAATGGTCCATTAGAGGAAGCAGAAAAACCGCTAAGACACCACCGCCGCTGGGCCGGAATTCTACCAGACTTCCATCGAATATCCATCCGCTAAACGGTACTCCATGATGAGCTCAAGATGACCTGTGTGCTCGTCAACTTGCTCATCAATGGAAATGAATCCCTCCTTTTCATAGAACTTGACGCTTGGAACGTTCTCTTTGTAAACAGTGAGCTGCAGGCTCGTCCGCCTCTTCTTGGCGTCAGCAAGCAAAGCAGTTCCCATTCTCTTGCCCTGTAATTTTGGGGCCACGAAGAGTGCTGCCAGTTTGTCTCCATGTAGGCTATAGAATCCGGCCACGCTCCCCTCGGATTCCAATATGAATGTCTCCGATGCAGGGATGTATACATCACGCATGTCATTGACCTTTGATTCCCAAAACACAGCTTCGATGAAATTATGGGCGTCAATAGAGGCAGATAGCCAAATCTCTACAATTCGACCAACATCTGCTTGCCTGTACTCGCGAATCATAGATAAATCGGTTGAATTGGCCACTATGTTGATGTCACATCACGCTGTGCCAGCTGCAGCCCGCAGAG
>JBGTGB010000094.1:0-7183 GCA_041746975.1 Haliea sp. | reverse complement strand
CTGGAGCAGATCGCCCAGCAGATGCAGGCGAAAAAGCTGCCCATGGTGGCTGACCTGCGCGACGAATCCGACCACGAGAACCCCACCCGCCTGGTGATCGTGCCGCGTTCCAACCGGGTCGATCTCGAGGCGGTGATGAGCCATCTCTTCGCCACCACCGACCTGGAGAAAACCTACCGGGTCAATCTCAACATGATCGGTACCGATGGCCGCCCGGGCGTGAAGTCCCTGGACCGGATCCTGCGCGAGTGGCTGCAGTTTCGCACCGTTACCGTGCGCCGGCGCCTGGAATACCGCCTGGACCGGGTGCTGAAGCGCCTGCACATCCTCGAAGGCTACCTCGTTGCCTACCTCAATATCGACGAGGTGATCCACATCATCCGTACCGAGGACAAGCCCAAGGCTGCGCTGATGGCGCGCTTTGAGCTCACCGACACCCAGGCCGAGGCGATCCTGGAGCTGAAACTGCGCAACCTCGCCAAGCTGGAAGAGATGAAGATCAGGGGCGAGCAGGACGAGCTGGCGCAGGAGCGGGACCAGCTGCAGCTGACCCTGGGCAGTGAGGCGCGGCTGAAGACCATGATCCGCAAGGAACTGCAGGCAGTTGCCGAGCAGTTCGGCGACGACCGCCGTTCGCCCATCGCGGAGCGCGAGGAGGCCCGGGCCTTCAGCGAACTCGAGCTGATGAGCGCCGACCCGATCACCGTCTCGCTCTCCGAGAAGGGCTGGATTCGCGCCGCCAAGGGTCACGATGTCGACTCCAGCAGCCTGAGCTACAAATCCGGCGACCGCTTCAAGCTGGAGGCCCGCGGTCGCAGCAACCAGCCCACGGTCATCCTCGACTCCACCGGCCGGGCCTATACCCTCCCGTCCCACAATCTGCCCTCCGCCCGGGGCCAGGGGGAGCCGGTAACGGGGCGCATCAGCCCGCCGTCCGGCGCCACTTTCGAGGGCTTGCTGCTGGCGGATGACAGTCAGCGATTCCTGCTCGCCAGCGACGCCGGTTACGGTTTTGTCGCGCTGTATGCTGACCTGCAGGGGAAGAACCGCGCCGGCAAGGGCGTGCTCTCCCTGCCCAAGGGCGGCCAGGTGCTGCAGCCGGCGTCAGTGCCGGCCCGGGATGAGGGGGCCTGGGTGGCTTCGGTGTCCAATGAGGGCCGTCTGCTGGTGTTTCCGCTGGCAGACCTGCCCCAGCTGGCCCGCGGCAAGGGCAACAAGATCATGGGCATTCCATCGGCGCGGGTGCAGAGCCGCGAGGAATTCCTGGTCTCGGTGCAGGTGATCACCGAGGCCCAGGCCGTGGTGATCCTGGCAGGCAAGCGCCACCTCACTCTCAGGTTCAACGAACTGGAGCATTACCGTGGCGAGCGCGGTCGCCGCGGCAACAAACTGCCGCGTGGGTTTCAGAAGGTTGACGGGATGCGGGTCGAAGGCTAACCGCGCATACATTCCCCAGGAGGGCTCGTGTCCAGCCACAAACCTGTGCCACCGCCCCGCCGCAGCCGCGGCCGGCCGCCGAAGATCACCACCGAGCGCGTGATCGAAGCTACCATGTCACTGCTGGAGGACCATGCCCCCGAGGAAATCAGCATGGCGGAAGTGGCCGCCAGGCTGAACATCCCGGTCATGTCCCTGTACAACCATTATCCCAATACCAGCGTCCTGCTGCAGGCGGTTGCGGATCACTCCTTCAGCCAGTTCAGGATACCGCGTACCGCGGCGGACGCACCCTGGCAGACCGTGCTGCGCGACTGGTTGCGAGAGCTCGCCCGGCACTGTGACCGGCACCCGGTGGCGCTGCGGATCATGTCGATAGAGGGGCGTGCCACCCCTGCCTGGCGGCGCATACTCTCGCCGCTGCTGGCAGTGTTGCAGGAAGCCGGTACAGACGACCAGCACGCGGCGCTGCTGCTGGCGTGGATCACCAGCCAGGCGCTGGGCCTGATCTACATCGAGGAGTTTGCAGACCCGGCCCGGCGCCTGGCTCCGCTGACCGCCGCAGCACTGGGGGAGGATGCGCCCTATCTGGCGGCGCTTAACCAGCTACTGCCCGGGGTACAGCGGCAGCAAGTGCTGGAGCTGGGCTTCCAGGCCATGGTCGACGGGCTCGAGCAGCATCTTGAGCGCCTTGCCAAATAATTATGGAAATACTTATTATAAATACCTACACTGGGATTCAGTGGGCTGCGCCAGGCTGAGTCCGGCGCCGGCCCCAGGGATAAGACTCTAAACCCGAGAGGTGGCAACGGATGAACAAGACGATAATTCGCAACGGTACGGTGGTCGACGGCACCGGTGCCCCCGCATTTTCCGCTGATGTGCGTATCCGCGACGGCCTGATCACGGCAGTCGCACCCGGCCTGCAGGTGGAGCCGGGCGAGGAGGAGGTGGACGCGAGCGGCTGCTATGTCGCGCCCGGGTTTATCGAAAGCCACACCCATTTCGATGGCGCCATGTGGTGGGATCAGGAACTGGATCCACTGCCGGGTTACGGCGTGACCTCGGTGGTCATGGGCAACTGCGGCTTTTCCATCGCCCCGGTTTCCGATGACGAGGCCGCGCGTCGCGAAGTTGTGGGTATATTCTCCTTCTTTGAAGACATTCCCGAGCAGCCATTCTTCAGTTCCCTGCCCTGGGACTGGCGCAGCTGGCCGGAGTACAAGGAGTCCATGGTCCGCAACGTGAAACTGCCCGCCAACTACGCGGCTTTCTGCGGCCACATCGCCCTGCGTCTGGCGGTGATGGGCATGGACGCCTGGGAGCGCGCGGCAACCCCGGACGAGGTTGAGAGCATGTGCCATCTGCTGGACGAAGCGCTCGCAGCCGGGGCCCTCGGGATGTCGTCCAACCTGTTCGATCACGATGGCCGCGACCGGCCGGTGCCTTCCCTGCAGGCCGATGACGCGGAGCTGCAGGCGTTGATGGCAGTGATCAGCCGCCACCCGGGCGCGACCCTGCAGGTCATTGTGGATACCTTCCGCAATATGACCGCGCCGGAGACCATGCGCCGTATCGGCCGCCTGGCGGAGGGCATGCCCATCCGGGTGCAGTGGGCGGGCCTGCCCACGCTGCTATTCCAGCGCGACATGATGGGCATCCAGGCCCCGCTGGTGGAGATCCACGAGCAATTCAAGGCTGAGGGCCGCGATTTCTGGACCGGCTATGCCCACGTGGCAGTGACTTCAACCTTGAGCGTGCAGAGTTCGCTGATTTTTGCCCAGTCCAACGACTACGTCTGGCACGAAGTGGTGACCGCCGAAGGCGATGCCGCCAAGGCCGCCCTGCTGCGCGATGAGGACTGGCGCCTGCGCGCGCGGGAATCCTGGGATACCAAGACCTTCGAGTTTTCACCTTTTCCGCAAGGGCGGGCAGAACACCTTCTGCTGATGAACACGGACAACGGCGTTGGCCCCACTCACCTGACACTCGGCGAGTACCAGCAGCAGATCGGCGCCGCCCATCCCTCGGACGCCATGGCGGAGTGGCTGCTGGCCAATGGCCTGCAGTCCACCGTGACCATGCCGCCCTTCGAACGGGATCGGGAAATGGTGCTGCAGTTGATGCGTGACCCCTGGACGGTCGGCAATATCAGCGACGCCGGTGCCCACGGCCAGATGCTCTGCGGTGCCGGCGAGAACATCAAGCTGTTCACTGACTTTGTCCGCGCGGGCGAGCTGACCGTGGAGGAGGCTGTGTACATCCAGACCGGCAAGCTGGCCGATCACTTCGGTTTCCGCGATCGCGGCACCCTGGTGGCGGGCAAGCGCGCGGACATCACCGTGTTCAATCTGGATGAGGTGCAGGAGCGGGACATGAAACGCGTGTTCGACGTTCCCGACGGCAAGGGTGGCTTTACCTGGCGCTGGAGCCGGGACCCGGCACCCATGCGCCTGACCATGGTAAACGGAGAAGTGACCTTCGATGGCCAGCAGGGGACCGGCGCGCGCCCTGGTACCATGCTGGCTCCCGCTGCGGCCTGATCTGATCGCTCAGGGGCAACAGCGCTGCTACAGCGGTGCCCCGAGGCGCTTGAGCGTCAGCCGCAGCTGCCGCTCAAGCAGATCGTCCCAGGGGTTCAGAAATTCCTCCAGGATACAATAATCCCCCAGTTCGCTGGGGCGTTGCTCGAGGCGACTGCTGACGTCTATGTCCTCGCACACCCCGGGTGAGAGCATGACCTGTGGTGGCTTGCTGGCGCACAGGGTCTCCAGCTCGTCCACGGTGGACTGGATGTACAGCCCAGGATAGATGTCGGTCTCGTCCCCACGGCCCAGCTCGCTCTGTGCTACAGCCATGGCGATGTTCAAGGACAGGGACATCTCCTTTTCCAGCTCCTTGCTGATGGCGCGTACCAGCCAGGCGCAGGATGCCGCGCGGAAAGCGGCGCTGCCGCCGCTGGTGTTGCCGCTGAAGAAGACCGCAAGCCCAAACTGCCTCACCACCTGCAGCTGGCCGCCGTAGAAGCCGGCGGCCGCATAGACGATCTGATGCAGGCGGTCGGTGTAGCGGTGCAGCGAGCGTTCATCGAGGGTATCGAGGTAGGCGGTGAGGCTGATCAGGTGCAGGTACAGCACCGCGGTATCGCGGTAATTTTCCTCTTTCGGCCCGGTGCCGGTGCGGGCCCGCAGCAGGTCCATGGGCAGCGCATCAATGTGGTACTGCAACTGCATCAGTTCGTTGGGTGGCAGGCTGACGGCGCGGTTGTCGTCCAGGGCAATTGCCTTTGCCTGCCGCTGCAAACGGTTTCCCAGCAGCCGCTGGCCCAGGTGCCGGGTGGCGCCAAAGACCGCCAGGCTCAGCAGGACAGCGAGCCCCAGCAGGCTCAGCAAAAATCGCGTGCGCGCGGTTTCCACAAGCTCGGTGCCGATGGTGATTACCACTTCCCCGGCCAGATCATTCTCGATCAGCACGGAGGCGCGATACTCGCGCTGCCGCTCGCCCTCAACCGTACCAGCCTGGCCCAGGGCGCGGCCCTCGACGTCGAAGATCGCCACCTTGCCGGCGGAGGAGGATTCCACAAAGCGGTGCAGGGACGCTGCGACGTTGAGCAAGTCCCCGGTTTCCAGCGCGACACTGATGCGCCGGGCGATCTGCTGTGCCAGGGCATTGCCGAAGCTGGCCTGCTGCACTTCCTGCATGTGGCGGCTGGAAGTGGCCGCGAGACCGACCAGGGCGAGACAGATAAGGAGGCAGACCAGGGCGGCGATAAGAGCCAGTTGGTTGCTGAGGCTGGAGTCGCGGAAACTGTAGCTCACGCCGATGGGCTTCCCTGTGGTCAAAGCGGCTGAGTATAAACCATGGCTGACGTCGCTGCGCGGTCAAGGCCGGCTGCCCGCCCTGTTTCACCGCAACCGGAGCGGGAGTAGAATACGCGGCTTTGCCTACTGCTGGACACTGCATTCCGTGAACGACATCGTTCTGATAACTCTTTCCGGTGAAGACCGCCCGGGCATTACCGCGGGGGTAACGGGACTGCTGGCGGAGCGTTCCGTAAACGTCCTTGATATCGGCCAGGCCGTAATTCACGCCACGCTTTCCATGGGCTTGCTGCTGGAAATACCTGGGGACACCGGGCGCAATGGCCTGGAGCAGGCGCTGCAGGCTTTTGCCAGGGAGCAGCGCCTGCAGCTGCGCTGGGAGACAGTGAGCAAGGAGAGTTACGGTGACTGGGTTGCTGCCCAGGGCAGGCCCCGCTACATCACCACCCTGCTGGCGCGCAAGATTACCGCCGACCAGCTGGCGCGGGTGAGCGCGGTGTTCTCCCGTTACGGCCTGGGGATAGACAGCATAGCGCGCCTGTCCGGGCGTATCCCGCTGGGAGAATTACCGCCGTTGAGTAAAGCCTGCGTCGAGTTTTCCCTGCGTGGTCCGCTGCCCGATATTGGCGCTTTCCGCAAGGAACTGCTGGAGGTAGCCAGTGCCCTTGAGGTGGACCTCGCTTTCCAGGAAGACAACATGTACCGCCGCAACCGGCGCCTGGTAGCCTTCGACATGGACTCCACTCTGATCGAGGCCGAAGTCATCGACGAACTCGCAGAGCTGGCGGGGGTGGGCGCCCAGGTCAGTGCGATAACCGCGCGCGCCATGCGCGGTGAGCTGGATTTTGGCGCCAGCTTCAGACAGAGAGTGGCGCTACTGAAGGGTCTGCCCGCATCTGCCCTCGAGGACGTGGCGGCGAATCTGCGCATTACCGAGGGGGCGAGGCACCTTGTTTCAACTCT
This sequence comes from Haliea sp., assembly GCA_041746975.1. Taxonomy (GTDB): domain Bacteria; phylum Pseudomonadota; class Gammaproteobacteria; order Pseudomonadales; family Halieaceae; genus Haliea. Next base: position 962 of record JBGTGB010000094.1, on the reverse strand, counting down.
GCGGGCGCTTGGCTACAAGACTGCCATCCTCTCTGGCGGCTTCACCTATTTCGCCGAGCGGCTGCAGCGGGACCTGGGTATCGACTACGTGCACGCCAATGTACTCGATATCGCCGAGGGTGCGGTCACCGGAGAAGTCAGCGGTGTGATCGTGGACGGCGAGCGCAAAGCCGCCCTGTTGCGACAGCTCGCGACCCGCGAGGGCATCGATTTGCAGCAGGTGATTGCAGTGGGTGATGGCGCCAACGACCTGCCCATGCTCAGTATTGCCGGACTCGGGATCGCCTTTCGTGCCAAGCCGCTGGTGCAGCAATCGGCGGAGCAGTCCATCTCCACCCTGGGCCTGGACGCGATCCTGTATTTGCTGGGAATTTCCGATCGCTACCAGCCCGGCGGCGACCGCTCAGATCTCTGACCACAGTGAACGGAACGCGGAGCCCGGCAACTCGCGCTCTTCCTTCGGCTTGGCCTGCGCCGGATTGCCGGCCTCACGGAACTCAAACTGGCTGTAGGTGGCGGTTGCGGCGACCTGCCGCTGCAGGCGGATATTCTTGCTTTCACCATGCCTGACAAGCGTGAGTTTCTGGCCCTCGCGGAAGCCGCTGCGCGGGGTGATCAGGGTCGGCGGCTGTGCCACCAGCTTGATCCCGGGCAGCAGCAGCACCCGGATCGGTTCCGACAAGCCCCCCTGCGGGTTCTGGATGCGCGCCCCCCAGGCTGCCGCCTGTGGGCTCAGCAGTTCTATACCGAGGATACTGTTCTTGCCCTGGAGCTGACTCAGCCAGCGAATGGAGGCAATCACCCAGGAGCCATCCTGCTCTTCGCGAACACAGAGAATGTCGCCACTGCGAACGGTGCCCGGCTGCTCCTGCTCCCACTCCAGACAGTAGCCGGCGGGACTGGCGTTGATGGCCTTTACCCGATATTCCCGGTGCTGCTCTTCCTCCTGTTCCTGTACTTGT
>JBGTGB010000093.1:0-3090 GCA_041746975.1 Haliea sp. | reverse complement strand
GCCGGCGCGGTGAGAGGCAGCGGTACCGAGAGCGCAGCGACTGGCGCCATCGCCGGTGGTGCTACCTCCGGCATCAAAAACGACCGTGAGCGTGAGCGGGTGGCCAAGAACTGCATGCGCGGGCGCGGCTACCGGGTGCTGAACTGACTCCCACAACCACTTCGGGCCCAGCCACTCCGGGCCCGAAGCCGCAGAGGCTCAGAAAAGCTTGCGCCCCTTGTTCGCAGCAATGCGCATGCGCAGGGCGTTGAGCTTGATGAAGCCCTCGGCATCCTTCTGGTTGTAGGCGCCGGCATCGTCCTCGAAAGTGGCGATGCTTTCGTCGAACAGGCTGTCGGCAGACTGGCGCCCGGCGAGGATGATATTGCCCTTGTACAGTTTCAGCCGCACCTTGCCGTTCACGTTCAGCTGGCTCTGGTCGATCGCGGTCTGCAGCATCTGCCGCTCCGGTGACCACCAGTAGCCGTTGTAGATCATCTCGGCGTAGCGCGGCATCAGGTCGTCTTTCAGGTGGGCGACTTCCCGGTCCAGGGTGATGGACTCGATAGCGCGGTGGGCCTTGAGCATGATGGTGCCGCCGGGAGTTTCGTAGCAGCCGCGGGACTTCATCCCCACATAGCGATTCTCCACCAGGTCGAGGCGGCCAATGCCGTTGGCGCCGCCGATTTTGTTCAGGCGCTCCAGCACGGTGGCCGGGCTCAGGCGCTCACCGTCGATAGCGACGATGTCGCCGCGCTCGAACTCCAGTTCAATGTAGGTGGGGGTGTCGGGGGCCGCCTCGGGGCTCACGCTCCAGCGCCACATATCTTCCTCGGCTTCCGCCCAGGGATCTTCCAGGATGCCGCCCTCGAAGGAGATGTGCAGCAGGTTGGCGTCCATGGAATAGGGGGATTTCTTTTTAGCGCTGCTGAAGTCCACCGGGATATCGCGTTCCTTGCAGTAGGCCATCAGGGTCTCCCGCGAGGTCAGGTCCCACTCGCGCCAGGGGGCAATCACCTTGATCCCGGGCTTGAGCGCATAGGCGCCCAGCTCGAAGCGAACCTGATCGTTGCCCTTGCCGGTGGCGCCGTGGGAGATGGCGTCGGCGCCGGTCTCGTTGGCGATCTCGATCAGGCGCTTGGCGATCAGGGGGCGGGCGATGGACGTGCCCAGCAGATACTCGCCCTCGTAGATGGTATTGGCGCGGAACATGGGGTAGACGAAGTCGCGGACGAATTCCTCGCGCAGATCGTCGATGTAGATTTCCTTCACGCCCATGGCCTTGGCCTTGGCGCGGGCGGGCTCGACCTCTTCGCCCTGGCCGATGTCCGCGGTGAAAGTGACTACCTCGCAGGCGTAGTTGTCCTGCAGCCAGCGGACGATGACTGAGGTATCCAGGCCGCCGGAATAGGCGAGCACCACTTTGTTGATGTCAGACATGAGTTGCTCCGTTTTCAGGCCTTCAAAGGGCCAACATTCTACTCCGGGGCGCCGGGTGATTCCCAGTCCGTATTCCAGTGGGGTGGGGTTTACGTTACCATCCCGGCTGACATTCCCTGCCCTGGCTCGCTGTGACTGACCTCACCATCACCCGCCCCGACGACTGGCACGTACACTTGCGCGACGATGCCGCCCTGACCCATACCTGCGCTGATATGGCGCGATATTTTGGCCGCGCCATTGTGATGCCGAACCTGACCCCGCCGGTGACCACGGTGGCGGCGGCCGGTGCTTACCGGGACCGCATACTGGCCGCCATGACCGGCCTCCCCCGGCAGTTCGAGCCGCTGATGACCCTGTACCTGACAGACAGCACTGACGCAGCCGAGATTCAGCGCGCGGCAGCCAGCGAGTTCGTGTATGCGGTCAAGCTCTACCCCGCTGGCGCCACCACCAATTCTGATGCCGGTGTCGCGCAAATGGAGGGTCTGTTTCCCACCCTGGAAGCGATGCAGGCGGCGGACCTGCCGCTACTGGTGCACGGCGAGGTTACCGCCGCCGAGGTCGATATCTTCGATCGGGAAAAAGTGTTCATTGACCGCTATCTGGCACCGATAGTGCAGCGGTTTCCCGGGCTGCGAGTAGTTCTGGAGCACATCACCACCGCCGATGCGGTGGACTTTGTCAGCACCTCGCCGGCCACGGTGGCCGCCACTATTACCGCCCATCACTTGCTGCTGAATCGCAATGACATGCTGGTGGGCGGCATCCGACCGCACCTTTATTGCCTGCCGGTGCTCAAGCGTAATACCCACCAGCAGGCGCTGATCCGGGCGGCCTGTTCGGGCAGCCCGAAGTTCTTCCTCGGCACCGACTCCGCACCCCACAGCACCGCACGCAAGGAAACCGCCTGCGGCTGCGCCGGCTGCTACACCGCCCATGCCGCGATCGAGTTGTATGCAGAAGTGTTCGAGAACGCGGGCGCCCTGCCCCGGCTGGAGGGTTTTGCCAGCCACTTCGGGCCGGACTTCTACCGCCTGCCGCGCAACAGCGACAGCATTACCCTGCGCAAGCACAGCTGGCAGGCACCGGCCAACCAGCCCTTGGGCGACAACACACTCACCCCGCTACGCGCCGGGGAAGCCGTGCATTGGCGGGTACTCGACCAGGACACCGCAGTTTGACTGAAGCCACCGGGCAGCGTATCCGGGACCGCTTTCGCGGCTTCCTGCCGGTGGTCGTCGATGTCGAGTGCGGTGGCTTTGTCGCCACCACTGACGCCATCCTGGAGATAGCAGCCACTATTGTGCGGATGGACGAGGACGGGAATCTGGGGGTGCACCGAACCTTCAGTTTCCACGTGAAGCCTTTCGAGGGCGCCAACATTGAGCAGGCGGCCCTGGACTTCACTGGCATCGATCCCTGGCACCCGTTCCGTGAGGCGATCGACGAGGCGGAGGCCTTGGACGAGCTCTTCAAGGTGGTGCGCAAGGAAGTCCGCGACCAGAGCTGCAACCGCGCCATCCTGGTGGGTCACAACGCCCATTTTGATGCGGGCTTTGTCAATGCGGCGGTGGAGCGCTGCGGTATCAAGCGCAACCCCTTCCACCCCTTCTCGTTCTTCGACACCGCCACCCTGGCGGGCCTGGCCTATGGCCAGACAGTCCTGGC
>JBGTGB010000092.1:0-35019 GCA_041746975.1 Haliea sp. | reverse complement strand
GGTCAGGCGCGGCTGGCCAACGTTCGAACCGGTGCTGGCGGCCATGACCAGCAACCCCGCCCGCGCCCTCGGGCTTGCGCGCAAGGGCTGCATCAGCGCTGGTGCGGACGCCGATATGCTGCTGTTCGACCCTGACACCGGGCGGCTGGACGATGTCATGTGCCGGGGCCAATGGCTCTTGCGGGACGCCATCCTCACCGTTACCCCCATTACCGTTCAATCCTGACTTTCCGGAGAGCACTACCATGCATCGACTACCCCGACACCTGCGCCATCGTCCCCTCGCCATTGCCTGCGGTCTCGCTGCGGCAGCGCTGACCTTTCCCGTCCATGCCCAGTCCACGTCACCAGCGCTGGAAGAGGTGCTGGTAACCGGGACGCACATCAAGGGCCTTGACCTGAAGGGCGCGGTGCAGGCGATCCAGATCAATCGGGACGATATTCTCGAGTCCGGAGCGGAAAGCATTGGCGAGCTGATGCAGGATCTGACGGTGACCGGGGGCGGCACAGGTACGTTCTCCACCTCCACCGCGGGTGCACTTTCGGGAGATACCCCGGTGGGTGCCTCCTCGGTCTCCCTGCGTGGTCTCGGCACCGGCTCCACCCTGACCCTGATCAACGGGCGCCGCGCCTCTGTCAGCGCCTTCGCCAACGGCCAGGCCTCATTCATCGACATCAACTCGATCCCGGCCGCCGCCATTGAGCGAATCGAAATCCTGCCCAACGGCGCCTCAGCCACCTACGGGGCGGATGCGGTTGCCGGCGTGGTGAACTACGTCCTGCGCCGGGACTTCCAGGGCGTCGAGGTTTCGGGCTCCTACGGCGATTCCTGGGAAAGCACCGATGACAGCCGCCGCAATCTCAATTTCCTCGCGGGCGCCGGCAACGAGCGCCACCATGTGATGGCACTGGTCGACTACTACGACCGCTCCGCCACCTTTGCCCGCGACCGCGCGGTCAGTCGCGATTCGGTGCGGCCCAGCCAGCAGGGCTTCCACCCATCCTTCAACGACCTTTTCTTCATGTTCTTCGACCAGACCGAGGAGCCAGGGGATGGTGGCTGCGCTGCGGAGGACTTCGGCAGCGGCAACCTGGGCGAGTTCTGTGAGGTCAACAACAACCGTTTTGTCTCGGTGCTCGACGAGTACGAGAGCATCGGTGGCATGCTCACCTATGAGTTTACGCCCCGCGACGGTTTCCGCTGGTTCAATGAGGCGATCTACCAGAAAACCGATTCCAACGGCACCAGCTCCCCCGCCAACTTCTCGCGCGCACCTATCGATCCCGAGAGTCCACTATGGCCCCAGGCCCTGGTTGAGGACATGGTGGAAGAGGGCAGCTTTGAAGGCCTCGAAGAGTTCAGCGACTTCTACGGCTTCCCCATCTTCGCCTGGGGCAAGTTCCCGGAGCCGCGGGCGGTCAACGTGGAGTCCGAAACCCTGCGCCTGGTATCCGGTATCGAGATGGATCTGAGCGCCGGGTGGCAGCTGGAGTCAGCCTTGACCTACGGCCGCAACGAATCCACCCAGCGCGGTATCAGCGGCCTGGTGGTTTCGGAGGCCTTCTACGACGCCAACCTGGGCAATCTTTGCACTGACGGCAGCCGGGTGGAGCGCTGGAATGTGAACCTGGTGCGTCCCAGTGCCAGCTTCATCGGCGACACCTGCGAGGACCAGGGCAAGACCACCCTGTGGTACAACCCCTTTGGCGGCCAGACGCAGCAGGCCGACGGGATTGATGAGGCGATTCGCACCACCGCGGAGCGCAACGGCAAGTCAGAGCTGTTCGCGCTGGATGCGGTCGCCTCGGGGCCGGTATTCGATTTCAACGGCCGCCCCGTGCAGCTGGCCGTTGGCGGTGAGTGGCGACGGGAGGAGGTTCGGGATACGCCGGCGGGGGTGGCAGTGGCAACCACCTTCAACCCGGAGCCGATCCTCGGCTTCAGCTCCACCTCCGCCGACGCCGAGCGCGACCAGTGGGCCCTGTTCGCGGAATTCTATATTCCCCTGACGGACACTCTCGACCTGCAGCTGGCCGGTCGTTACGACGATTACGACAGCTTCGGCAGCGACTTCAATCCCAAGGTGTCGCTGCGCTATCAGCCGCTGGAGAGCCTGGTGTTCCGCGGCAACTATTCGACGTCCTTCCGTGCTCCTTCGCTGGCCCAGGTAGGCGCCGGTACGCTGCTCAGCTCCTACACCGTGGACTGTCGGGAAACGCCCGGAGCCTGTGGGGGTGACGCCGGGGCCAGTGGTGAATCCCTGCTCTCGGAGGACGTCTCCAACGACGACCTCCAGCCGGAAGAGGCGGATACCTGGGGTCTGGGGATGCTGATTACCCCGACTGACAACATCGACATCACCTTCGACTACTGGAATATCAGCTACGAGAACGTGATCGGTATCGATGAAGATGATTTTATCCGACGTGCCCTGGCTGGCGAATTCGCGGTCGTAGGGGAGGGCGAGCTGGCCACCGGTGCGCCGGGTCTGGAGGTGGTCAATGGCTTCGTGGTCGACGCCCACTTCCAGCTGACCAATCTGGGCTTCGAGGATGTCCAGGGTGTGGACCTGACCTACACCCAGATCCTGGATGCCGGCCCGGGTACTCTCACCCTCACCGCCGATATTACCTATCTATTGGAATTCGAACGCCAGGCCTCGGACGCCTCACCGGTGATCGATGAGGCTGGCGATTTCCGCTATCCGGAGTTGCTGGCCAATGCCCGCCTCCGCTATCGCGTCGATGCCTGGCGCGTCAGCCTCGGCGTACGCCACACCGACGGCTATCGCGATGACCCGGCGCCGCGGACATTGGCAGCCGTGGGCCTGCCAGCGGACGCGCGCGTGGATGTGCCCTCCTGGACTGTCTGGGATATGAGCCTCGGCTACGACTTCAACGATGCCAGCAATCTGTCGCTGTCGGTACGCAACCTGTTTGATCGCGAACCGCCAAGGGTTCTGGGTCTGTCGTCCAACGTGGACTACATCAACCACGATGCCATGGGTCGCTTCCTGACCTTGCGCTACACCCACAGCTTCTAGGAGTAATGCCGATGCGCTACTGGCGAATCCTCCTGCTTGTTCTGCTCCCGGGCCTGGCGCAGCCGGTCCTGGGGGGAGCGCCGCCAGTGACATCGACACCCCCGGCAGCGACAGCTGCAAAGGGCAGTCTGGTGATCGTTGGTGGCGCCCTGCGTCCGGATAACGCGGCCGTGCACCAAGCATTTATTGAAAGATTGCCGATAACCGGTCCGGTGGTGATCGTGCCCGTGGCCAGCGGCCAGGCGGCGACCAGCGCCGGCCGCTTTGCAGCGACGCTGGAAGCCTACGGCGTGGCACCGGAACGACTGGTTATCTTCCCGCTGGCGGTGCTGGATGATCCTGTCACCACTACGGTGGACGAGAGTAGCTGGGCGGAGAACGCCTGGGATGCGGATCTCGTGGCCGGGGTGGCCGACGCCGCCGGCTTCTGGTTCACCGGAGGCGACCAGGTTCGCATCGTCAACAGCCTGCGCAAGAGTGACGGCACCATGTCGCCACTGCTGCGTCTAGCGCACGAACGCCTGGCCGCCGGGGCCGTGCTGGGCGGTACCAGCGCGGGTGCGGCGATGATGAGTCGGGACATGATCGCGGGCGGCGACAGCTTTACCGCGCTCACCCAGCCCCTGGCTGCGGGCTATGCCGCCACCGAAGAACAGGACAGTGGCCGTCTGAGCCTGATGCCGGGACTGGGTTTTTTTACTGCCGGAATCGTCGATCAGCACTTCGATCGCAAAGCGCGCTTGGGGCGACTGGTACGCGCCATGGCAGCCACCGGAGCGCCCGCCGGCTTTGGTGTCGATGAGGACACGGCGCTGGTGGTGGACCTGCAGAGTGGGCGTGGCAGAGTTGTGGGCAGCGGCAGTGTCGTGCTGCTGGACGCACGGGACGCGCAGTTTGCGCCGGACACGGGCAACGTGGCCACCGGCTTGCGCCTGGGCGTTGCCCAGGACGGTATCGAGATCGACCTCGATAGCCAGCAATTGCTGGGAGCGCTGGGCAAGCCCACCCGCGAACAGCCCTACTACCGGCACCAGCCCCGTCACGGCGGTGGCATGGCCATTGCCAATGCCCGCCTCGACCAGCTCCTGGGTCACGACCTGCTGGACAACCGCCGCAGTCAGGAGCTGCGGCGAATGAGCCTGGACGGTGAAGGCACGCTGGTGACCTACCGGTTTTACGAAACACCCACCAGCGAGGCGTATTGGGATGACAGCGACGGCGATCGCTACAGTGCCAGCAATGTCGGCTTCGATATTCTGACAGGGCTCTGAACCATCGTTCTTGGGCTCCTGCTGGCGCCAGGGCCGAGGAGTCGTTACTGTTACAGGTTGATGTTGACCTGAACCAGGAACCCTCGCATGTACCCCGTGATCAACCTGATGGTATTCCTCGCCCTCTGCGCGCTCTTGTTCCACCTGCGCCGGCGCGGCTGGAAGTTGTCGCGCCAGATCCTGGCGGGGCTGGCGGCCGGTGTGTTCTATGGGCTGGGCTTGCAGCTGGTGTACGGCGTCCAGGCCGAAGCCGTGACCGAGACGCTGGCCTGGACCGGTATTGTCGGCAGCGGCTATATCAGCTTGCTGCGCATGATCATCATGCCGCTGGTGCTGGTGATGATGATCGCAGCGGTATTGAAAATGCGCGAGGTGGCGGATCTGGGCCGCATAGGTGGCTCTGTGGTCGGGGTCCTGATCGCCACCACCATGGTCGCGGCGCTCGTGGGCATTCTGGTGGCCAGTGCATTCGGCCTTACGGCAGACAGTATCACCCAGGGCGCGCGCGAAATGGCTTCTGCCGAGGCCCTGTCCCAGCGCTACGAAACCGTGGCCGGCCTCAGCCTGCCCGAGGTGCTGGTGCGTTTTGTGCCTGCCAATATATTCCATGACCTGACCGAGGCCCGGCCCACGTCGATCATTGCGGTGGTGCTGTTTGGTATCCTGTTCGGCATTGCGGCGCTGGGGGTCGCCCGGGACAATCCGGAGCGTGGAGCACAGATTGAAAGCTTCGTGGAAAGCCTGCGCCTGATCATCATGCGGCTGGTGCATCTGGTGATGGCGCTGACACCCTACGGTATTCTCGCGCTGATTGGTGGTGTGGTGGCGAGCTCGGACGCCGGTGATATCGCCACACTCTTGTCCTTCGTGGTCGCCTCGTATCTGGCGATTGCCATCATGTTTGTGATCCACGCGGCGTTGCTGTTCCTGCATGGTATTGGCCTGCCCGCGTATTTCAAGGCGGTGTGGCCGGTGCTGGCGTTCGCGTTCACCTCGCGCAGTTCCGCGGCGACCATTCCGTTGAATGTGGAGACCCAGGTCGAGTCGCTGCAGGTGGCGACACCGATCGCCAATCTCTCGGCCACCCTGGGCGCGACCATCGGCCAGAACGGCTGCGCCGGGATCTATCCGGCGATGCTGGCGGTGATGATTGCGCCGTCCATGGGGCTGGATCCCCTGGCCCTGGATTTCATGGCGGGACTGATTGGGGTGATTGCCATCAGCTCCTTCGGCGTGGCGGGTGTGGGTGGCGGGGCAACGTTCGCCGCGCTGATCGTGCTGCCGGCCATGGGGTTCCCGGTGACGGTGGCGGCGGTGCTGATTTCCATCGAGCCGTTAATTGACATGGCGCGCACTGCGCTCAACGTGAATGGCTCAATGACCGCCGGCGTGGTCACCCAGCGCTGGCTGGGTGCCAGTATCGCGAAATAGCGCTCCCCAGTTTTCTCTGATTACAGCGGTACGCTGCGAAACTCGATGTGTGGGGCGCTGTGGCGCCACAGCTCCTCGAACAGCTCCAGGTAGCGTTCAGTTCGGGCGCGGGAGTCCGGTTCGCAAAAGGCCGCCTTGTCTGCTTCCGCCGGTTTGCACAGCACGCCGCTGCGATCCTTGATCACCAGGGTTTCCCCTTTCCAGTCCGGGTGCTCGTCCAGCTGTTGCAGCACTATCGAAGATGGCAGACGCCGGGCCAGGGCCAGCAGGCGATGGCCGCGCTGCACCATCGGGCGATAGTCGCTGACCAGAATCCGCACCCGGGACTGGCGCGAGCGCCGGGCCAGTGCGCTGAGGGCGTCGGCAAACTCCCGGTTGTCGAAGGCGCGGTGGTCCAGGTCGGGGCTGAGCACGCAGATTTCCCGCGAGGCGTCTGCCGCCAGGGCCTTGGCCCAGGCGACAAAGGGGTGCGGATACTCGATGCCGGCGGCGTAGACAGTACCCGGTCGCGGTTGCAGCTGCTGGCGCATTGTGATGTGCGCAATGCCGGCCTCCGCGAAGGGCTCCCCTTCAGGCTCGAAACCGAAGCGAACGTAAAAATCGGCTGCGTGTTGCTGGGCGTGGAGGTAAACCTCGGTCAACCCCTGTTCCCGGGCGGCCGCCACCAGGGCCTGCAGAACTGCGGCGCCATAGCCCTGGCCCCGGTGCGGTGTCAGTACCGCCATTCGACCGATCTTGCCTTCGGGCAATAGACGCCCACAGGCGATCGGCAGGCCGTTCAGGGTCCCCAGCACATGCAGTGCCTCCTCGTCGCGTCCGTCCCACTCGATTTCCCGCGGTACCTCCTGCTCGACAATAAAAACCTGCTCCCGCAGGGCGCGCAAAATTTCCCGGTCCTGCGACCAGTCGGCGATGCGCAGTTGCAATGAGGTTGTGGAAGCTGTGGACATCATGTTCTCGCCGGTTCTGGCTCATGTGTGGAGATTATAGCCACGGGAACTGGTGCTCGCGAGTTGATCAGCGCTTTCCTCTGCAGCGCCTTCATCACTGTTTGGATTGCCCGCAGCGAGGCCCCTGATGCCGATAGCAACAGGGTTCGGGTGCCGGGCCCGCATCCCAATAAGGTCGGATTCCAGGGGAGTTTCTGCGGAGACGCTACTCCGCTATCATTGATCAAAAAACGACCTAAACGATGGCGCAGGCGAAGATGTGAGCAACCCCTTTTTGGAGCTGCCACTAGCGGGGTGGCACGGCGAACGGTCAGCATCTGTATAGAAAAGCCGTGACAAATACACAAGTCTCTGTCTATATGTATAGAAATATGCACTTTTCTATACATGTTTTTGTTGTGGGGGTACACCTATGATCGATCCCGCCCTACCTCCACTGGAAGGCTTACCCCTGCAGCGCTTCGAAACCCCGGCGATGCTCAAAAAACTGGCTCTCGCCAGCCGCAAACTGGCCGAACTCAAGGGCGTGGCGGCCGCGATCCCCAACCAGGGCATACTGATCAATACCCTGGGCACACAGGAGGCCAAGGACAGCTCCGCCATTGAGAACATCGTCACCACCCACGACGATCTCTATCAGGACGACCTGTTTCCACAGGCCAGTAATGTCGCCGCCAAGGAGGTGCTGCGCTATCGTCAGGCGCTGCAGGCCGGTTTTCAGCAGGTCAAGCGCACAGGACTGCTCACCACCAACCACATTCTCCAGATCCAGGCTGAGCTGGAACAGAACAACGCAGGCCTGCGCAAGTTACCTGGCACAGCCCTCAAAGACAGCGCCGGTGAAATCGTCTATACCCCGCCCCAGAACCCCGATACTATCATTGCCCTGATGAGCGATCTGGAGCGCTTTATCAACGACGATGCACTGTACGATGTCGATCCCCTGATCAAAATGGCGCTGATTCACTACCAGTTCGAAAGCATTCACCCCTTCTACGACGGCAACGGCCGCACCGGCCGTATTATCAATGTGCTGTACCTGGTCAAACAGGGCCTGCTGAATATCCCCGTGCTGTACCTCAGCCGCCACATCGTCCAGACCAAGCCCGACTACTATCGGCTGCTGCAAGCCGTGCGCGACCGGGATGCCTGGGAAGAGTGGGTTTACTACATGCTGGAAGCCGTCGAGGCTACTGCCGGCGACACCATTGAAACCATCCAGGCCATCCGCGTCGCGCTGCAGGAGGCCAAGCACAGTATCCGCGCCAGTTACAAATTCTACAGCCAGGACCTGATCAACAACCTCTTTACCCACCCCTATACCAAAATCGAGTTTATCGAGCGCGACCTCAAGGTATCACGACTCACCGCCACCAGATATCTGGATGCCCTCACCGAAGGTGGGTTTCTGCACAAGCAGAAAAAGGGTCGCAGCAACTACTATATCAACTTGGGGCTCAACGGGATCCTGACCCGCGATTCAATGAAGAAAGGCAGTAAATAGCATGGCCTGCGATAGTGTTGATCCGGCTTCTGAGTTTTTGGATGACCTTGTACTGGACGGGTAATTGCTCAAGTTCTGATGGACTGTGATCAGTTCGTTATCGGCCCGCTCACTTCAAGAGTCCCCTCCCGCATGAGAAACTCCAGCAATTCGGCATAGCCGTTGTCTGCGGGCAATAGCAGCACTTCGTCTGCGCAGAGCGTAACGAGCGGTTCCCGCACCTGCAGGCCAAACAAGTGGCTATTGCCATTGGCAAACACCCGAATACCCTGGTCCAGCGCCTGCCAGGCAACCCGGGTACCCGCTGCCAGGCGCGCCTCGCAGCCTGCGGTGTGCAGGGCTGAGCGCATCTGCCGCAGCTCGGGGCCAGCGGGGGGCTCAGCCTCTGTCTCGGTCACCAACTCCCCGAACCAGCTGTTGTCCGTGCGGACCGTGAGCAGTTCCCGCAGCTGCTGCAGCACATTGTCGACATCGGCGCGGATGATTTCACCGGGGGCGCCGACGGGGCCACGCCCTGCATCACGCAGCAGCGTGCTGACAGGCAACTGCTCCAAACGTGCGTCCACCCAGCGCGACAGCAGGTCCGCCAGGCGCGGCGCGCGAAAGCCGATGGAGAAACAGGTGGAGTCTCCGCGGGAAATACCCCAGTGGGCAACGCCGGGCGGGATGTACAGCACGTCGCCGCAGCGCAGGGTGTATTCCGCCTGGCAGTCGAACTCCGCGAGGAGTTTCAGCTCGGGGTGCGGCAGCAGCGGCGTGTTGTCGTCACAACGCTGGCCGACGCGCCAGCTGCGCTCGCCCTCGCCCTGCAGCAGGAAAACGTCGTAGAGGTCATAGTGCGGGCCGATGCCGCCGCCGTCGCTGGCATAGCTGACCATGATATCGTCGATGCGCCAGCCGGGTATGAAGGACGCCAGCGAGCGCAATGCCGCGACTTCGTCCAGCAGCTGGTCAACCCCCTGCACCAGCAGGGTCCAGGGATAGCGGCGGTCGAAGGCGCTGGCGGGGAAGGGGCCGTGCTCCAGCTGCCAGGCAGCGGCGGTTGCCGGGTCCCCGCGGCATTCGGCTATGCGCGACTCCACCTCCGGTTCCATGGCCAGCCCCGCCAGTTCCTCGGCGCTCACTGGCGCTTTGAAATCCGGCACCGCGGCGCGAATCAGTAGCGGTTCCCGCTGCCAGTAACGGGCGAGGAATTCGGTCTGGTCCAGCACCAGCATGGCGCCGCTAGTCCTTGCGAATGGCACGGGCCTGGGCGGCCGCATTGCCGGTGTAGCTGGCTGGAGTCAGCGCCAGCAGCTGCTCGCGGGCCTCCCGGGGCAGCGCCAGGCCGTTGATGAATTGCTCCAGGGTCTCCCGGTTCATGGCCTGGCCGCGGGTCAGCTCCTTGAGCTTCTCGTAGGGCTTTTCGATACCGTAGCGGCGCATCACGGTCTGAATGGGCTCCGCCAGCACCTCCCAGCTCTGGTCCAGGTCCGCGGCCAGGCGCGCTTCGTTGAGCTGTAACTTGCCGATGCCCTTGAGGCTTGCCTCGTAGGCGATCAGGCTATAGCCGAAACCCACCCCCATATTGCGCAACACCGTGGAATCGGTCAGGTCCCGCTGCCAGCGGCTGACCGGCAGCTTAGCCGCGAGGTGCTGAAACACGGCGTTGGCGAGGCCGAGGTTGCCCTCGGAGTTTTCGAAGTCGATCGGATTGACCTTGTGTGGCATGGTCGAGGAGCCCACTTCGCCGGCTACGGTACGCTGCTTGAAATAGCCCAGAGAGATGTAGCCCCAGATATCCCGGTCCAGATCCAGCAGGATGGTGTTGAAGCGGGCGACGGCGTCGAACAGTTCGGCCATGTAATCATGGGGTTCAATCTGGGTGGTGTAGGGGTTCCAGGTCAGCCCCAGGCCGTGGACGAAGGACTCGGCGTTACCCTGCCAGTCCACCTCGGGATAGGCCGAGAGGTGGGCGTTGTAGTTGCCCACCGCACCATTGATCTTGCCCAGGTAGTCCATGTTCTCCAGCTGGCTGAGTTGCCGGCGCAGGCGTGCCACCACGTTGGCAATTTCCTTGCCCATGGTGGTGGGGCTCGCGGTCTGGCCGTGGGTCCGGGACAGCATGGCGGCGTCAGCGTGGGCCGTCGCCAGTTCGGTCAGGGCTGCCAGCAGCTGGCGCTTGGCCGGCAGCAGCACCTGCTCCATGCCATCGCGCAGCATCAGTGCATGGGACAGGTTGTTGATGTCCTCGGAGGTGCAGGCGAAGTGCACGAACTCAGAGATCGCCTCCAGCTCGGCGTTGCCGGCAAAGCGCTCCTTGATGAAATATTCCACCGCCTTGACGTCGTGATTGGTGGTGGCTTCGATGTCCTTGATGCGGCGCGCGTCAGTGGCGCTGAAACCGGTAGCGATCTCATCCAGCAGGGCGGTGGCCGCCGGCGAAAGCGCCGGGACCTCGGCGATGGCCGGCATTCGCGCCAGTTGCTGCAGCCAGCGCACTTCCACCAGTACCCTGCGCTTGATCAGGCCGAACTCGCTGAAGACCTCACGCAGGCCGGCGGTCTTGGCGCCGTAGCGTCCGTCTATGGGTGATACCGCGGTGAGGGCAGTGAGGTCCATGCTGTGCTCCAAAAATATCTTTTGGGTAATGTTAAATCACGTCCAGTTCGCGGGACAGCTGTTGCGCTCGCTGGCCGATGGCCCGACGTTGCAGCACCAGCTTCCAGCGGCGGCCGCCAAGTTGGCGCCAGAGAAAGGTCGCGCGAACGCCCGCCAGCAGCAGGGCACGGATGGTATCCGCACTCTGGCGGTTCTGCAGGTGCTGGGCGCTGCCGCTGACCTTGATGCGGAATTTCAGGTTGCTGAGCGTGTCCTGGTAAATACCCGACACGCTGTGGCAGATGTCATTGGCATGGGCGGCAAAATGCTCGGCCCGGAAGCTGGCATGCTCAAGGCGCGAGCGCACAACGGCCATCATGGCCGGGTCTGAGGCAAATTTGCGCTCCAGGTAAAGCAGATTGAATATGTAACGCACCATGTCCCTGTGCTCAGGCTGTTGCTGGTTGTGCAGGACCATGGCCAGGGTATCCAGGCCCAGCTTGGTCCCCGGCAGGCCGCCGTAGATAGCCTCAACGCTGTCAGTATCAAACGCAAACAGACTGTTCAGGGACGCCTGCAGAAAAGCCGGCGGGCAGGAACCGGTGCGCGACACCTGGTCTACCAGGCGCGCGGCCTGGACCACGCCCGCCAGGGCAATGGTTTGCTCGTCCAGCGTGCTGCGCCGGGGCTGGCCCGCCTCAATCGGTGCGTTCAATGATGCCTCCTCCAAGACAGCGTTCGCCGCTGTAGAAAACCACTGACTGGCCGGGCGTGACCGCTCGTTGCGGGGCGTCGAACGCGACCCGGCAGCCGTCACCCTCGACTGTTACCGCACAGGCCTGGTCTTCCTGCCGATAGCGGACCTTGGCGGTGCAACGCAGCGGCAGCGTCGGCGCTTCACCGGCGATCCAGAAGAGCTGGCCGGCTCGCAGCGTGTTGCTGAACAGGGCCGGGTGGTCATTGCCCTGGGCGACCAGCAGTACATTGTGCTCCAGGTCCTTGGCGACGACATACCAGGGGGCGTCGTCGTGTTTGGCCAGACCGCCGATGCCGAGGCCCTGACGCTGGCCGATGGTGTGATACATCAGACCCTGGTGGTGCCCGAGGACCTCGCCTTCGATGCTGTGGATCTCTCCCGGCTGCGCCGGCAGATACTGTTGCAGGAAATCCCTGAAGCGGCGTTCGCCGATAAAACAGATGCCCGTCGAGTCTTTTTTGTTGTGCGTTGCCAGGCCGCGCTCCTGTGCCAGCGCGCGCACTTCTGGCTTGTCGATGTCGCCAACCGGGAACAGGGACTGCGCCAACTCACGATGGCCAACAGCGTGCAGGAAGTAGCTCTGGTCCTTGTTGCTGTCGAGTCCGCGCAGCAAGGTAGCCTTGCCTTCGCTGTCACCCCGGCGGGCATAGTGGCCGGTGGCGATGCAGTCGGCGCCCAGCATCAGTGCATAGTCGAGGAAAGCGCGGAACTTGATTTCCCGATTGCAGAGAATGTCCGGGTTGGGTGTGCGCCCGGCGCGATATTCCGCTAGAAAGTGTTCAAATACCTGATCCCAGTATTCGGCGGCAAAGTTGGCGCCGTGCAGGGTGATCCCGAGTTTGTCGGCTACGGCCTGGGCGTCCGCGTAATCTTGCTTTGCAGTGCAGTACTCCGTGCCGTCGTCCTCCTCCCAGTTCTTCATGAACAGGCCTTCCACCCGGAAGCCCTGCTCCCTGAGCAGCAGCGCGGCGACGGAGGAGTCGACGCCGCCGGACATGCCGACGATCACTGTGGTGGCTGCATTGAGACTCATGGCGGTGCAATCAGATCCAGGGGGTAACGGAGCCCACTGCGGTGCTGCTCGACAGCGGCCAGCACCAGCGGGCTGCGCATTCTAGCAGAGTTGGCCAGGATTGCCTCGTAATCCAGCCAGTGTACGGCGAGGATGTCGGGGTCCAGCTCCACCCCGGTCCGGGGCTCAAGAGCGCGTGCACAAAAAGTGGTGCGGTAGTAGGTCACGCCGTTGTTCGGCGCGGTGTACAACGCCAGTCCCAGCACGCCCTCCAGAGACACGGTCCAGCCGGTTTCTTCCAGGGTTTCCCGCAGGGCTGCCTGCTGCAGCGATTCGCCCCGCTCGAGATGCCCCGCGGGTTGGTTGAAGACGATTCGGCCGCTGCCTTTGTCACGCTCTTCCACTAGCAGATAGTGGCTGTCTCGCTCGACAACGGTGGCGACGGTGACGTGGGCATACCAGGGGGTCATTGCTGAGTTCTCCGGGAGCGCGTTGCCGGCCTGCCTTTCCCGGCGGCGGGTTTCGGGGCAGGGCGGTGCACCGTTAGCCGCCGGAGTTCCCCAGGCGCGATGCCCTGCAGGGTCCAGTCGCCGACCTGGCAGCGGATCAGGCGCAATGTAGGCAACTCGACCGCCGCGGTCATGCGTCTGACCTGACGGTTGCGGCCTTCGCGAATACTGAGTTCAAGCCAGCTGTCGGTAACCGTCAGGCGCCGGCGCACCGGTGGGTGGCGGGGCCACAAACCCTCTGGCTCCGCTATCCGGCGTACCCTGGCGGGCAAGCTACGGCCGTCCTTGAGTTCCACGCCGTTTTTCAGGCTGGCCAGTGCGGCGTCGTCTGCGCTGCCTTCGACCTGCACCCAGTAGGTTTTCCACAGCTTGTGGCGCGGATTGGCAATCTGCTGCTGAAGTTGGCCGTCGTCGGTCAGCAGCAGCAGACCCTCCGAGTCGTAATCCAGACGCCCGGCGACGCGAAAACCCGGCGCCTGCAGATAGTCCGCGAGTGTAGTCCTCTGGGAGCGGGCTCCCACATGCTCCCGGTCACTGAACTGGCTCAGCACCTGGAAAGGCTTATTGAGGAGAATTAGTGAAGCCATCCTAACTCCGTGGCGCGGCCAAAAAACTGCCCGCGGTAAACCAGAAATAGCAGGAAACCTGATACACTGGGCGCCGTTTTCAAGGGGCATCCTGCAAGGATACCGCACCCCGAGATTCAATGGACCCACATCTACGGAGAACAATCTATGGGCTATAAGCATATCCAGGTGCCGACGACCGGTGAAAAGATCACCGTCAACGACGACTTCAGCCTGAACGTCCCCAATAATCCGATCATTCCCTACATCGAAGGCGACGGCATCGGCGTGGATATCAGCCCGGTCATGATCAACGTGGTAGACGCTGCAGTCGAGAAGGCTTTCGGTGGCAAAAAGAAGATTTCCTGGATGGAAATCTATACCGGCGAAAAAGCGGCCGAACTCTACGACGGCGACTGGTTCCCGGAAGAGACCCTGGAGGCCATCAAGGAATACTCCGTGGGCATCAAGGGCCCGCTGACAACCCCGGTGGGCGGCGGTTTCCGCTCCCTCACCGTGGCCCTGCGCCAGGAACTGGACCTGTACACCTGCCTGCGCCCGGTGCGCTGGTTCGAAGGCGTACCCTCGCCGGTGAAGGATCCCGGCGCCTGCAACATGGTGATATTCCGCGAGAACTCTGAAGACATCTACGCCGGTATCGAATACCAGGCGGGCACCCCGGAAGCGCAGAAAGTCGTGGATTTCCTGATCAAGGAAATGGGTGCCACCAAGATCCGCTTCCCGCAGGAAGTGGGCATCGGCATCAAGCCGGTCTCCGAAGAAGGCACCAAGCGTCTGGTGCGCAAGGCCTTCCAGTACGCGATCGACCAGGACCTGCCCTCCGTGACCCTGGTGCACAAGGGCAATATCATGAAGTTCACCGAAGGTGCCTTCCGCGACTGGGGCTACGAACTGGCCCAGCAGGAATTTGGCGGCGAACTGCTTGACGGCGGCCCCTGGGTGAAGTTCAAGAATCCGAACAGCGGCAAGGATATCGTCGTCAAGGACGTCATTGCCGACGCCATGCTGCAGCAGATCCTGACCCGCCCCGCGGACTACAGCGTCATTGCCACCCTGAACCTGAATGGTGACTACCTGTCCGACGCGCTGGCCGCCCAGGTCGGCGGCATCGGCATTGCCCCCGGCGCCAACCTGTCCGACACCATCGCCCTGTTCGAGGCAACCCACGGCACCGCGCCCAAGTACGCCGGCCAGGACAAGGTCAACCCGGGCTCCCTGATCCTGTCCGCGGAAATGATGCTGCGCCACCTTGGCTGGAACGAGGCCGCCGACCTGATCATCAAGGGCATGAACGGCGCCATTCAGAACGGCACGGTAACCTATGACTTTGAGCGTCTGATGGAGGGGGCTACTCTGGTGAGCTGTTCTGAGTTTGGTCAGAAATTGATCGACAATATGTGACTCCGTTGGCGGAGTGACCTTAAAGGGCTCGTGGTGACACGGGCCTTTTTTTGTGGCACCCCTGGCGGTGACGATACTTCGTAAGCCGGGCCGCATGCGCTCCGGGGCTTTCCGGGACACGCCGCAAGTACACACCCGATAAAGCGGGGTGGGCTCTCCATGTAGGCTCGTATCGCGCATCCATGCGCTCAACGGTCTCGGAAAGCCCCGCAACGCACACGGCTCCTTCTCCGCCTATAGCGATGCTTGGCGTGCTCGGATCGCGACGGCCCTACCGCCACCTCACGTGATGGGTTGCCAGCCCATAGGGTGGCCCGCCGCCGCCACGCAACCTTGAATTGACTTATAATGAGCCCATATCCACTATCTAGCCATGGCCCAACGTGAGAGGAAGTTTGTGAACGAGGTACCCGTAGTCGGTCACTGGCGGTTGTCCGCCGGCGATGAGCGGCGTGACAGCGATGGCGGATTGGCGTTGCAGGAGTCCAAACCGGAACTCAAGAAGCCGCCGCTGTTCAAAGTGATTCTGCTGAATGATGACTACACGCCCATGGAATTCGTGGTCGAGGTGCTGGAAGTGTTCTTCCGCATGAACCGCGAGCAGGCAACCCATGTCATGCTGACAGTCCATACCAAGGGCAAGGGTGTATGTGGTATATACACAAGAGACATCGCTGAGACCAAGGCGGCCCAGGTCAATCAGTACGCGCGGGAGAACCAGCACCCGTTGTTATGCGAAATCGAGGCATCGGAGGGCTAAGAGCCCGGGAGTGGTAAGGTATGCTGAGCAAAGACCTGGAACTGACGCTGAACGAGGCATTTCGGGAGGCGCGGGGTAAACGGCACGAATTCATGACGGTGGAGCACCTGTTGCTGGCACTGTTGGACAACAATGACGCGATTCGCGTTCTCAAGGCCTGTGGGGCCGATATCAAGGCCCTGCGCGGCGATCTGGTCGAGTTCGTAGACGCCACCACACCACTGATTCCGGAAGACAATGATGAGCGCGAAACTCAGCCCACGCTGGGGTTCCAGCGCGTGCTGCAGCGGGCGGTGTTTCACGTCCAGTCTTCCGGCCGCAGTGAGGTCACCGGTGCCAATGTCTTGGTGGCGATCTTCAGCGAACAGGAAAGCCAGGCGGTCTACTTTCTCAAGACCCAGAGCATCGCCCGCCTGGACGTGGTCAACTACATCACCCACGGCATCTCCAAGGTATCCGAGGACAACGAGGGCGGCGAACCCGGTGCGCCGGGCGCCGAGGGCGCTGCGGTGGAGGAGGGCGAAGGCGAGGGCAACCCGCTGGACAATTTCGCCACTAACCTCAACGAGGAGGCCAGGGCCGGACGCATTGACCCGCTGATCGGGCGCATCCCGGAAGTGGAGCGGGTGGCCCAGATTCTCGCCCGCCGGCGCAAGAACAACCCGCTGTTGGTGGGAGAGTCCGGGGTGGGCAAGACCGCCATTGCCGAAGGGCTGGCGAAGATGATCGTGGACGGCGAAGTTCCGGAGATGCTCAAGGATAGCGTGGTCTACTCGCTGGATCTGGGCGCCTTGCTGGCGGGGACAAAATACCGCGGGGACTTCGAGAAGCGTTTCAAGGGCCTGCTGGCCAACCTGAAGAAGCGCGAGGGCGCGATCCTGTTTATTGACGAGATTCACACCATTATCGGTGCCGGCGCCGCCTCCGGTGGGGTCATGGATGCGAGCAACCTGCTCAAGCCGCTGCTCACCTCGGGCAAGATGCGCTGCATTGGCTCGACGACCTTCCAGGAATACCGGGGTATTTTCGACAAGGACAAGGCCCTGAGTCGCCGCTTCCAGAAGATCGACGTGATGGAGCCCACACCGGACGATGCCTACAAGATTCTCAAGGGCCTGAAATCGCGCTTTGAGGAGCATCACGGCCTGCGCTATACCAACACGGCGCTGCGGGTGGCGACCGACCTGTCGGCCCGCTACATCAACGACCGGTTCCTGCCGGACAAGGCTATCGACGTCATCGACGAAGCAGGCGCCTACCAGCAGTTGCAGCCGCCTTCGAAGCGGAAAAAGGTGATCGGGGTGGCGGATATTGAGGCCGTGGTGGCCAAAATTGCCCGGATTCCCCCGAAATCCGTCAGTTCGGACGATCGAGAGACCCTGCAAAAACTCGAGACGAACCTGCAAATGGTGGTGTTTGGCCAGGATCGCGCCATCAGCAGCCTGGCGACGTCCATCAAGCTGGCTAGGGCGGGATTGCGCTCTGGTGACAAGCCGATCGGCTCGTTCCTGCTTGCCGGCCCTACCGGGGTGGGCAAGACCGAGGTGACCCGCCAGTTGGCGCGCCTGCTGGGACTGGAACTGATTCGCTTCGACATGTCCGAGTACATGGAGCGGCACACGGTGTCACGCCTGATCGGTGCGCCCCCGGGCTATGTCGGCTTTGACCAGGGCGGCCTGCTGACTGACGCCGTGACCAAGCACCCGCATGCGGTAATCCTGCTGGACGAGATCGAGAAGGCCCACCCGGAAGTGTTCAACCTGCTGCTGCAGGTCATGGACCACGGCGCCCTGACCGACAACAACGGCCGCAAGGCAGACTTCCGCAACGTTATTTTGGTGATGACCACCAATGCCGGCGCCGAGAGCATCAGCCGCCGCACGATTGGCTTTACCACCCAGGATCACAGCACCGACGGGATGGAGGCGATTAACCGTCTGTTTACACCGGAGTTCCGCAACCGCCTGGACAGCATCGTGCAGTTCGAGCCACTGGGCGAGGACATCATCCTCACCGTGGTTGACAAGTTCCTCACTGAATTGCAGGGGCAACTCGATGAGAAGCGAGTGACCCTGGACGTAGACGAGGATGCGCGGCTGTGGCTGGTGGAGAAGGGCTATGATCGCAATATGGGTGCCCGGCCGATGGCGCGGGTTATCCAGGAGCACATCAAGAAGCCGTTGGCTGAGCTGGTGTTATTCGGTTCCCTGGCCCAGGCCGGCGGGGTGGCGAAGGTGCGCGTGAATCAGGCGCACGATGGGCTGGAAGTACTGGTCGAGGAAACCGAGGCCGAACCGGCCTAGAAAGGGAGGAGCCTACCGCTCGCGGTAGGTTATGCGGCCCTTGCTGAGATCGTACGGCGTGAGTTCAACCCGCACCTTGTCTCCGGTCAGGATGCGGATGTAGTTTTTGCGCATCTTGCCGGAAATGTGTGCGGTCACAACGTGGCCGTTCTCCAACTGCACGCGGAAAGTGGTGTTGGGCAAGGTATCGATAACCTCGCCCTCCATCTCGATCTGGTCTTCTTTTGCCATGCGGCGGCACTCCCTCGTAAAATCAGGGGCGCAGTTTGCCCTAAAGCCGCCGTTGGTGCCAGTTCATTCTCCGGCAAAACTGCCGCTCAGTTGCCGAATAGCCTGCCAAACGCCTTGCCGATCTCCTTGCCGGCGTTTTCAACCGGATTCGCTGCGGGCTCTTCGTCCTCGTTCTCCGGCGTGTCGCTGGCGCCACCGCCCAGAATCCCGGACATAAAGCCGCCGCCTGAGCCGCCGCCCCCAAGCAGGCCGCCGAGACCCGAGAGGTCGGTGGGTTCCGCTGGCAGGACGAAGCGCGCTGCATCGACTCTAGTCTCGGTGATCGCGGCTACCCGCATATCGGAGCCGTAGCGGAGGACGCCGAGATTGCGTGCGCCCAGCTGATTTTGCAGCTTGTCAGAGGACTCCTGCTGATCTACCAGATCGCCCATGCTTCCCGCCATGCGGTGCATGGCGTCGCGGAAGCCTACTGCGCGCCGATCGGGAGACAGCACCAGATCCGCTTCCTGACGCTTGCCCTCATGATCCACGAACTTCAACAGGTAGACCTCGCCGTCGATTCCGGCCACGGTTTCCTTGCGCCCGGTAGGCTCGAGGGATTCAACGCTGACATCCGCCATGTCCGGGACCGCTGACTTTGCCAGGTTGCCGAACATGGACATGGTCTGCTTGAGATCGATGACCATGACTTCGCCATCCTGATCGGTGACGACATAAATGCTGTTGTCGCGCAGCAGCATGTAGCTGCCCTGTCCGTCCATGTTGATTCGCAGCCGGTCACCTTCGTATTCGAAGGTCATCTTGTTGCCCTCTGCGTCAACCACCTCGGTAATATCGGCCTGGGCGATGGTCGCGGATAAACCCAGAGTGAGGAGTATGGCGGGGTAAAGTGCCCGGCGTGCGGTAGTAATCATGGCAAAGCTCCGTATCTGATGGGCTGAGCCCGGACTGTGGCTCCGGGTGAGTTGGTAGTATCGACCTTGTGCGCGCGGATTTCCAGTGCTGCCTGCGTGGCCCGACCTGCGCGGCCCGACCTACCCGTTGCGGATTTGCTGGTAGGCCGAAAGCGCGGCTTCCCGGGCCTCGCGGTGGTCAACCAGGGGCAGAGGGTAGCTTTTACCGAGCACGATGTTTGCTGCGGAAAGCACCTCGGCGGGAGCCTCCCAGGGCCGGTGCAGATAGCGATCGGGCAGACCGGCGATTTCCGGTACCCAGCGCCGCACGTAAGCGCCGCCGGCATCGAACTTCTCGCCCTGGGTGACCGGGTTGAAGATGCGGAAATAGGGGGAGGCATCGGCGCCACTACCGGCAACCCACTGCCAGCTACAGGTATTGCTGGCTGGGTCCGCGTCCACCAGGGTATCCCAGAACCAGCGTTCCCCTGTGCGCCAGTGGGTCAGGAGGTGTTTGGTGAGGAAGGACGCCGTCACCATGCGGATGCGATTGTGCATGTAGCCGGTGGCCCAGAGTTCGCGCATGCCCGCGTCCACTACCGGGTAGCCGGTCTGGCCGCGCTCCCAGGCCTGTAGCTGAGCCCGGGAGCCGAGCCAGGGGAAGTCAGCAAACTGCGCCTTGAACGGTTTTTCGGGAATGGTCGGGAAATGATAAAGCAGGTGGTAGGAGAACTCGCGCCAGCCCAATTCGCTGAGGAACTTGTCGACCTGCGACTGCCGCTGTGTATTGCGGGCGGCGAACGCTTGAGCCTTGTGCCAGATCTCTCGCGGCGAAATCTCGCCAAAGCGCAGGTGCGGTGACAGCCGCGAGGTAGCCTCCTCTGCGGGGTGATCGCGGCCACTGGAGTAAATTTCGATAGCGTGGCGCAGGAAATGCTCCAGGGCACGCCGAGCCCCCCTGGTTCCTGGAGTCCACAGTGTCGGCCAGTGTGCAGCCCAGTCTGGTCTGCTGGGCAGCAGAGCCCAGTCCGAGAGCTTGTCGGAAGCGCCGGGGATCGGAGCCCAGGAAACAGTGGCCGGCGCCTTCAGGGGCTGGCCGGGATCGGCCTGGCGCCGACAGTGACGCCAGAACGGGGTGAAGACCTTGAAGGGTTCTCCCGCCTGGTTGGCGATATTTTCCGGCTCGTGCAGCAGCTGCCCCGGGAAACGCTTCAAGTGAACCACATCTTTGAATTCTTTGTGCAGCTTCTGTTCCAGGGCGGTCTCCCAGGGACTGTAGCTGCGGGACAGGTAGATAGCCCCGGCGCCGCTACGCTCCGCCAGTTCCCGCAGGCAGCGTACCGTATCGCCACGGCGCAGCAGCAGATGACCGCCAGCTGCCTCTATATCGGTAGCCAGGGCCAGCAGACTGTGGTGCAGCCACCAGCGGCTGGCACCGCCTGGGGCCCGCTCTCCGGCGCTGTCTTCATCCAAAATAAAAACGGGCAGCACCGGGCCGTTGGCGGCCGCGGCGGCAAGGCCAGGCAGGTCGGTAAGGCGCAAATCGTTGCGGAAAAGATAGATTGTTGTGGTCATGGCTCCTGCCCGGGGGGCCGCTGCTTGGCAAATGAACATAATAACCCCCAGTGCCCGGGAGCGAGGGGTGCATGTTCAATTTTTGTCCGCATTCACTCGGTAATCGGACTGACGTAGCTAATCCAGCCCTGATCAGCGGAGCGTAGCTTTAAAAACCCCAACTACGAGGTAGCAAGCATGAATGCGTCCCGAAGATTTTGCCTGGCGGCAGTCCTGGCCACCATCGTTGGCTGCAGCGATAGCTCCGACAGTCCCTCTGTGCCGCAGGTGGCGCCGCCACCTCCGCCGCCGGCCCCGGCGGTGGAGCCCGCGCAACTGCGGGTGACCCATGCCGGGCCGGACGCACCAGATGTCAACGTTTATGTAGATGGCGAGCTTGCCCTGGAGGGAGTGGCGTTCAAACAAAGCTCCGGTTTGCTGACCTTCGCTGACCCTGGCGCCATCGAGGTCGAGGTCAGAGGCCTGCTCCCGGACGGTTCTGAAGTTACCGTCATTGGGCCTGTGGAACTTGCACTGGAGGAGGGCGTCAGGACTGACGTCGTCGCCTACGACACCTTGTTTGATGCCAATGGTGATCTGAATATCAAGGCGAAGGTGCTGGACCCGGTAGCGATTGAAGACGACATCACTGACGTGCGTGTATCCGTCATGCACGCCGCTCCCGCGGCTGGCGATGTCGACATTTACGTCACTGCGCCGGATGATCCTTTGGAAGGCTCTTCTCCCATCGACGCCAGCTTCGGTGATGCGCTTGGGCCTCTGGCGCTGGAGCCAGACACCGACTATCGCGTCAGGATTACCGGCGATGGCAGTGATGTCGTGGTCTATGACAGCGGAACGCTGAGTTTTGCCGCAGGAACCGAAGTTCTGGTGTTGGCGATCAACAATACGTTCAAAGTGGGGAGTAACCCGGTCAACCTGCTCGCTGCCGGCGCGGAAGGCGCGGCGGAAATTGTTGATCCGGGCATGGGTGCCGCTGTACGCGTGGTTCACAATTCAGCCGATACCCCCGCTGTTGACGTGATTGTAGATGGCACGACAGTGCTCGCGGGCGTGGAATTTCCCGGCGCCAGTGCCTATGGTGACATCGAGGTGCCCGCAGGGACATACAATGTTGTCGTCGCGGCCAGTGCGGACAACAGCATAGCGCCCATTGATGCTGACCTGACCCTTGCGCAGACAGAAAGTTATACGGTACTCGCTATCGGATCCTTTGCGGCCAATTCGATCGAGGCCCTGGTTACCAATGATGACCGCCGGAGTATCGCCACCGCCGCCAGAGTTGAAGTCATCCACGGCGCGTTCATTGTGGCGGGCGAAATCCCGGTCGACGTGTATCTTACTGCCGACGGGGTTATAGCCGATGCCGAACCCGCCATTGCAGATCTCGCCTATCCCGCAACCACGGGGCAAATTGCGCTGACACCGGGAGACTACTGGGTAACTGTCACTGCTGCCGGAGACAAGGCGGTGGTGGCGTTCGACAGTGGCGGTGCGTTAGCACTCGAAGCCGGCGTCAACTACACGGTGATCGCCCGCGACCCGTCTCCAGCAGAGATCTCGGGAAGCCCGTTGATTGAATTGACCATCCTGACCGATTAAAGCTAATCGGAAGCAAAAGACCCGTGCCTGGAAGGTGCGGGTTTTTTATGGTTCACCGTGCAGTCGTCGGCTAATGGGGGACAGCGTTGCGATGTTCCAAGGTACTTGCCAGCGCCTCCAGCAGGGGTTCGCAGGGCACTGCCATTTTCAGGCTGGCGAGCGGGTCTGCGCGGGTAAGCCCTGGATTCAGCAATAGCAGCGGCTTACCCGCGGCATGGGCCGCACGGCAGAAACGGAAGCCGGAATAAACCTGCAGCGATGAGCCTACTACCAGCAATGCATCCGCCGCATCGATTGCTGCACTGACGCGCCGAACCCGCTCCCCGGGCACAGTACCCCCGAAGAAAACCACGTCGGGGATAAGGGTGCCCGCACACGCCGGGCAATCCGGGACAACCGTCTGCGAGGCCAGCGCGTCGGGCAGGGACATGTCACCGTCGGGCCTGGATATCGCTTGTGCCGTGAGCCCGGTCAAATGGGGGTTCGCCTGCTCCAGCCGCAGCTGCATCGCCTCGCGCGGCGAGTAGCTGCTACAGTTGAGGCAGCGCACCCGATCCAGGCGTCCGTGCAGATCGATCACCTCGTTGCTGCCCGCACGCTGGTGCAGACGGTCAACGTTCTGGGTCACCAACAGTTCGATGGCCCCGGCGCGTTCCAGCCTGGCAAGCGCGCGGTGCGCAGCATTGGGCCGGGCGTCGCGTACACCCGGCCAGCCGAACCAGGAACGGGTCCAGTAGCGCTGGCGGGTGGCGGGGTCGAGGAGAAAGCCCCGGTGCTGTATCGGGGTGCTGTATAGCCACTGTCCCGCGGCGTCGCGGTAAGTCGGGATACCTGAATTGGCGCTGATACCCGCGCCGGTGAGCACTGCCAGGCGTGGACGCTGCTCCAGCAGGGTCAGCAGTTGTTGCAGTGCAGACTCGACATTGTTCATGATGGTGGTCTACGCCGAGGTGGGAGAAAACAGAACATGCGCATCCTTATCACCGGAGGGACCGGTTTCGTTGGCCAGGCGCTGGTGCCTTGCCTGCACGCGGCGGGCCACAGCATCAGTATTCTCAGTCGCAGCTGGCACCGGGATACCCCACAGTGTACTTATCTCCGTTCGCTGGAGGAATTGCCGGCCGCCTCCGGGCCCGACGCGGTAATCAATCTTGCCGGAGCATCCCTGGCCGGCAAGCGCTGGACGCGGGCCTACAAGGACGAGCTGGTCGCCAGTCGCACCCAGGGAACCCGGGCGCTGGTGGATTATTTTCTGCAGTCGGCTCAACCCCCGCAGGTACTGCTGAGTGCGAGCGCCATTGGCTATTACGGCCCGCGTGGGGACGACGCATTGGCGGAAGATGCGGAGCCAGGCAGCGGTTTTTCCAGCGAGCTGTGCCAGGCCTGGGAAGAGGAAGCCGTCCGCGCCGAGGATGCGGGTGTGCGTACCTGTCTGCTGCGCCTGGGTGTCGTCCTTGATCGGGGGGGCGGCGCCTTGCAGCAGATGGCGCTGCCATTCCGCTTCGGCGTGGCCAGCTGGCCAGGCGCTGGCGATCAGTACCTGAGCTGGATTCACCGGGAGGATGCTGTCTCGGCGATGGCGCTGCTACTCGATGACGCCGGTTTACAGGGAGTGTTCAATCTCACCGCCCCGGCTCCGGTCACCCAACGCGAATTTTGTGCTGCGATGCAGCGACAGTTCCGCACCCTGCCGGGCATGCCCGTACCCAGCCCGGTGATGCGTCTCATGCTGGGCGAAATGGCCGGGGAGCTTCTGCTCACCGGCCAGCGCGTGGTGCCCGCCGCCCTGCAGGATGCCGGTTTCACGTTCAGGTACCCGACTATCGATGACGCGCTGACTGCCATTTTTGACGCTCAGGCAGGCGACAGATTACCGTGATCCCGGGCTGCATTGCGCACGGTGCTGTTGCGGCTGAGTTTGTCCAGCGCTGAGCGCTCCAGCTGGCGCACCCACTCGCGGCTCACCCGCATCTTGTCGGCCACCTCGGCACGGGTCAGGGGTGGGCCACGGTGTAAACCCCAGCGGGCGATGACCACTTCCTGTTCGGCGGGCTCCAGATGTTCGATTTCCTGCAGCAGGCAGCGCTGCAGGGACGCCGTTTCTGCGCGAGCGGCAATATCCTGGAAAGGTCCTCCCGGAACGCTGTCCAGCAGCGACTCGTCATCATCATCGAATTGAGGCGCATCCAGGGACACCGCCATGTTGCGCAGCTGTCGCAGCTGGCGTGCTTTCTCCGGCTCCATGCCGGCGGCGCTGGCCAGTTCTTCTTCGCTGGGCTCCTCGCCGGTGCTCGACCAGATGGCGTTGCGCTCGCGATAGAGTTTGCCGACCTGCTCCCGGACGTGGGTGGGATAGCGGATCAACGCGGCTCCGTCATTGACGTAGCGACGCACTGCCTGCGAAATCCAGTTATAGCAGTAGGTGCTGAACCGGTAGCCTTTATGGGCTTCGAATTTTTCCGCGGCCCGGATAAGACCAAGGGTTCCCTCCTGGATAAGGTCACGATAGGGGGCGCCCTTGCCCAGGTACTTGCCGGCAATGGAGTAGACAAGCCGCAGATTGTGCAGAGTCAGTGTGTCGCGGGCCTGGTTGAAACGCGACAGTGCCAGTTTCAGGGTCGCGAGCTGTGCCGGCTCCAGCCGGTAGTGGCGGCGGCCGCGCTCGGTGCCTTCGGCTGCTCGCTGCCACGCCTGCAGGGCGTCCGCCACTCTGCACTTGGCGTCGTGGTCATTGTGACGGCTGACGACACTGGCCATCCCGACCAGCAGACTGGCTGGTAGCGACATCTCGGTGGCAATCTCGGAGGCAGCAGGGTGATCGCCCGCCGCCAATGCGGCCGCGAGCTGGGCCACACGGCTGGCGCGCTCCCCGCCTGGCAAATAGGCCACCAGCTCGCGACGTAGCAGGAAGTGATGGTCGCGGTTGTCGAACGCGGCTACGTCCGGCGGCTGGGCAACGATCCGGTCCAACAGATCACGGATAAATGCTCGCCCTCCCGCGCTCGCCAGAAGCAGGGCCTGAATAGAGGCCACCGCCTGCCATTTACTGCCGTCGATGTCACGTTCCTGGTCAGCACTCAGCAGCGGGTAACGGCGGGCTTCCGCGAACAGCCGCTCCAGCTCCCGGTCATCGGTTTCAGTCTTCCAGTTATCCACAATACAGCTCCTTCCTGGTTTGCTGTTGATACGCTCTCCCGCACCGGGTTGGACAAGCAAACCGGGCGGTTGTCCAGATTAGATGCGAACATAAGCTGGGCAACTCATCCAGCCGGGCCTCCGCAGCGTAACAAAGTCGACAACCCACCGAGGCTTCGCATTATGGACCAGGCTGTTATGGAACCCCGCCCGCTTTATGGTATCGGCACAGTCGCCCGTCTCACCGGGCTCAAGCCAGACACCTTGCGGGTCTGGGAACGGCGCTACGGGCTTGGATCCAGTCACAAATCTGCCACTGGACGGCGCCAGTACACCCAGGCGGACCTGGAACACCTGCAGCTCGTAGCCGCGCTGGTGAACAGTGGTTCTCGCATCGGAGAAATAGCGTCCACCGAGCGCAAGACCCTGGAAATGTTACTGCGCAGCCGGGGCAAATCCGGCCGCGCGGCGGTGCCGGCGCCGAAGCCCAGGGTTGTGTTCGTTGGTCTCCAGCTCTGCGAATGGCTGGAAGAACATCAGGGCTGCCTTGCGGGCGTGGATGCCCTGCTGGTGAGAGCCCCCCTGGGGGACATTACCCAACAATACTATCAGGAGATCGGCCGGGCCGATTCACTGGTGGTCGAATGCGCCAATCTCGGCGGGCCGCAGACCCGGCAGCTCGGAGACTTGATGCGTGACCTGGATGTGGAGAAAGCACTGGTTACCTACCAGTTTGCCAGCGAGCGCTCGTTGCAGGCGTTGGAACAGCAGGGCATCGGCGCGACGGTTTTCCCCCCGGACCCGGCTTATCTGGCGTTTGAACTTGCCCGCAGTGTGGCGGACAAGAGCACCAGCCAGGGTGACTCCAATCTCGGGGACTTGATGAGTGCCAAACCACGCCAGTTCAACGAACTCCAGCTGCGGGCTGCCCGGCAGCTTAAAAGCACCCTCGAATGCGAGTGTCCCCGCCACATAACGGATTTGATTCGCTCGCTCAGCCATTTCGAGGAATACTCCTCCAGCTGCTCGGTCGAGAACTGGCACGATGCCGCAGTCCATGCCTGCATTTACGCCTACACATCCCAGGCTCGCTGGTTAATGGAGCGGGCCCTGCAGGCGGTACTGGAGGACCGGGGCGCCGAGTACCAGGGTGTGCTCAGGGAGCTGGTCGACAACCCTGTGGGGGAGGCTGAGCCAGCGGAATCAGTCCTCGCGGTCGGAGTCCGCGCAGGGCTTCGGTGATCGACCCAGAAGCAACGCCTGCCAGTGTGGGCTGTCGTGCACTGCCCAGGCCCACAGCAATATCGGCGCAACCGTGGGTACGATAAGGGTACTGAACTGGTAGAGCAGCGCGATTACCGACGGCGGGGGCAGGGCGGCAGTCTGATGCATCAAAGGTCCCACACCCACCATCACATCCTTGAGGGCGACAGAGATAAAGCCCACGAAAAGCAGCAGCCACAGAACCAGCAGGCTCCTCCCGTAGCGCTCCAGAGAGTCCTCTATGCGACTGGCGCAGTGCAATGCCGTATAGAAAGGGATTGAATAGGACAGTAGCCGCACACTCTGCGGGAATGCCAGTTGATACTCTGCCTGGGCCAGGGGCACTATGCTGCCGTCACGCTCGCCAAAGCGGCTGAAAACCATCAACTCGTTCTGCTCCAGGGTAACGGAATGAATGATATCTGGCGTTGCCCAGGGCAGAGCAGCCTGCGTCAGCCAGATGGCAGGTGCCGCTGGCAGTGCACCCAGACCATACCATAGCGCAAAGCAGGGGATCATCAGCAGGATGACCAGCCCGATGAAACGGTACAGGGTCATGCCGCGGCCAGCGGCCGCTGCCGCTCCAGGAAGCGCAGGTAGAGAACGAACACCACCAGCACATCAAGCATGATAAATACTGGCCACAGGTAGAGATGGGTCCAGTTAAAGACCTCGTAATTCCACTGCCCGAGGTAGAAAAGACTGATGATGCGGGCAACATTGAGAACCTGGATGGTGACAAAGCCGGCCAGTATGGCGCCCAGCCGGTAGTGCCAGGGCGCGGGGTAGGCAAGAACCCCCGCAATCAGCACGATTGCCGCTTCCACGCCGTTACAACCGGATTCGATGGATACCGCAAAATTGTTGACGCTATGGGCGATAACCCGACCGTAAGCGAGTACGTCACTGTCGAATGGAGTGATCAATGCGGCGCTCAGCGTTGCAAGCGAAGCAGTGAAGGGCTGGATGACTGCCGCCTGCACTGGTTGCAGCATTTCCAGCGTGAATAGCCCCACCAGGACCGTCAGGAAGATAACAATAAATTTCGTCATGCTGATGCTATGATGCGCCCCGGCGCCCGTTTCAGGACGGGTAGGAGAATAACACAGCGGAGCGGCCAGGTGTCACAGACTGCGCGTACCATAGGTATTGTCGTCACCCTGGCCATGCTGGTGTTCAGTGGCTGGATGTACCTGCAGACCGGCGACTGGGTGGCGCTGGTGTTTGCGGTATTCAGCCTTGGCTACGGCGTGTTCTTTCTCTCTGTTACTCCTCGCGACAAGGATGCCTCGTGATCGACCGGGGCGCACGTTTGCTGGCGGTTGTGGCCCTGGCGCTGGCGCTGGGAGGCTGCGCAGGTCTCGGGCAGAACTTCGATCCCCCCAAGGTGAGTGTAGACAGCGTACGCAGTCTTCCCGCCGAGGGCAGCGGGCCCCGCTTTCAGATTGTCCTGCGCATCGCCAATCCCAACGCCCGGGCCCTGGATATTGCCGGCATCAGCTATGGCATAGAGTTGCTGGGCCGGGAGCTGGTCAGCGGAGTCAGTAACCAGGTGCCCCGCATCGAGGGCTATACGGAAGAACAGGTGGTACTCGACGCCGGAATAAACCTGTTGGAGCTGCTGCGCCTGCTTGGCAATATCGGCCACAGCCGTGGCGACGCTCTCGACTACCGATTCACGGCCAAGATCGACTTTCGCGGCCTGCTGCCAACCCAGTTTATCGAGGACAGCGGCAGCGTGGCCCTCAATGGTGCCATTCCTAGCCCAGCAGCGACTGGGCGAAGATTAGCAGAATGATGGCCGGGCACACCACGCGCACATAGCCGGGCCAGATCTTCCAGAACAGGCTGTGCTCGACCATCTCGTTGCCCTTGCGCAACTCCTGCAGCAGCTGGTCCCGGCGCCATACCCAGCCCGCGTAAAGACAGAACATGAAGCCGAGCAGGGGCTGGCTATAGCGGGTCGTGGCCGCAATCACCAGCCCGAACAGCAGCTCGAAGTTGAGCAATATTACAGTGCTGACCAGCGCGATCAGGAGGCCGATCACCACCACGGCGACCTTGCGATCAACGCCATGCTCCTCAATGGTATAGGCCACCGGCACCTCCAGCATGGAGATGGAGGAGGTGAGGGCGGCGATGCTCATAAGAGAGAAAAATACGAATCCTACCAGTACCCCGGCCAGCCCCATGGTGTCGAACAGCCGCGGCAGCACATTGAAGATCAGCGTGTCCTCGGAAATCAGTTCGCCGGTAGCGGTAAAGATCTCCACCCCGTTGTGCAGTGCCACATACATTGCGGGCAGCACCAGGAAGCCAGCTAGTACCGCGATGAAGATATCGACCACGGTCACCAGGCCACCGACCACCGGCAGGTTTTCCCGGTCACTGATGTAGGAGCCGTAGATCAGCATGGTGCCGACGCCGAGGGACAGCGAGAAAAACGCCGCCCCCAGCGCTTTCACAATGAGGTCCGGCGACAGCGCGCGCTCGAAGTCTGGCAACAGGTAGACACGCAGCCCGTCCACGGCGCCCTCCAGGGTGAATACGTACAGCACCAGCAGGATCAGTGACGCCAATAACATGGGCATCAGGCGGCTGGACCACCGCTCAATACCCTGCTGGACGCCCTCGGAGATGATGCCTACAGTCAGGCCCATGAATATCAGCATGAAACCCAGGTTGCGCCCCAGGCTGAACTCAGTCAGCCAGGTGGCAAGTCCGTCGAATCGGAATAGCTCCGCGACTGCCGCTGCACAATGTGCCAGCATCCAGCCGGCAACAATGGCATAGAAACTGAGGATGAAACTGGCAACGACGAAGCCAATGACTCCGGTCGCGGTCCCGATCCGGCGCAGGCCGGTGTTGGGTGAGATCAGCCGCAGGGCGCTGGCCGCGTTGGCGTGGGCGTGGCGGCCGATGATCAGCTCCGCCATGAGCGCCGGATAGGCGAGGGTAAAGGCCAGGACCAGGTAGACCAGCAGGAAAGCCGCGCCGCCATTGCTGGCGGCCTGGGTCGGAAAACCCCAGATATTGCCGAGGCCAACGGCGCTACCCGCCGCGGCCATGATAAAACCGAATCGTGAGCTGAATTCACCCCGGGGAGATGCCATAGTCTGGTCCGTCAGTGCCCGTTTTATTGTCGGTGGCAGTGTATCACGGTGGCTCCTAGCCTAGCCTACGAGTTGACCGCAATCACGCAGCTGCGCTGCGCGGTCTTATCGTGCTTGCCGATACCTAAAACCCTCATAACCAGACGCGGCAGGAATAGCAGCACCTCGCTGGTCATGTCCAGTGTGGTGGCAACGGGCGACACCGAGGTGCGCGGGCTGGCCATGTCACCCCGCAGGCTGATGCTGGAGGGAATCTGGATGCCGCGGGATTTCGAGCGCGGAGTCAGCGTCAGGTTCAGAGTCTTGGCGGGTAGGTTGAACTCGCCGTTGCCGGTGGCGATCATGTTGGGAGATTCGACGAAGATGTCACTACTGCGGGCAACGCCATCCTCGAGGCTGAACTGGGCCATCACACAATCCAGGTAGGTCGACTCCTCGCGGGCAGCGCCGGAAAATAGCCAGGTTAGGATTCCGGAGGCCAGTACATCGTAGGCGGCACCCTCAACAGTGGCGCCTTCCAGCGCGATTCCGACGCTCCCGTCCAGCTGGGCCAGGAGATCGGCGCCGGTGAGGCCCTGGGCGCTGATGCCCCCGCGCACATTCAGGGCGCCGCTGATGTCGGTTTCGATGCCCAGGTCGCCGGACAGGGTATTGAGCGGAATGGACTGGGCCTGGCCGGCGATGCTGAGCCCCGGTGGACTCAGGCTGATATCGATCACCCCGCGGATCTGGGCCGGCGCCGTGTCGTAGATGAAATCGAACTCCCGCAGCAAATAAGTGGTACCGGCGCCGGTGATGTGCACATTGATGTGGTCAAACCGGCTTTCGTCTCCCTGCAGGCTGCCCAGTGCCAGTCGCAGGTCCAGCGGGTAGCGGGGCGCGGACTCCAGCAGTCGTTGCAGCGTGGTTTGCTCGGCGACAGGTTCCAGCTTGTCTGCGGGCCGGTAGTCTTGCTCGTCGGTCCCTGTAGCCTGTAAGCCCAGGTCGCGCAGTCTCGCCAGCGGGGATTCCAGGCGGGCACTGAGGCCGGTCAGGGTGCCGCCGCTGTGGCTGGCCTCGACCTTCAACGTCAGCTCCGTGTCGCCAACCCGGGTGTTTCCGTTCAGGCTCGCAGCGGCGGGGTCCATGGTGAGCGCCAGGGCGCCTTGCACCGGGCCAAGCGGCAGACCGCTGAGCGCCTCCAGCAGGGCCCTGTCGTCGCTGCCGAAGTCCAGCTCAAGCTCGCCCTGCCAGGCCTGCTCCGCGCTGAGTTCTCCACTGCCACGGAGCTGCAGTTGCAGCGGCGACGTCGAGGGGCTGGACAATGCCAGCTCCGACAGGCTGTAGCGTTCCCCGCTGGCGGTCAGTTTAAAGCCGCCGGTCAGTGTGCCCAGGTTCTCCGGCAGCGTTGATTCCGGGGCCAGCAGTGCCTGGAGTCCATTGATATGAAGCTGGCGGACGGTACTTGCCAGGTTGACTTCCGGTGAGCCGGCAACGTCCCGGGCGCTGCCGCGCGCTGTGACAATCAATTGCGGGCCAGCGAGAGTGGCGGCGATGTCCTCCAGGTCGATACGCTGGTCACGCTGCCGCGCTGTGGCGACAATGTCCAGGCTGCCCAAATCCGGCAGTGCGACCCCGGCCAACGCGGACAGGGGTTCCAGCCCGGGCGCCTGCAAGTGCAGGCTGGCCTGGCCACCAAGGGGCTGGTAATCCTCGGCCTGGTGCAGCCGCAGGCTGGCGTCACTGAAGTTGATCTCCAGCTGCTCATGCAGGAATGTCCCGGCGCCGCCGCTGAGCGCAAGTTCCGCGCCGGTGCCGCTCAGGGCGGCGCTTGCTTCCAGCGCAAAGCCCGCGGGGATTGTCTGTCCGAACCAAGCAGCCGGTACCGCCAGATCGGGGCTGGCGGCGGCCAGCGCCAGATCGAGGCCCTGCACTGATTCAGGGTCGCTTATTCTATCAAGCTCAATGCGGGCGACCGCGCCCGTCGCGCGCAGCAGGGTGGCGTCGCTGTCGCCCAGCTGCGCCTGAATATTCTCTATTCGCAGATCGCCCTCTGCCTCAACCAGCCCCGCCGATAGCTGCCAGGGCCCGGGATCAAAGCCGATCGGCTGCCCCAGCCAGGGGTTGAGCACCCCGAGGCCGGGCGCATAGGCGTGGAGGGTAAAGTTGGCACCGGCGGGCAGCTCGGTGCTGCCCAGGCTGCCGGGACCGGAGGCCCCGTTCAGGGTAATCCACAGGCCCTCGCTGCTCTCTGTCACAATGGTGAGCTGGTCGATGGCAGTTGCCGCCAGCGTTCCCGACAGCGCAATACTTGCTCTTATGCCACCCAGGGGCGACAGGTCCAGGTCCAGCCAGCGCAGGAAATACGCCAGAGAGTCCATCTCCCCGGATGCGACCAGGGCGAGGGTTGGATCTTCGCTATCGACCCGCTGCAGGTCCCCGCTGGCCTCAAAGTAGTAGGAGGGGCGATTATCCAGTTCAAACCCGGCAGCGGACAGTTCATAGTTGACCTGGTCACCGATCAGCCGCCCGCGCAGCGACAGTGCGCCCGCCAGCGGCGGTGCATCGGGAAAGGCAGCCAGCAGGGTGGAAACCTGAGGAAAGCGCGCGTTCACCGTTACATCGTAGCGGATCGAATCCGCATCGGCCTCGACCAGGCCCTCCAGCTGAGCCTCGGTAGCGCTGTCCGGGGCGTCAATCCGGGCAGTGAAGTCCAGGCCACCGCGTTCCGGCTCCTGCCAGATGGAGGTGAGAACCAGGGAAATGTCCAGCGGCGAACCGTCGATGTCGGCGCGCAGCTCGGCCGAGAAACCGTCGCCGCCCGTGCGTCGCCCGGACAGCCGCTCGATCGGGAATATGGACACGTCACCACTCTGGTTGATGACGTGGACCGTGGCGATATCCAGTTGCCGCGGCAGGAAGCGCAGGTGCTGAAGCCAGTCTGCTGGGGTGGGGTCTTCGGCATCATCGTCATCCGCCACGTAGACGATGACGCTGTCCGCGCGCAGGTCGGTGTTGACGAGGTCCAATTCCCGGAGATCGCTGAGGCGACTGTTGCCGCTAAAGCCAAGGATAGAGATGAGGGCGGGACCATCGACTCCCCGCTGATAGAGATGCAGCGTGTCAAATGTCAGGGCGACCGAGCGCGGACGGATTTCCAGGCCGCTGATTTCCAGCCGGAAGCTGGTAAATCGCTCCACCCCCCACTGCACGGTAGGCACCAGCAGCGCCGGTGAGGACAGCAGGGCAGCGCCGGCTGCCAGCAGTGCCACCAGCAACACGACAGGCAAAATCCAGAGCTTGTGCATGTCTACCAAACAGGGAATGTCAGTTGCCGGCAGTGTAGCACGCGGCGGTGGCGCAATTTGCTTGCCGGACTCGCCGAATCAATACTGCAGGCACGGATGCCAGTTACGCGATTTGCGGCAGCCAGTTTGGCAGCTGCCGGGGCGAGCAACCTGTCACCGCAGCCCTGGCACAATTTTCCAGGCTTCCGAAGCGAACGCCGCAACCGGTGAGCCCCGGTGCGTAGTGCGAATATTTCCCGGAATTGGTCATCAGCACCTTCGCCTTGCCGGGAAATACGGGCTCGGTGATAGAACACCAGCAGATATCCGGGATCACCTGCACGCCCGCCCGCCGCAGCCGCGCGATAATGCCTTCTGTCTGAGCCGCAGCGAACACCTGGCGCCCCACCGTTACAATCATATGCGTACCGGCATGGCAGCGCTGTCCCTGCATCAGCTCCGCGAGCCTGCGACATTCCTGCAGCGAGGCGTGTGGACTGCCAATGGCTACCAGATCAACCCTGTCTTCCCCGGGGTTGAAGTCCAGCCAGACCTGGGCGAGATCTGAAGGCGTGATCTGGAGCCGTCCCGACCCTGGTCGCGGGGGCAGGTCTCCTTCAGGCGTGTGCCCTTTCACGTGCAGCATGGGGGCCGCTGAGGTCGTGCCGAAGGCTGCGCACAGGGCCTTGAGATCGTCCGCTGAGGGGGATGTGGCCTCCAGACCGCTCAACACCGGGATCTGCTGCGGCGACATTGCTCCCGTAAGCCACCCAAGCAGCGGCCAAAAAGCGTCGTCGAATGTGTCCGGCAGCACAACGTGAATCTCGCAGCCGGGACGCCGATTGTCGGAGAGGTAAACACCTGTGCGCGGAGCGCGGCCGGTCATGGCAATGAACAGGTCAAGATAGTCGGGGTGCTTCCCCGTACGCGCCCCGAGGACAGAATTGGCGTAGATGACGGCATTGGATTCCGACCAGCCTATAGCCTCACCGTCGATCGGCGGATTGTCGAGGAGGTAGGGAGCGCAGGTGAAGGTCGGGAGCGCGCCCATGTTGACGTAGGCGTCGGCCAGCCGGCTGGCCCGGTCGCCAAACTCCTTGGCAACGCCCTGGGACTGCCAGTTCTCCCGATCCACTGAAATCGCATTGATTGTGGTCGGTACGCGGGTCTTGGCGCCCATCTGCTGCATTTTTTCGGCAAAGTCGAGATTCGCGTCGTGGGCGAGGATGCAGCCGTCGATATGTGCGCGCGAAACATCGACAAAACCACTCGCGCCCTGGACCGCAGCCATTAGACAAAGCACCTCCATGGCGACCCCGAGTGCGGGGCCCTCGCGCCCTTCGAGCATTGCGCGGTCCCCATCGCTAAGATCGAGTTCATCGGTGCTGATGGGCGTCAGCGGGATCGATTGACCGTCGAATTGGAGGGTGTCACAGCTGATTGCTGCGTGGGACGCCCGGGACAGGGCTTCGAACAGCGGCGGCGACAGGCGCAGGACGGCGACAGTTGCATCGAATAGTCGCAACGCGATCACCGCGCCCAGGGTCAGGATATCCTCCTGCTCCCGAAAAACCAGCGCGGCCGGCGCCCTGGCGTTGCGAACCAGTTGGAGCAATACGCCGCTGCCGCTGCAGGACCCGCGGGATGTCGGCATCAATACGATACGGCCTGTCAGCCCGGCACCGTGGTCGGGGTGGTGCGCATCGATAATGACTCCCGAGTCGGAATCGACCCCACCCCAGAAGCTCAGCCCCTCTACACACGACAGCACGCTACCCTCTGCCTCGCCGGGGACAAGAATTGTCGCGATGGCATCGCTCGCCGTCATGTTC
>JBGTGB010000091.1:0-5796 GCA_041746975.1 Haliea sp. | reverse complement strand
TTGAACTGCCGAAGCAGGCGGATTAGCAGAGCTTTACACATCATGTGCGAGAAACGTTGTGCCGGGCAGGCATGGCGACCGTGACCGAAGGTACTGACTGTCTCCTTGCCCGCCGGGCTAACCTCAGGCCGTAAACGGGCTCCATCGTAATGTTCGGGATCGAAGTGGCGCAGCTCTTCGGTCTGGGTGTTGGTGACTGAGAGCAGCGTAGCGATATACACGCCGGGGTTGACAGTGTAAACGGCGTCGCCGGTGTCCATGCGTGTCGGTTTGAGTACTTTTCGCAGCGTCAATGAACGCTGCGCGGTACGCACACTCTCCATCAGCAGCTGCTCCATGTAAACCATGGTGTCCAGAGCTTCCAGATCCTGCTCCCAAGCTTCACCAAATGCTTTTGACGTGTGCGTAATTTCCTCCTCGACACGCCGCAGAACCGTGTCGTCCTGCAGAATGCGTATGATGACCCAGGCAAGTGCAGCATAGAGGTTGGAAAGAAACCCTTGATTAATATTGATCAGATTATGAGCGACGCGACGCTGGCATTCAGCGTCACCGAAGTTTGCGAAATGATCGTAAAGGAAGCTCAGCGTGTCTGCAGGCCAATGCCTGGTCGACTTGCGCCGCTGCACAAGGTCTTGCAGTAGTTGGCTGACACACTCCACGGCTTTTCGTTCACGGGCCTTCTCTGATTTGATCGTCTCCAGAACAGCGGCCGGATTTACGAACGCGGCCTCCTGATTGAGCACATCGAATTGAGCCTTGAGTTGATTCCACATCGGCTCCTGGGCGGCTTCATCGCCAATCCATAAGCCGTACCCGACTCGTTGTTCAAGTGTGCGTATGGCATCGAAGATTTCCAGCTCTCCGCTATCGCCCCAACGGTCAAGTTCCAGGTCCAGAACCTTATGAATGATAGACAGATACATCGGCAGCTTCTTTTTGGCTAGAAGCGTGTAAAAAAGTTGTAAATCCGTATCCAGAAAAACTTCCGTTGGTGTTTTGAAGCCAAGCAGGTCGAATGTAGCCAAGCCAAAGCTCGCATCCTCCTCCTTTAACTGATACAAACTTTCAAGACCTTTCGGCGAAAATACGCAGAACAACTTATAGCCAAAGACATCGACTAAAAAGCTATCTCCGTACCGCCCACGTAACGAACGCAAGTACTCTGTCGGGTTTTCCGCAAACTGCAGGCCCGCACCAATATGGGCAAGCTCATCGTGAACAAGCGGTGGTAGAGGCTCGATAAGCCGATCTGCTGCTGCGTTGACGTTCATAAATCCTCCCGACCCTGTGGTAGCTGTTGCCCAAGCCTACTGAACACAAACTTTATACAAACGATAGTGGGTTAGCCGGTCTCCTGGCGCGTCGTAGTAGCGATACTGGGTAGCGATAATGGCCTGGCCCGAAAGTATAAGTAAAAAAACGGCATATAGTGAAAACATTCCCTTCCAGAATCCCCCTGCTCTGCTGGAATTGATCGCTCAATGGCTCCGCGCCGGAGCCGGAGGAGCTCATTGAGGCGGCAAATAGGGTGTTCAAAGAAATTTCGTTTGCAGTGTACTCACGTTGGTATAAAGGATCGTGCTCGATACTCAGCTATGAATTGAACGAGCTTCTGGCTACAGAGCTCCGCGCGTTGTATCAGAGGGCAAAAGGATCTCGGTGGTGTGGTCAAGGGTCATACGGAGGCGGGTTTTTCGGTAGGAATTGGACCTGTTTCCGGTGGAGGGTGTTGACTAGGTCGGAACATCGACCCATGCAGCTTCGGCGTTGGTATTATTCTCAGTCCAGCGACTCCAGCGTGACCGCGAAAGTGCCCACCACCGGAACACCGTCCGCCAGATCGATGTTGCGCCCGCGATTTTCCGAGGTCCCCAGCGTCCCCTCCAAACGGCCGGTCAGGTTGAGCGTGGTCCCGTCCAACTCGTGGCTGTCGAGGGTGACGGTTAACGCGCCACGCTCCTCTTCCTGATAGGCACGTAGTCGTTGCACCAGCGCGCCGTCTTCGAAGCGCCACAGTGTCATCTCTGGCGCGCTGGCGTCCCAACGTGCGGCGTCGAAGCCCAGGCCCATCACCAGCTCTTCTCGGCCATTACCGTCCAGGGCGCGGGCATCGAGTGTTATGTAGGGGCGGTTTTCGCCACCAGACCATTCACTTTCCCCCGAGATCGGAATGATCCATTCCTCGCCCTCGATGGTCAGAGTCACCGTACCTGTGTTCTGTGCGAGGCCCGACGTGGCGGTGCCGGAAACCATCAGGATTGCTAACAAGGTTGCTGTCTTCAGATTCATGTAGAGCCGCCCGTTGGATTTATCGCGCTGGTTTTTGGGATCGTGTGATGGATACCTCGACTGGTTGATCGGCCACATACGCAATCAGGAGGCGTCTATGAGAGCGAATTTAGTTCGCGCTCGGCACCGATGTCAAGCGTTAAGCTCACAACAGTTCGGCCCTTAGCCTCGCGAGCCTTGTCAGCACCAGGACTCGCGACCGGATGTACGGTAACACTGAAGAACTCCCTGCCAATTTCCTGTTGATCGGCCGTCGTCATGTAGCGCATGTGACCGCGATAATTTTGCATGAATGGCAATTCCCGTGGATTTCGTCGACGCGAGTGTCCTTGAAGTGCGGCGTTTGAGTCAACTCACTCCGCAGCCAGAACCCACTGTGGGTTACCGCAAGGACGACCTATTGGGTAAACGGAGTGAGTCGATTTATCTGCGCACAGACATTGATTTTACGCACGCAACCTAAACGACACCGGGCTGCCGGAGGTATACTCGTTATCTACACCATTAGATAGAGGGACTTAGATCTTCATGCCCAGGGAGCCGAATACTCCTAACCAGACCCTCGATATCTTCGCCGCTGAGGAGCCCGAGGACCGACTGCTGGAGGCCGGATATCCGGCGTCTGACCGTTTCCCGCTGAACCTCGATGGTGTAAAGGTCGAGGATGTCGTGCTACCCGATCTTCGGGCGAGTTCCTCGCCGCTGATTGTCACGGGCTTCGCCAGTATCGACCGTCTGCTGGATTTCTGTTGTGAGCACTGCCGTAATCCTGGGACAACAGTCAGATTGCTCATCGGGCACGAGCCTTTTTCCTCTCGCCGGGATACTTTCACCGTGAATCGCGTCGACCTCACTTCAGAAGCAGAAGCGTACTGGTTGAGTCGAGGCATCTCCCTGCTCTACTCCGCCAAGATAATTCAGATGGTGGAGTTGCTTAAAAGTTGTAGGGTTGAGACTCGCTACATGCCAGGGCAGCGACGTATGCATGCGAAGATCTACAGTGGCGATGAAGGCATTACTGTGGGTTCATCCAAATTCACGCAGCCTGGCCTGCGAGGCCAGATTGAGGCAAACACCCGTTTCTCCTCTAGCAGGGTTCCAAAGCGCTTTGCTGAGCTAACGGCAATTGCCGACAACTACTGGAATCGCGGCGTCAGTTACCAGGAGCAATTGATCACGCTGCTGGAAAAGCTGCTCCGGGTCGTTAGTTGGCAGGAGGCACTGGCGCGTGCCTGTGCCGAGTTGCTTGAAGGCGAATGGGCGGAGAGGTATCTCCAGGCGGACTATTTAACCGGGACGGGTAACCTCTGGCCTTCGCAAAAACAGGGCATTGCCCAGGCACTCACCGTCCTGTCGAACCAGGGCAGCGTGCTCATTGCCGACGCGACGGGGGCCGGTAAGACGCGTATGGGAACCTATCTGGTAGGAGCCGTACAGGACCAGATCGTCCGCAGCGGCCGTATGAGACAGGGTAAGGCGATCATGGTGTGCCCGCCAGCGGTTGAGGACAACTGGATGCGGGAGTGCAGCCAGAACAGCGTCTCACTGGAGACGTTTTCGCACGGAAAATTGAGTCACAAGCGAGCCAGGCGCCATGAATTGACGATAGACGCCCTGCGCAGGGCACAAATTCTGTGCGTGGACGAGGGTCACAACTTCTTGAACTTCAAGTCCAATCGTACCCAGGAACTACTGCGCAAGGAGATTCGCCGCTTTACTGTCCGGCGCACCAAGCGCCAGCTGAACAAGCTGGTGGAAAAGAATCCGCTGGCATACTGTGACCAGGACGGCAATCCCTGCAAGTTTCCCGAGCATCTGCCAAAGGTCTACCGGCTGGAAGAGAGTGATGCTGACCGAGCGCTGGCGGCCAAAATTCAGAACCTTACCGACGAATTGTATGGGGTTACCCACTTCATCAAACCCGTTGACATGCCCGCCGTATTGCGCGACCAGGGCTTGTCTGAATCGAGGTATCTGGACGGTAGGCTGGTATCCGCCAAGAAGCTGGCGCGATACATCATAATGGCCTCCCTCCGATCTTCCCGCGCAGCCTTGTTGGAACACATAGAGGGCACCGCGGCTGCGACAGAGCAATTTCAGCTCGACCAATTTCACAAGAGTAGCAACACCGGAAACGTCGTGCACCAGTTGGCAAGAATCCGAGGCAAAGTGCCGGAGAACAGACTGTCCATCCCACTGCCGGATTGGTTGACGGAAAAGGCGCTACACGTAGCCGCATGTCAGCACGACCTGGCCATCTATCAACGAATTGCTGACTGCGTCAGGCAAATGAGTGATACAAGGGAGAGAGCCAAAGCGACCAAACTGCACACGCTGCTGGCTCAACACTCACTGATTCTCGCCTTTGATAGCAGGCCGATCACACTTGCGTTGATCGACAAGCTGATTAACGAGGGGGAAGGTGCGGAGACAATCCTGGCTTTCGGCAGCGCCAGCACGGAGCGGAACAAGATCCTGACATCATTTGCGCGAGGATCTGGCGCCCTGGGGATAATTGGCCTGTGCTCGGACAGCATGGCGGAGGGTGTCAATCTGCAGCAAGCTTCGTGCATGGTGCATTTGGACATGCCAAGCGTAGTACGAGTCGCGGAGCAGCGTGCCGGACGCGTCGACCGCATGGATAGCCCGCACAAATCCATCGAAATCTGGTGGC
This sequence comes from Haliea sp., assembly GCA_041746975.1. Taxonomy (GTDB): domain Bacteria; phylum Pseudomonadota; class Gammaproteobacteria; order Pseudomonadales; family Halieaceae; genus Haliea. Next base: position 830 of record JBGTGB010000091.1, on the reverse strand, counting down.
CGGAAGACGCGGACGAGTTCGCGTTGAAGTCTGACGAACGCTTTATTGAACGGTATGAGACTGTAGAGCAATTATTGGGCTCCAATATGCCGCTACCCGATTCAATGCGGACACTTCGAAGCGAGGTGGTACATGCCAGTGACATGATTCACATGGCAGAGACCGCGGCTCAACACTGGGATGGAATAGATGATGCATTTCAACCGGTGCGCGCGCTGGTAGAAGGTGAAACCGCTATCGTGGGCGAGGATGTCTATGAGCACCATCGGACGACGGAAGAACCGGTTTTATCCCACGTAAGTCTGGTCAGCGCGAAGGCGCCGTGGGCATTGTTCTGTGTGACGGGCGGTAGTTTTGGTGCACCACGCTGGGTACTGATACCCCACCCCAAGGCAAAGCCCATCACCGAGCTAAACGAAATTTCCGCGCTCCTGCGTGATCGGCTTACAGCGAGCACAGAGAATCGCAAGTTGGACGATAAGAGCAGCAACCGGACTGGGGTGAAGTGGCGTCCCGCTGGCTGGACATGATCAGGCCCGTATGGTTCGAACGGTTGACCGCCCGCCGCAACAAGCCATTGCTACTCAAAGACATACGAAACGACCTACTCGCCAGGCCGGATTGGCTGATCAAGTCTCTTGAAGCCGCCTTCAGGGAGCTTCCTTTGCTTCCAAGTATTGAGGAGAGAAGGGTTCTACCCCGCTTCTACGGACGTTTCTAAAAGGGCCGAGCACTCAAGATCGCGCTTGGCCACTCTTCGCCGCTTCCGCGGGTTGTGAAAACGTTCAATATAGTCGAACACATCAGACCTGGCGATATCCCGTGTGCGA
>JBGTGB010000090.1:0-4144 GCA_041746975.1 Haliea sp. | reverse complement strand
TGGTTCAGCAATTTCGCCGACCAGCGCCTGTACAGCTTCATTCCCGGAGAAAAGCCGGTCCCGATCACCCCCGAGAGCAAACTGCGCTTCGCGGGCTGTCGTCTCGATGCACCGAGGAACCGGCTGATCTGCATCCGCGAGGACCATCGAGGCGGTGGCGAGCCAGTGAACAGCCTCGTCGCCCTGCCGACCGAGGGAATGAGCGAGGGCGAAGTACTTTTCTCCGGCACGGATTTTGTGTCTGCGCCGCGGCTGTCGGCGGACTTCAGTCGCATCGCTTTCACGACGTGGATGCACCCGAACATGCCATGGGACAACACCAGCCTGCTCAGCGCGGGATTCGATGCGGAAGGCAAGCTGGACGGTTTGTTCACGCACAACCCGCAAAGCGCGGAGTCCGTAATCGACCCCCAGTGGAACAGCGACAACCGTCTGTTTGCCCTGTCGGACCGCGATAACTGGTGGCGCCCCTATGCCGTGGAGGGCGAAATTTTCTCGCCGATTCCAACCGGCCTGGAGGAGGTAGAGATCGGCGGTCCGGACTGGTCAATCGACAGCCGCTATTATAACTTGCTGGAATCCGGCGAATTGCTGGTCCGCGCCCGTCGCGGCAGCGTGGAGACGCTGCATATCCTCGACGGCAAGGGCGGCCAGCGACGGCTCGACACGGGTGCGGTCTCTTACAGTTCCATCGCAATCGACGGCGAACGTATGTATGTCACGGCAGGTTTCGCCGAGCAGCCCTCTGCACTGATCGCCATCGATCGACAGGGCACGATCGTTGAGGTGCTGCGCCGCTCGAAAGACCGGGGGCTGGAGGAGTCCTGGGTGCCCGGGATTCAGCAGATCAGTTTCCCGGTGCCCGGCGGCGCGGTAGCGCATGGGGTGTACCTGGCGCCGCAGAATCCCGATGTCACTGCACCTGAAGGCAAAGCGCCGCCGCTGATTGTCAGCGTGCACGGTGGACCCACAGCCTCAGCCGGTGTCAGCTACAACCCGGGGCACTATTTCTGGACCAGTCGCGGCTTTGCCATTCTCGACCTCAACTATCGGGGCAGCACGGGGTTCGGGCGCAGCTATCGCCGGGAATTGTACGGCAACTGGGGCGTCACTGACGTGCATGACGCGGTCGCGGGCGCAAGCTGGCTGGCGCAGCAGGGCCTCGCGGACCCCGAGCGCCTGATCATCCGCGGCGGCAGCGCCGGCGGGTATACCACGCTCGCCGCGCACGCTTTCCACGACACCTTCGCTGCGGGCGCCTCCTACTATGGCATCTCGGATATAGAGGCCCTGGCCAGGGACACGCACAAATTCGAGTCGCGGTATCTCGATCAGCTAATCGGCCCCTATCCCGAGCGCCGCGACCTCTACATCGAGCGCTCACCCATTCATCACCTGGAGGGTTTCAAAGCGCCGCTGATACTTCTGCAGGGTCTGGATGACCCCGTTGTGCCACCGAATCAATCCGAGGCCATCTTTGCGGCACTGAAGCGCAGTGGCGTCCCAACCGCTTATATCGCCTATGAAGGCGAATCACACGGATTCCGCAAAGCCGAGAATCAGATCTCGTCGCTGCAGGCTGAGCTGTACTTCTATGCCCGGGTGCTGGGATTCGATCCAGCCGATGACTTGCCCGCCGTAGCAATCGAAAACCTCGATGGGCCTGGCCCCTGAGGGCTTGTCTGGCCACGCCCCGGGCAGGTCCATGCTTTCCCCGTACTACTTCGGTGCCTGAGCCAGGAAGTCGCGCAATGCGCCCATCCCGGTATCACGCCAGATAAGCAACGGTGATGCCGTGCAGATCGAGTTTCAACACACGGACAGTGTTGCCGTTAGTCATCGTCGGTCTCCAGCATATCGCCCCAGGGATCGTCTTCGGGCGCAGGCGTCCCGGCCAGAACATCGTGGACAGCTCGCAGCTTCTCCTGTGGGATTAGCAGGACCTCCATTTTCAGCCCCTTGGCCACCAGCTCCAGGGTATCCAGGCGTGGATTGCCCCTGGATTCCAGGCGCTGGTACTGCTGGCGCGACATACCTACACGCAATTGCATGTCTTCCTGCTTGAGGTCCAGCGACTTGCGGCGTTGCTTTAGTTGTTCGTGTACCGTGCTCATAAAAACCCCATAATCAATTTATAGGTTTCATGGCCTCATTATGGAGTCATATAAATTGCTTAATCCACAAAAGAAACAAAAATGTTTCTTTTGGCAATGGAGGGTAGCGCAAGCCTTCAAAGCAACACATAGAATGTTCGCTGCCGAACCGAAGTCAGGACAGCGAGAAGAATACAGTCCCTCTTTCATTCTTTCTCGAAGTTCGCGATATGAAAGCACTCTGCTGGCATGGCAAGGAGGACGTACGGGTCGACACAGTTGCCGAGACCAGGTCGTTGTACCTTTCACTATTGCCTGCGGGACATGCGACTTGCGGCATGTTCGGCTACAGCCACATGACCGGCGGTTCCTCGGGAGGCCAGGCGGAGCTGGTACGGGTGCCCCACGCCGATGTCGGCCCGATCAAGACCGGACAGACCCACATGCAGCGCTATCTGGAGCCATTGATGAAGCGCGTGGCCGAGGGCGAGATCGATCTTTCACAGATCATCACGCACCGGCTGCCGCTTGCCGACGCGCCCCGGGGCTATGAGCTGTTCCAGAAACACGAGGATGGTTGCGTGAAGGTGGCTATGACCCCCTGACTCTCACCCTCGAAAAATAAATCTTCGGAGTTGTGATGACCTCTAAAACATCCCCGCCGTGCGACGGTCTTTCGCGCCGTAATTTTCTGCGCACGACCGGCGCGGCCGGTGCGGCGTTAGGTGTCGGCATCCGGGGTGCGGCGGCCCACCAGTCCGACAACCACGTACAGCCAGATGCACAACCGAAAATCCAACTGACCATCAACGGCAAACACCGAACCCTGACTGTCGAACCGCGCACAACACTGGTCGAGGCGCTGCGCGACACCCTGGGGCTGACCGGCACCAAGATCGGCTGCAACCAGGGGCAATGCGGCGCCTGCACCGTTCTGATGAATGGTGATCCGGTGAACTCTTGCCTGATCCTGGCGCTCTCCGCCGACGGAACCGAGGTCACGACGATCGAAGGCCTGGCCAACCCGGACGGGTCGTTGCATCCGATGCAGACCGCCTTTGCCGAGAAAGACGCGTTCCAGTGCGGCTATTGCACACCCGGTCAGATCCTGTCCGCCATCGCCTGCATCGACGAGGGCCATGCCGGATCCGCGGACGAAATCCGCGAATACATGAGCGGCAATCTTTGCCGCTGTGGCGCCTATCCCAACATCGTCGCCGCGGTCGAATCCGTCCGCGACAGCAAGGAGGGCTGAACATGCGCAATTTCGCCTATTACAGCCCAAAGAATCTGGCGGACGCGATTGCTGCCATCCGCGACAGCGGGGGCGATATCCTGGCCGGCGGGACAACCGTGGTGGACCTGATGAAGATCGGCGTGCGCGAGCCTTCTGCGCTGGTCGACATCACCGGCCTCGCGGAACTGGAAGGTCACAAGATCGGCGCCGACCGAATCCGGTTCGGCGCACTGGCCCGCATGGGTCATGTGGCCGACGACAAGGACCTGGTGGCTGCGGCGCCCGTTCTGACGGAGTCGCTCTGGAAGGCAGCCAGTCCGCAGCTGCGCAATGTGGCGCGTCTCGGCGGCAACATCCTGCAGCGCACCCGCTGTCCCTATTTCCGCGACACCGCCTATGCCCAGTGCAACAAGCGCAACCCGGGATCGGGCTGTGCGGCGCTGGACGGCGGCGAGACCAGCCACCACGCTATCCTCGGCGGCTCATCCGCCTGCGTGGCGATGTATTCCGGTGACTGGGCGCAGGCGCTGATCGCTTTTGATGCCGAGATTCATATACAAGGCCCCGGCGGACGGCGCAAGATTCCCTTCGCTGATCTGCATGTCCTGCCCGGTGACACGCCTGAGATCGAGACGATCCTGCAGCGGGGCGAGATCGTCACCGAGATCACCGTGCCCGTCGTGCCTGCCCTGAAGGCGAGCCATTACCTCAAGGCCCGCGACCGTGAAAGTTACGCCTTCGCCAGCGCCTCGGCTGCTGTCGGGGTCGAACTGGATGGCGATGCCGTGCGCGACGTGCGCATCGCCCTGGGCGG
>JBGTGB010000089.1:0-23843 GCA_041746975.1 Haliea sp. | reverse complement strand
TGCCGCTGAGATCGGCGGGCAGCCAGTCCAGCAGGGTGGCACGCATGCGGTCCCGGCCCGCGCGTACGGTCTGGCGAATGCGGCCAACGGGGGCGGTCGAGGTGAGCAGGGACCAGGCGTCCGCAGCGGTGCGGTCGAAGTACGTTTCGATCTCGGCGCGGCGCTGTTGATAGCTTGTGTCTGGCATCAGTCGAATCCCAGGAAATCAAACAGGTCGCGGTCCTTCATTGGCTTTATCGGCAGACCCTCGGTGCCGGCCCACAGCCGTCCGGCCAGGTCCATGTACTCCTGCTTGACCTCTTCCAACCCTGGCCCGGACTCCATTTCGAACAGGGTCGATTTCTTCAACCGCGAGCGGCGGATAATATCCAGGTCCGGAAAGTGGGCGAGGCGCTTGAGGCCGACCGCCGCATTGAAGCGGTCGATCTCGTCGGTATTGGCGCTGCGGTTGGCGATCACGCCGCCCAGGCGCACCGGGTAGTTCTTCGCCTTGGCCTCGATCGCCGAGGCAATCCGGTTCATGGCGAAGATCGAATCGAAGTCATTGGCGGTGACCACCAGCGCTCGCTCTGCGTGCTGCAGGGGAGAGGCGAAGCCGCCGCACACTACATCGCCGAGGACATCGAACAGCACCACATCGGCGTCTTCCAGCAGATGGTGTTGCTTGAGCATTTTTACGGTCTGGCCGACTACGTAGCCGCCACAGCCGGTGCCTGCGGGGGGGCCGCCGGCCTCTACGCACATGACGCCGTTGTAGCCCTCGAAGCAGAAGTCCTCAACACGCAATTCCTCGGAGTGAAAATCCACCGCTTCCAGGGCGTCGATCACCGTGGGCATCAGCGCCTTGGTCAGGGTGAAGGTGGAATCGTGCTTGGGATCGCAGCCGATCTGAATGACGCGCTTGCCCATCAGGGAAAATGCCACCGACAGGTTGGAAGTGGTGGTGCTCTTGCCGATTCCCCCCTTGCCGTACACGGCGAAGACTTTCGCCTTGCCAATATTGAGCTCCGGATCCAGGTGCACCTGGAGACTGCCTTCGCCGTCCTCGCCACTGCGTGGGTCCAGCATGTGCACGGGAATCTGTTGTCTCTGGTTCATGCAGCAACCTCCTCGGTTACGCCTTCGAGCCAATCCTCAAGGTCTTCCCCGGCGCGTCGCAGCGCGTTCAGGGTGGCCTCATCGGGGCTCCAGTAGTTTCTTTCGTGGGCCTCGAGCAAACGATGCGCAACTTTCACCGACGCCGCCGGATTGAGGCTGGCGAGCCGCTTGCGCATGGTTTCATCGAGGATGAATTTTTCTGACAGGCGCTGGTACACCCAGGGGGCGACCTGGCCGGTCGTCGCAGACCAGCCAACCGTGTTGGTGACGTGGGTTTCTATCTGGCGCACACCCTCATAGCCGTGCTGGAGCATGCTCTCGTACCACTTGGGGTTGAGGACCCGGGTGCGGGTCTCCAGCGCTACCTGTTCGGAAAGCGTTCGCACCTTGCCGGTGGCGGTAGTCTGGTCGGAGATATACACCGGGACATCGTTGCCGCTGGAGCGGCGGATGGCGCGGCTGATGCCACCCAGGGTGTCGAAGTAGTGGTCCACGGTGGTGACCCCGAGCTCGACCGAATCCAGGTTCTGGTAGGCGAGGTCGGCACCGGCGAGCATGTTCTGCAGCAGTTCGGATTGGGCGCTGGAGCCGCCGCTGCGGCCGTAGGCGTAGCACTTGCGGCGGGTATAGGTTTCCGCCAGCTCGTCTTCGTCGTCCCAGCGGGCGTTGTCCACCAGCAGGTTGACGTTGGAGCCGTAGGCGCCCTCGCAGTTGCTGAATACCCGCAGGGCCGCGGTTTCCAGGTCACAATCGTGCTCGCGCTGGTAGGCCAGGGCGTGCTTGCGCATGAAATTCTGCTCCTCCGGCTCATCGGCGGCGGCGGCCTGGTAGGCGGCATCCGCCAGCAGCCGGGTCTGTAGCGGCAGCAGGTCGCGGAAGATGCCGGAGAGCGTAATGATGACATCGATACGGGGCCGGCCCAGCTCCGCCAGCGGAATCAGGTTGGCGCCGCAGACCCGGCCGTAGCTGTCCATGCGCGGCTCGGCACCCAGCAGGGCCAGAGCCTGGGCAATCGGTCCGCCCTCTGATTTCAGGTTGTCCGTGCCCCACAGTACCAGGGCGATGGATTCAGGCATCGGGTTGCCGTCCTGCTGGTGGCGCGCGAGCAGGTCGCTGGCCTGGCGCAGGCCGTCGCGGACGGCAAAGGCGCTGGGCATGCGGTAGGGGTCAAATCCGTGGACGTTCCGCCCGGTGGGCAGCACCTCTGGATTACGCAGCAGATCGCCACCGGCGGCGGGGCGAATAAAGCGGCCGTCCAGGGCAGCGAGGATGGCGCGCATCTCACTGCCCGAGTCGAGCAGGATATTGGTCTCCGCCAGCTGGGTAAGGATCTTGCCGAGATCTTCAGGTTCGAAATCGGTTGCGGTTACCAGTGCCGCCGCGTCCTCGGGGCTGGCCCCGTCCACCAGTGCGCCGATGGCCGCAGCGCCCGGATCCAGGTTGTGGGTGGCGATGGCCATGGACTGCAGCATGTCGACACGGTGCTCCCGTGGCAGGGGCGAGCCCACTTCATGCAGGCCGTAGGGAATGAGGGTCTGTTCCAGTTCCAGCAGGTTGCGGCGCAGCTGTTCAATGTCATTCTCGCTGGCCGCGGTCCACGGGGGTGCCGCCAGACAGAGGTCCAGCGCCGCCGCCTGGGCCTGGATCAGCTCCGCCAGTTCGTCGCGGGCAGCCGGCTCCATGCTGTGCGGTTTGCGCCACTGCTCGATACAACCGTTCAGTTCCACCATGCCCAGGTACAGCTCCGATTGGGCTACCGGGGGCGTCAGGTAGCTGATCAGGGTGGCGGCGGACCGGCGCTTGGCGATCAGGCCTTCGGAAGGGTTGTTGGAGGCGTAGAGGTAAATATTGGGCACCGCGCCAATCAGCCGGTCCGGCCAGCAGGATTGCGACAGGCCCACCTGCTTGCCGGGCATGAATTCCAGCGCGCCGTGGGTGCCGAAGTGAAGGATCGCGTCGGCGGCAAACTGCTCCCGCAGGTAGTGGTAAAAGGCGGAAAAGGCGTGGGTGGGAGTAAAGCCCTGCTCGAACAGCAGGCGCATCGGGTCCCCCTCGTAGCCGAAGCCGGGCTGGACGCCGACCAGCACATTGCCGAAGCGGGCGCCCATCACAAACAGGGAACGACCGTCCGAGAGTTCGCGGCCGGGGGCAGGGCCCCACTGGGCTTCGATTTCCCGCAGCCAGGGTGTCTGCCGAACATGGTCATCCACGTCGACCTTGGCGTGCACATTGGCGTAGGTGCCGTACTGGGTGGCGTTGCCGTTGATGACCTGCTCGCGCAGATCGTCGACGTCGGCGGGCAGGTCGATCGTGTAGCCGTCCTCTTTCAGCGCTCGCAGTGTATTGAGCAGTGAGTTGAATACCGAGAGGTTTGCCGCGGTGCCGGTGTTGCCCGCATTGGGCGGGAAATTGAACAGCACGATGGCCACCTTGCGCTGCGCGTGCTCGTTGCCGCGCAAGGCCACCAGGCGCTCGACACGGTCGGTCAGGCGACCTATGCGCTCCGGGTGCGGGCGCATATCGTGCGGACCCTTGCCCGCGGCGCCCTCGCTGCGGCCGCCGAAAATCATCGGCCCGGTGGCGCCATCCAGTTCCGGGATCGCCACCATCATGGTCGCCTCTACCGGCATCAGGCCCATCTCGGACTGCTCCCACTGCTCCATGCTCTGGAACTCAAGCGCCTGGGCCGCGATGTAGGGAACGTCGAGGGAGGCCAGCATATCCTCGGCCGCCTTGGAGTCGTTGTAGGCGGGGCCGCCTACCAGCGAAAAGCCGGTGAGCGAGAGCACGGCATCGACCTGGGGTTCGCCGTTGTGCAGGAAGTAGGCCTCTACCGCGGGGCGGGCATCGAGCCCGGCAGCAAAGGCGGTGATGACGTTAAGGCCGCGCAGCTCCAGCGCGGCGATCACCGCATCGTAGTGGGCGGTGTTGCCGGCCAGGGCGTAGGAACGCATGATCAGAATGCCCACGGTGCCTTTGGCGCCGCGCTTGTGGCGCGGTAGATCCGCAAGTTTCCCGGCGATAGGTTGCGGGAGCCGGGGATGGTAGACACCCACATCCGGGTAGTCGACCGGCGCCTCTGTCTTCAGGCTGCCGCGAATCCCGGCCCGCGGGCCGCTGGCGTAGCGATCAACCAGGAAGGTGACCAGGCGCTGCAGGTTCTCTTCGGAACCGCCGAGCCAGTACTGCAGGGTAAGGAAATAGGCGCGCACATCCTGGGCCGTGCCCGGGATGAAGCGCAGAATCTTGGGCAGTTGGCGCAACACGGACAGCTGTTGGGCCCCGGTGCTCTGCTTGGAATTCTTGTTGCTGCCGCGCAGGCGCTTGAGCAGCGCCATCGGGCCGCTGGTCTTGCCATCCATGGCGAAGCGACCCATCCGGGTCAGCTTCATGACTTCCGCGGCACTCATGCAGCAGATCATGGCATCGCAGTCGTCGCGGCGCGCGGTCAGGGCGGGCAGCACCGCATTTATGTGGTCCTCCATGAACAGCATGGTGGCGAGCACGATGTCAGCCTGGGCGATGTCTTCCCGGCAGGCTTCCAGGGACTCTGGTTCCGAGGCCCAGGCGGAGGCGGCGTGCGTGTTCAGCACCAGCCCGGGTATTGCCGCCCGCAGAGGTACGCCGGCACGGTCCATGACCCCGCTCAGGTGATTGTCCAGGGTGACAATCACCATCCGGATGGGGGTCTTATCAGCGACTGTAGTGCGCTTTGGCTTCATACAGCGTCTCCACGTTGATTTTTGCCATGCCGCGTTCCCGGGCGAAGCGCTCGGTATTGCGACGGGCCTTGCCCCGAACAAAGAAGGGGATCTTGCCGAGTTCCTGCTCCGCGCTGGTTTCCCAGGCGACATCGCCGGCGGCGACGGTGGACTCGGTTTTTGATTTGTCGCCCGGCGCTGCCGCGGCTTCACAGGCCAGGTGGGATGGCGTTGCCTGGTCATTGAATTCAAAGTCTTCGCGGAACATGCCCAGCAGGTGTTCTTCAAGCCCCATCATCAGGGGGTGTACCCAGGTGTCGAAGATCACGTTGGCGCCTTCGAAACCCATCTGTGGCGAATAGCGCGCGGGAAAGTCCTGCACGTGGGCTGGCGTGGAAATCACGGTGCAGGCGATGCCCAGGCGCTTGGCGATATGGCGCTCCATCTGGGTGCCGAGAATCAGTTCGGGCTGCAGTTCGGCGACCTGCCGTTCCACCTCTGCGTAGTCTTCGGTGATCAGTGCCTCCAGCCCATATTTCTTGGCGGCGGCGCGGACATCGCGGGCGTGCTCCCGGGAATACGTGCCCAGGCCCACAACTTCAAAGCCCATTTCTTCCTCGGCGACGCGGGCAGCGGCTATGGCGTGGGTGGCATCGCCAAAAATAAACACGCGTTTGCCGGTGAGGTAGGTGGAATCCACCGAGCGGGAGTACCAGGGCAGGTTCGATAGCGCTGCGTCGATGGTGGCATCGATGTCCAGCTCCAACACCGTGGCCAGTTCCGCGAGGAAGTCGCGGGTAGCGCCGACGCCGATGGGCACGGTCTTGATCGTCGGCTGGCGGAAGGTGCGCGCCAGCCAGGTGCAGGCCATATCGGCAGTTTCCGGATACAGGCAGACATTGGCGTCCGCTTCTGGCAGGCGCAGCAGATCCGCGGGGCTCGCCCCGGCCGGTGCCACCACGTTGATGTCTACACCCACCGAATCCAGCAGGCGGCGCAGCTCCAGAATGTCGTCCCGGCAGTGGAAGCCCAGCGAGGTCGGGCCCAGCAGGTTGACGCTGGGGCGACGGCCGGGCGCGCGCGGCTCTGGTGTGGTGCCAGGTGCCGGCGCCCGGCTGCCGAGCAGGCCGCGCACCAGGCTGTAAAAAGTTTCGCTGGCGCCCCAGTTTTCCTTGCGCGAATAGGCGAGCATCTCCAGGGCGATCACCGGTACCCCGAGGTTTGCGCCCTCGGCCAGGGTGCCGGGCTGGTCCTGGATCAATTCCGCGGTGCAGGAATCCGCAACCAGCAGCACCTGCGGCTTGAACCGGGCAACGGCTGCCGCGAGGGTGTCAGTGACGATACCAGCGGTATCGCCGCCCAGGTCGCGGGCCTGAAAGGTGGTGTAGGTTACCGGTGGGCGCTTGCCATTGCGCTCGATCATCGTGAACAGCAGGTCTGCGTAGGTGTCGCCCTGGGGCGAGTGCAGGACCAGGTGCACGTCGCGCATAGATGCCGCCACGCGGATGGCACCGACGTGGGGAGGGCCTTCATACGTCCAGAAAGTCAGCTCCATGGTCAGACCCTCAGCCGGTCAGAGCGCGCCAGGGGGCGAGTGAACAGGGCACCGAGATCGCCGGCCTGGTCAAAGCCCTGAATGGGCGTAAACATGAGTTCTATGGACCACTTGGTGCGCAGTCCTTCGGCTTCCAGCGGATTCGCGATGCCGAGGCCGCAGATGGTGAGGTCGGGGCGTGAGGCGCGCACTCTGTCCAATTGCGGGTCGAGATCCTGGCCTTCAGTGATCTGCAGATCGGCTGGCAGCAAAGGCAGTTCGCCGGCCAGCATCTGCTGGTCGAGGAAGGGTACACCCACTTCCAGCGGTTGCATGTCGCACTCCCTCTGCAGGAAGCGAGCCAGGGGAATTTCCAGCTGCGAGTCGGGCAGGAAGGCAACGCTCTTGCCGGCGAGTGCCGCTTTGGGGCCGGTCAGGGCCAGCCGCGCCCGGGCCAGAGGTGCCGCGATAACGCTGTCGAAATGTTCCTCGTCCACCTGCCAGGCCGTTGCCGCTGCCCGCAGCCATTCGCTGGTGCCCTCCGCACCGAGGGGAAAGGGAGCGGACAACAGGGACGCACCGCGGGCCAGCAGGGCGCGGGCGGTCTCGCCGAGGTAGGGCTGGGCCATCAGGGTCCGGGTGCCTGGACCGATGGCCGGCATCGCATTCGCGCTGCGCCCGGGGAAAAAGCTCACCGGGCCTATGCCGAGCTGGTCAAACAACCGCTGGAACTGGTCCTCTACCACGTCGGCAAGCGTGCCTACCACCAGCAGTGATGGGGTTTTGTCGGCGGTAGCGGGCAGGTCGCGGACCATATTCACCAGGCAGCTGTCCTCGCCCTGGGTAAAGGTGGTCTCAATGCCGCTGCCGGAGTAGTCGATGAAGCGGAGCTTGCCGCGGTACAGCTCCTGCAGCCGCTGGGCGGCGTTGCCCAGGTCCAGCTTGATCACTTCCGAGGGGCAGGAGCTCACCAGGAAGAGGGTCTTTATCTCCGGCCGGCGAGCGATGATTTGTCCTACTACCCGGTCCAGCTCCTCGTTGCAATCGGCCATACCCGCCAGGTCGCGGTCCTGCAGAACGGCGGTGGCAAAGCGGGGTTCGGCGAAAATCATTACGCCTGCCGCTGACTGGATGAGGTGTGCACAGGTGCGTGAGCCCACAACCAGGAAAAAGGCATCCTGCATCTTCCGGTGGAGCCAGATGATGGATGTCAGCCCACAAAACACGGCCCGCTGGCCCCGCTCCTGGCGCGCCTGCAGCGGCGCGGCATTGGTGTAGTCGGTGGCAAGCAAAGCCTGGTTCATTCGGTGACTCCCGCCCAGTCGCTGTTGTGGCCCGGGCTGGCGCGCCCCGGGCTGTCACGACGGGCAGCACTGAACTTGATCAGGAACTGGGCGGCGTTGACGACGTAGGCGCTATAGGCGGCCAGGGCCAGCCACATTTGTTGTTGCGGTGACGCAAGTTCGAACAGCCAGGCGGCGACATAGGCGCAGTGCAGGGCGATGACCAGCATGCTGACCATGTCCTCCCAGTAAAAAGCCTTGGCAAACAGGTATTGCCCGAATACCACTTTCTCCCAGATAGCGCCGGTGACCATGATCAGCAGCAGCAGGGCAGTCTTGCAGACTACCGATGCGGTGGCCGCGCCATAACCGGTGCCGTTGTTGAGGAAATTGATGACCAATATCACGCTGACCAGGAACACCAGGAACTGGATTGGCGCCAGCAGCCCCTGGATCATGGTCCAGCGGGATTCGTCGCGGCGCTGGCGCTGCTCGGGCGTATAGAGAGGCTCAAGCTTGGGTCTGGTTGAAGGTGGCTGCGTCGGCATGGTGACTATTACCTTGTCTGCGTTATTGAGTGCCTGTATCGAATTTAGTCCCGACGTGGCGTGTTGTCAACAAAACCTTACACATTTCAACGTCAATAAAGTTTGACAATACCTGAGTCGTGACGTTAACTGCTAATTGAGCAAAAGGAGTGCAAACCTGGACAAATAGTGAAAAAATCTGGACGCGCTGCAGGGATGCGATCGAGTTTTTGCTCTGTGTATTCGCCAGTAGTCCTGTGATAATCGCGCCGCCGTGAAGCACTGCGCTTGCGGTTATGAAAAGCTTCCTTACTTATAACGGATTAGAATACGTGCTTAGCGATCTGGGAACTTCAACGCTGGCTGCTCTGGTTGAGCAGGCGGCTGATTTCTCGCTGGTTCTGGATGACCGGGGGTTTGTGAGTGAGCTGACGGTCGCCAGCTCCGAGCTGGAAACCTGCGTCGATCAGACCTGGGTCGGTCGCCCGTGGGCCGAGACGGTGATAGGCGATGGTCGGTCACGCATAGACGGCCTGCTGACATCCGCGCGGGCCGCTCCCGGTATTCCAGTACAGGCCGATATTACCCATCTCGACCTCCAGGGAGCGGAGCTGCCGGTGCAATACCGGGTTGTCAGTGAACCTGCGAACGGGGCGGATGCGGTGGTGGCGCTGGCTCGGGACCTGCGGCCTATAGCCAACCTGCGCCAGCAGCTGCTGAACGCGCAGCAAGCCCTGGAACAGGATTACTGGCGCCTGCGCCAGCTCGAGACCCGCTACCGCCTGCTGTTCGATATGGTCGCCGACGCCATCCTGGTGATTGATGCGGTGAGCGGCAGGATTCTGGAAGCCAACCCCCGGGCCGCCGAGTTACTCGGTGGCGGTGAAAACATTATCGGCAAGCCCTTTCCCAGCGGTTTCGACTATGCCGGCATGGCTGCGGTGGCTTCCCTGCTGCGCGAAGCACAGGCCGTTGGCAAGGGCAGCGCCGCTGGCGTTGGCGCCGCGGACAGCGAGGCCAGCTTCAACGTGGTGGCCAGTTTCCTGCGTCAGGCCAATGAAAGCCGCTTTCTGGTGCGCGTGGGCGCCATTGGCAGTGACCCCTCGCCGTTCGCCGGCCGCGGTGAGCACTATCTGCCGGAGAGCCTGCGCCGGTCACCGGATGCGGTTCTGTTGATGGATGCCGACGGCCGCATCGAGGCGGTCAACAAAACCTTCCTCGACCTTGCCCAGCTGGTCTCCGAAGAGCAGGCGCTGGGTTATTCCGCCGACCGTTGGCTGGGGCGCACCGGGGTGGACCTCAGCGTGTTACTTGCCAATCTGCGCCAGCACGACACTGTGCGCTTGTTCGCCACGGCACTGCGCGGCGAGCTGGGGGCCGTGACCGACGTTGAGATTTCCGCCTGCCGGCTGGTTGAGGTGCGCCCATTGCTGTTTGCCTTCTTTGTCCGCGATACCAGTCGGCGGATCAGCTCCGAGCATCCCGATACGCTGCGGCTGCCGCGCTCGGTGGAACAGGTGACCCAGCGCGTGGGCAGGGTCCCGCTGAAAGAGCTGGTGCGTGAATCCACGGATATAATAGAAGCACTGTGCATCGAAGCCGCGCTGAAGCTGACCGGTGACAATCGCGCTTCCGCCGCAGAGCTGCTGGGGCTGAGCCGGCAGAGCCTGTATGCAAAGTTGCGCCGCTATGACCTCGGCGGCACTGACAGCGACACCGACTGAGCGTCCCCGCCCGGGAGTGCTGGTCTCATTGGCGTAAATATAAATTGACACTGGCATGTGTCAATACTAAATTACAGTAATGAGTCCCGGCACCAATACCGCTATTGCCCGTCCCCTGCCTGAACCTGCGGCCCTGCTGCAATTGCTGAAGCCGGTCACCTGGTTTCCACCGATGTGGGCTTTCGGCTGCGGTGTGGTCGCGTCCGGCGTGCCGGTGACCGACCGCTGGTGGTTGCTGGTCTTCGGTGTCCTGCTTGCGGGGCCCCTGGTCTGCGGTGCCAGCCAGATCATCAACGACTGGTTTGATCGCGAAGTGGACGCCATCAATGAGCCCGGTAGACCCATCCCCTCGGGCAGGGTCCCGGGGCAGTGGGGCTGGTACTTCGCCCTGGCCTGGTCTCTGCTGTGTCTCCTGGTCGCTGCCCTGCTCGGAACCTGGGTGCTGGCGGCCACGGTACTGGGCCTGTTTCTCGCCTGGGCCTACAGCGCGCCACCGCTAAGGCTGAAGCTGAACGGGTGGTGGGGCAATGCCGCAGTCGGCCTGTCCTACGAAGGCCTGGCGTGGATAACCGGGACCGCGGTCATGCTCGGCGGGGCCATGCCTGCAGCGCCGGTGCTGTGGCTGGCATTGCTCTATAGCCTCGGTGCCCACGGCATCATGACCCTCAACGACTTCAAATCCCTCGCCGGTGACCGCCAGCTCGGGGTGCGCACCATTCCCGTGCAGCTGGGCCCCGAGCGGGCGGCGCGACTAGCCTGCGTGGTCATGACGCTGCCGCAGCTGGCGGTTATCGGCCTGCTGTGGTCCTGGGGCCTGGGGGTCTATGCCCTGGTTATCGCGCTGCTGGTGGTCCTGCAGTGGGCCGCCATGCTGCGCCTGCTGCGTGATCCCCGCGGCCTGGCGCCCTGGTACAACACTACCGGCGTCATGCTCTATGTCCTTGGCATGATGGTTAGCGCCGTGGCCCTGCGCACTGTCGCCGGAACCCCGCTGTGAACGGATCCGATTTCGGCTGGACTGGGATTGTCCGCTTGGGCCTGGTGCAGACGGCGCTGGGCGCAATCATTGTCCTGACTACCTCGACCCTCAACCGGGTTATGGTCGTGGAGCTGGCCCTGCCGGCAATGCTCCCCGGTATCCTGGTCGCGCTGCATTATGTCGTGCAACTGTCGCGGCCCCATTTCGGTTACGGTTCCGATGTTGGCCGTCGCCGCACGCCCTGGATTATCGGCGGCATGTGTGTGCTCGCCGCTGGCGGTATTCTGGCCTCGGCGGCCACGGCTCTGATGGCCCACTCCACCGCTCAGGGCACCGCGCTGGCAGTGCTGGGCTTCGTCCTGATCGGCCTTGGCGTCGGCTCGGCAGGAACATCGCTGCTGACTCTCCTGGCCAAGCGGGTGGAGCCGCAGCGCAAGGCCGCGGCGGCGACGATTGTTTGGATCATGATGATTGCCGGCTTTGCGGTGACCGCGGGCCTGGCCGGGCACTTCCTCGACCCCTATTCCCCGGAGCGCCTGATTGTGGTGACGACGGTGGTTGCGGCCTGTGCGCTGCTGGTAACGCTATTGGCTCTGCACGGTCTCGAAGGGCGAGCGCAGGCACCGGCTATAGTTGTCACCGCAGGCGCGGAGCCAATGCTTGCCGAACCCGCGGGAATGCCCCGCTTTCGCGCCGCTCTCGCCGACGTCTGGCAGGAAACCGAGGCTCGCCGTTTTACCCTGTTCGTCTTTGTCTCGATGCTGGCGTATAGCGCCCAGGACCTGATTCTCGAACCTTATGCCGGCATGGTGTTCGGCATGACCCCGGGGGAATCGACCCAGTTATCGGGGGTGCAGTATTCCGGCGTTCTGGTGGGCATGCTCCTGGTGGCGGTCACCGGTTCCCTTGGCCGCAGTGCCCGGGAGCTGGTGTTGCGCCGCTGGGTGGTGGGCGGTTGCCTTGCGTCAGCGGCGGCGCTTGCCGGTATTGCCTACGGCGGATTCCGCGCCGACAGTTGGCCCCTGGCCGGCAACGTCTTTGTCCTTGGCGTCGCCAACGGCGCGTTTGCGGTAGCCGCGATCGCTTCGATGATGATGCTGGCCAGCCACGGGCAGGCCCGTCGCGAGGGACTGCGGATGGGGCTCTGGGGCGCGGCCCAGGCAATTGCCTTTGGGCTTGGCGGCTTCGTTGGCACGGTGGCCTTCGACCTTGCCCGCTACGTCCTGGAGCAACCCGCCATCGCTTACAGCCTGGTCTTCAGTGTTGAAGCCGGTGTTTTCCTGGTCGCCGCCTGGCTGGGGTTGACCGCCTTGCGCAGCGACCCCGTCCGGGCTCCGCGCGATCTACCTTCCTTTGGCGAAATCGCCATGGTCAATGTCATGGACAGGAGCGTCTGAGCCGATGAGTGCCGACAACGAATTTGATGTGGTTATAGTCGGAGGCGGCCCCTCCGGAGCCACCGCGGCAACGGATCTGGCCCGCAGCGGTGTCCGGGTCCTGTTGCTGGAACGCGCCTTCAGGATCAAGCCCTGTGGCGGTGCCATTCCTCCGCGCCTGATCGAGGACTTTGATATCCCGCCGCATTTGATTGTCGCGCGGATAAGCTCCGCGCGCATGATCTCGCCCGCCAGCCAGCGGGTGGACATGCCCATCGCCGGTACCTACGTCGGCATGGTCAATCGCGAGGATTTCGACCCCTGGCTGCGGCAGCGCGCAGTCGATGCCGGCGCGGAATTGCGCCTGGGCAGCTTCAAGACGCTCACGCGGACCGGGGATGGCCGGGTGAGCATCAGCTACCTCGACAAGTCGGGGCAGGGTGGCATGGTTACGGTCACTGCCCGCGCGGTCATTGGTGCCGACGGCGCCCGCTCCCAGGTCGGGCGCCAGTGCGTGCCCGGTGCCGACAAGATCAAGAGCGTGTTCGCCTATCACGAGATTGTGGCAGCCCCCGCGGCCAATGACGCCGCCGCCAGTGCCGGGGCGGACGACTTCGACGGTAGCCGCTGCGACGTCTGGTACCAGGGCCGCCTTTCACCTGATTTCTATGCCTGGGTATTCCCCCATGGCGACAAGGTCAGTATCGGCACCGGCAGCGCCCAGCGCGACTATTCAGCGCCCGCTGCGGTGGCCATGTTGCGGTCGGTCACCGGCCTCGATCAGGCTGCGACCCTGCGGAAGGAGGGCGCGCCCATCCCGCTGAAACCGCTCAAGCGCTGGGACGACGGCCGCAACGTACTGTTGGCGGGAGATGCCGCCGGCGTGGTGGCGCCCGCGTCTGGGGAGGGTATTTACTACGCGATGCTGGGTGGGCGCCTGGCGGCGCAGTCCGTCGCTGAATTTCTCGCCAGCGGCAACCCGCGAGCCCTGGCCATGGCGCGCAAGCGATTCCTGCGCGAGCACGGCAGGGTGTTCTGGATTCTCGGGATCATGCAGCGCTTCTGGTATTCCAGCGACAAGCGCCGGGAGCGCTTTGTCACCATGTGCAAGGACCCGGATGTGCAGTTCCTTACCTGGCAGGCCTACACGCAGAAGCGGCTGGTAAGATCGCGGCCAGTAGCGCACGCGCGCATTTTCTTCAAGGATATGGCCCACCTTCTGGGTCTGGCCCGGACCTGATCCTGGCGGGCCTGACGGTCATGGCAGAGCTGTTGCTGTCCGGTCGCCTGATCGATCTTATCCTGGCGCTGGTAGCACTGGAAGTTCTCCTCCTGCACCTGCTGCGGTCCCGTGGCGCACCGCCCCTGGCGGCGCTGCTGCCCAATCTATTGGCGGGTGCCTCACTTCTACTGGCGCTGCGCCTGGCCCTGGGGCAGGCGTCATGGCTGTGGCTGGCATTGGCGCTGGCGACGTCCCTGCTGGCCCATCTACTGGATTTACGCCAGCGCTGGCAAGCGGCGCCCCCTGGCTGAGCTGGCTGAGCGGCGGGTGCGTTGCCTGTGGTCTACCAGGCCGGCGCCATGCGCACTTCGTCGGGGAGGTCATTGCGCTGTGTCGGCAGCAGGTAGAGCCTGACAAAGGTCAGCGCTGAGGCGACGGTGATAGCGGCGCGTTTGCAGCCCCCGATCAGCCCGCCCTGCTCTCGCGCGGCGAGGGTGGCGATATTCAGCTCGCGCAGGCGCTCCAGGCAGCGGCGGAAGGTCGGGTTGTCGGTATCAAGGGTCAGGGGGAACACCTGCCGGGTAATTTCGGTGGTGATGTCGAACACGCGATAGTCAAATTCCGTTGGATCCATGCCCAGGGCCTGGTATAGCTGGGGGCGAGTATGGTCGCGCACGTACATGGTGGCGTAGACGGCGACCAGGAAGAACTTGATCCACAGTTTATTGCCACCCTCAAGCAGGTGGGGATTGGCGCGCATGATCAGGGCGAAAGCCTCGCCGTGGCGATACTCGTCGTTACACCATTCCTGGAACCAGTTGAAGATGGGGTGGAAGCGGTGCTCGGGGTGACGCTCCAGGTGACGGTAGATGGTGATATAGCGTGCGTAGCCTATTTTCTCCGAGAGGTAGGTGGCGTAGTAGATGTATTTTGGCTTGAAGAAAGTGTAATTCTTGGACCGCTTCAGGAAGCCAAGGTCCACCGCTACGCCGAGGTGGTTCAGGGCCTTGTTGATAAACCCCGCGTGGCGGGATTCATCCCGCGCCATGTAGGCCATCAACGCGGCCAGATCGGGGTTGTCGACATGCTTGTTGATCTCCTGGTAGAGCACACAGCCTGAATATTCCGAGGTGACCGAGCTAACCAGGAAGTCGAGGAATTCGTCGTGCAGCTCTGGCGACATGTTTATCGGGTTGGCTTCGTAGTCAATAGCCTTGCGGAAGTGGCCCCGGTTCTCATCGCGTTCGAATTCCGCCATCATGGCGTCCCACTCCGCGCGCACGGGTTCAATATCCAGCTTGCCCAAAGCCTTGTAGTCTGTACGATAGAACCGTGGTGCGAGCAGGGTATCGGCGACGGCCTGTTCGGTGGTGCTGTTGCCGGGTTGGGTGGCCGTTTGGCTCATGGCGGGGCTCCTTGCGCTCGGAAGCGTCATCCAGCGGAGAATCGATTGCAGTGTCTATAAAAAATTACAACTTGAATGTAAAGAATAGTTTACTATACTCCATGAAGCAATAGGCTTATGCGCTCATCGTCAGGTGCATTGATATTGAAGCGGATGACGGCAGGCGCCAGGGGGCGCAGCACCAATGGTATATGCATTCGATCGAGATGAGGGCAGCAGCACGGAAACGCTTTACCAGCTCGGATACAGCAGCACAGAGACCCGTGCACTGGGCGCGGCCGGCCTGATCCGGCTGCTGAATACGGCTCGCGACCGCAATCGCTCGCTGGACATCACCGGTTGCCTGATGCATCGGGAGCAGTCCTTCTTTCAGGTGATCGAGGGCTGCAAGCCCGCGGTGCTCGCGCTGTTCGAGTTGATTCGCAAGGACCCTCGACACCAGCGGGTGGAAGTGTTGTACCAGACGCCAGTCGCGGAGCGCGAATTCCCGGATTGGGTTATGGGGTTCGTCGACCTGGACGGCATCAACGTGTCCCTGCTGCCCGGCTTCTCAAATTTCATGTTCGAGAGCACTGACCCGCGGCAGATACTGGAAGAATTGACCCGCACTCGCCGCATGATGTTGCTGTTCCGCGCCATCAGCTGAGGGTGTGACCGGTACTTTGTCATCGTGCGTTGACGAGTGCGCTGTCAGGTACGATACTTTCGGAACTGGCACCTATAAGAAAGAAAAACCACAAATAGAGAAACCTCGATGCCCCTGAGGCAGGGCGCTAAAGGGTCCATTGGGGAAACAGCGTATGGATATTTGTTACCGCATCAGGGTGCTCGCTGCGGGGCTGGTGGCCCTCATGTTTTCCTCGCTGGCAAGCGCCGCCCCGGTTGCCGTGGGCCGCGATCAGAGTGTCGCGTTGTCGGATCCCAATATTGTTCGGGTAGAGGTTCTGGGGGCGGACAACGTCGCCCCGGGAAATCCGAATGCCGTAGTGGTGGGGTTTAGTGGCCAGAATGCTTGCCTGGTCTACGTCTACGAAAACACGGCGACACTGAACCAGGATGTGCGGCTGGCGCTGTTCGATGCCAACGACAATATACTCGGCCTGCCGATCATCAACGTCACCAACGCTTACTACAACACCGTAGACGCCAGTTGTGGCCCGGTCCTGATTCCCGTCACCAATACCCCACCGGTAGCGGTGGACGACAACTTTGGCGCAGACTATGCAGGGCGCAATGTGCTCGCCAACGACTTCGACGCCGATGGCGATCCATTGACCGCCAGTCTGGTCACCGGCCCCCAGAATGGCAGTCTCACGCTGAACCAGAACGGCACCTTTGTCTACGTCCCCGACGAGGGCTTCTTCGGCACTGACAGCTTCACTTATCGGGCGGCTGACTTCGAGTCCTTGAGCAACGTTGCTACCGTAACCATGCTGGTGCCGGAGCCGGTCAACAACGCTCCTTTCGCCGTGGATGAGGATTTCGGCACGGACTTTGCCGATGCCAATGTCCTGGCCAATGACTCGGACCCCGATGGCGATGCTCTAAGTGCCGTTCTGGAGCAGGCCCCCACCAATGGCAGCCTGACCCTCAACCCCAACGGCACCTTCAGCTACACGCCGGCCCCCGGCTTCGTGGGCCAGGTAACCTTCACCTATCGGGCTTCCGATGGCCAGGCCCTGAGCAACATCGCAACTGTCAGGTTTGTGGTAAGCCTGAGTGCCTCTGCACCCCCGGTGGCGGTGGATGACGACCTCGGCAATGACTTCAGCACCGGCAACGTGCTCGACAACGACCTGTTTTTCAATCGCGACTCGCTTACCGTGGAACTGGTGACTGACCCGCTGGGCGGTCAGCTGCAGTTGAACCCCGATGGCAGCTACTCGTATCGCCCCTTCTCCGGCTTCACTGGTGGCGACTCCTTTACCTACCTGATCCGCGACCAGCTGGGACGGGCGTCCAATGTTGCCACCGCGTCCTTTTCCGTGGATGGAACCGATGCGGGCATAGGCGGTGTGACCGGCAAGCAGGATGACGATGGCACCAGCGTACTGGCGAGTGCCAGCATCAATGAGTTGCGCGTTTCCCGGCGCATAGACAGCATCTGTACCCGTCTGCAGCCGGGCAGTGAAGAGCAGCAGGATCTGCTCAACCTCTGTACCAACCTGCGCATGCAGGGGACCACCGCGAAACAGGCTCTGGCAGCGCTGCGTGGCATCACCCCGGAAGAGCTGGCAGCCATGGCCAAGTCGGTGCGAGTGCTGTCATTCTCCCGCTTCCGCAACATCGGCGCGCGCATGGCGCGGGTGCGCGAGGGCGGTACCAAGGGTCTGAGTCTGGCGGGGCTGAACCTCCAGTACGGCAACACCATGGTGACGGGCGATCAGCTGGACGCGGCGCTGCAGGAGTCCCGCGATGCCCTGGGCATGGGTGCCAGCGGTGACGGTGAGGGCGAGTTGCTGGCGGGCAGTCGGGCCGGGCTGTGGGTGCGCGGCGACTTAAGTTTTGGCGATCAGGATCGCACCGGGCTTGAGTCGGGATTCGATTTCGACGCCCAGACCCTGACTGGCGGTCTGGACTACCGGGTTAATGACAATCTCTTTGTCGGTGCCTCCCTGTCGATAGGCAAGACGGAGGTAGAATTTGATGAGCAGTTGGGCAACACCGACACTGACAACTATGCGCTCGCGGTCTATGGCAGCTTTTACCGTGGCGCCAGCTATGTTGATGCAGTCCTGAGCTACGGCTGGTCCGACGTCGATACCGAACGCAAGATCGCCTACCAGGACTTCGGCGGCAGCGTCGATCGCACCGCCAGGGGTTCCACCGATGGCAACGAGTACTACATCAGTCTCAACCTGGGCCACTCCTTCGACTTCAGCGGTATCAAGTTCGACCCGCTGGTGCGCTTCTTCTACCTGGACGGGGACTTTGACGGCTTTACCGAGACCGGAGCCGGCGGCCTCGACCTGACGGTGGACAAACAGGGTTTCGAGTCCATGAGCCTCACCGCCAGCGGGCAGCTCAGCTATACCTTCCTGCCGTCCTGGGGTGTGGTAACACCCTATGTCCGGCTCGAGTACACCAGCGAGTTTGAAGACAGCGCGGACGGCGTGCGCTATCGGTTTGCCAACGACCCGTTCGCCGCCGCCGAAGACTCGCTCCTGATTGACGTCGATGATCCCGACAGCAGTTACTTTATCTATGGGGCAGGCGTTGCGGCGCAGTTTGCCTTCGGTTTCAGCGCGTTCGTGTCGTACCAGGCGCTGGGCAGTTATGAAAACCTGAGCGGGGAAATCGTTTCCCTGGGCATGCGCTGGGAAATGTCCTTCTGACGTCCAAGAAGGCCCGTAAGTACAGCATAGACAGGACACGCATATGGCTTCGTTAAAACTCTCTGATTCCGCCTTCGGCTCGGTAGGCCTGACCATTGACGAGAACATCGACCTGGCTGAGCTGTCGGCGACCCTGAGTGCGCTGCTGGGGCAGGCCTACCAGCTAGACAGCCTGGACGTCTCCAATATCACCCAGGGGGGGCTGCCAAACTTCGATATCCAGCTGGGCACTGGTGGGCTCACGGCGGTTGGCCTGGGCCTTGCTGGCAGCCGCCTCACCATTGGTGCCTTCGACACATTCTTTTCCAGCTTTGCGCTCGAGGATCCGCTTTCACTTACCGGTTTTGAAACCCTGGCATTCACCGCTCAGACTGTGGCACCTTTCATCGAGTCCGTGCCGAGGTTCGATATCTTCGACGGACAAATTATCGACGCTCCTTTCGAGCAACTCCTGACCTTCGACGATTCCGTGCGCGTGTTTGATTTTTCTGCCGTCGGCACTGGGCCCCTGGCGGTGCGGCTGGATGCGATAGCGCCCGGCGACACCGTTGATAGTCCCCCATTCTCGGGTTATCGGATTATCGGCAATGATGGCGACACAGTCGTCGAGGGCAATTCAGGCTTTGAGGATGTTTCGTACTACGGGAGCAACATTTATATTCTGGGCGAAGGTAGCAATGTGTTTCTGGGCGGCTCGGACAATGCCCATGTGACCGGCGGATCCGGCCCCGACGCGCTGTTTGGCGGTTTTGGTGACGACATCCTGCTCGGCGGCGCGGGCAATGACGTCCTGTTCGGTGGGCAGAGCTTTAATTTTGGCACCAGCACGCTTGATGGCGGAGAGGGCAATGACTGGCTCTATGGCAGTCGCGGGAATCACGAGCTGACCGGGGGTGCCGGTAATGACCGCTTTATCTTCGCCAATGCTTACGACATCGTTACCGGCGTACAGGGCGAGGGCGGCTCGGTGATCGTCAACACCGAGGCCGCGGTTTCCGATGGGCAGTCGGGTACCAATGTCATCACGGACTTTACGGTGGGTGCGGATTTGCTGGTGTTTGTGCTCGACGACTTCATGCTGTTGGCGAATCCGGATATTCCCCTGAGTCTGGATGTATTGCAGCAGGCCGGCAATCTTGGGGGGGCGACACTCAATTTTTCCAATTCATTCAATGAAGTGGGCGAATCCTTCACCATTGAAGATACCGGCGGTGCAATGGGCGTCGGCAATTTCATCTTCAGGGTGGAACAGTCGACAGGGCAGCTTGGGGACAGGCAATTCTTGAATGAGTCAGTCCTGGATAACAATCAGGAAACCTTCTTTGATGGTGCCTTCGAAATAGTGTATCGCTCGGCGGGCCAATCCCAGGGCGCGGATTACGACAGATTCGAGTGGCTCAGCATCCAGCCCACGGCTTTGCTTGGCCAGGAACCCGACGGGCCGATCGCCGGTCAGGATAAATTTGATCTCACCGCCCTTGGTCTGACGGATTTTGTCGTGGACGGCGGCACCGATACCCGCGAGATCCTCAATGCCGAAGGCGTCACCAGCACCGTGGCGGGGACCGAGGTCGCGGTGGAGGATATACTGTTCACTGACGTGGAGTTCAATTATTTGCTGGACGCATTGCTGGGCAACGAGCCCCCGACAGACACCAGCGACTTCTTTCTCGATAGTAGCGATCCAGACAATCCGGTGTACCGCGCCATGCACGTTGAGTACTCAAACATCGACGGTGAAGAGTTCATGGTATACATTGATGCTGACCGCAATGGCGGGTTTGATCTGGAGACCGACATGGTCTTTTTCGTCCGCCTCGATTCCGATGGCACCGCGCTCAATGATGTCACCGACTTGTTCAATCCGGGTGGTGGCACCGGTATCTTCATTTTTGACGAGAGCCAGTACGACTTCTGGTTAACTGACGATCTCGCGGTCATAGAGCCGGCACCGTGATGTGCCAAACTCTGCGAGGAACCACTCCGGTTTACCTTTGATGTGACTACCTCCCGTCCAGGCTCCGAGCTGTACCAGGCGCTGGCAAGCTTTCGACCCTCCCTGCTGGCACTGGGCCTGTTCAGCCTGTGTATCAACCTGCTGTTGCTGGCGCCTGCCATCTACATGCTGCAGGTGTACGATCGGGTGATTACCAGCGCCAGCGTGCCGACCCTGGTGATGCTGACCCTGGTGGTTCTTTTCCTGTTTGTCACCATTGGTGCCCTGGAGTGGGTTCGCTCCCAGATCCTGCTGCGCCTGGGACTGCAGCTGGAACTGGCGCTGGATGACCGGGCCTTCGATGTCTCGTTCCGGGAGGCGCTCTACACCGGTGGCCGTTCCGGTCAGGGCCAGGCGCTGGCGGATCTCGCCGGCTTGCGCCAGTACCTGGCGAGCCCCGGTCCCAATGCGCTGTTCGATGCCCCCTGGCTGCCGGTGTACCTGCTGGTCATGTACCTGTTGCATCCGTTGTTCGGCCTGGCGGGGCTGTTCTCCGCCGTGGTGTTGGTGGTGCTGGCGCTATTCAATGCCCGTGTCAGTCGGCAACCCCTGCAGGAAGTCAGCGACGCGACGGCGGACAGCAATGCCTTTGTCGCCAGGAACCTGCGTAACGCCGAAGTGGTGGAGTCCATGGGCATGCTCGGCGACATCCGCCGCCACTGGCAGCAACGCCACTACACTCTGCTCTCGGCTCATGGCCGGGCCGCCGGCCGCGGTGCCGTGCTGGGGTCGATATCCAGGGTATTCCGTCTGGCGGTACAGTCGCTGGTGCTGGGGCTGGGCGCCTGGCTGGTTATTCAGCAGCAGATCACGCCCGGAGTGATGATCGCGGGCTCCATCCTGCTCGGGCGTGCACTGGCGCCGGTCGACATGCTGATCGGCGGCTGGCGCCAGTGGGTGCAGGCACGGTTACAGTACCACCGGCTGCAGGCGGCGCTGGAGCGTATTCCACCGCGCCGCGAGCGCATGTCGCTGCCCGCGCCGGAGGGAGTCGTCACCGCAGAGAACGTGTCCATCGCCCCGCCCGGTAAACGCGTGCTGGTGGTACGCAATGCCAATTTTCGCATCGAACGGGGCGATGCTGTTGCCGTTATCGGCCCCAGCGCATCCGGCAAGACCTCGCTGGTTCGGGCGCTGCTGGGGATCTGGCCCACAACCTCGGGTAAGATGCGGCTCGATGGGGCCGAGGTGTTCAGCTGGGATCGAACCGAGCTGGGCCCCCATGTGGGATATTTACCACAGGATGTGGAGCTGTTTGAAGGCACCGTCAGCGTCAATATCGCCCGCTTCGGCGAGGTGGATCCAGAAAAGGTGGTGGCGGCGGCGAGACTGGCCAGCGTGCATGAGGCCATCCTGCGCCTGCCGCTGGGATATGACATGGACATCGGCGATGCCGGCAGTGCGCTCTCGGCGGGCCAACGCCAGCGCCTGGCGCTGGCACGGGCGCTCTACGGCAGCCCTCAGTTGCTGGTGCTGGACGAACCCAACTCCAACCTGGACGACGAAGGCGAGCGCGCGCTGATCACCGCCCTGCAGGCGGAAAAACGGCGCGGGGCAACCATCGTGGTGATCTCCCATCGCAATACCATCCTGGCGGCAGTGGACAAGTTAATGGTGATGCGGGAAGGTGCTATCGTGGCCTATGGGCCCAAGGCCAAGGTGCTGCAGCAGATGGAGACGGGGCGCAAGCAGGCTCTGGCCAAACGTCAGGCGCCAGACGCGGGAGCGGCGGTGAAATGAGCAGCGCGGTTCCAGCCAGTTCTGATCGCCGTTTCCGCCTGATCGGCATGCTGGTTGTGTTTGTGACCTTCGTTGTTTTCGGCGGCTGGGCCAGCCTCGCGCCGCTGGAGAGCGCGGCCTTGGCTCCCGGTGTGGTGACAGTCAAGGATTCCCGAAAAACACTGCAGCATCTGGAGGGCGGGATTGTCGAGGAGATCCTGGTGGCGGAGGGCAGCACCGTACGCGCAGGCGACCCGCTGGTGCGGCTGGATACCACGCAACTGGAAGCGGAGCGCTCCATGTTGCGGGGACAGTATGTCAGTCTCCAGGCGTTGGAGGCGCGGCTGCGGGCGGAACGCGACGGCCTAGACGCGGTGGTTTATCCACCTGAGTTCGCTACAGTGCAGGATTCGCGCGTGGATGTGGCCATCGCCGGCCAGAACGCGGTGTACAACGCTCGCCGTGATGCCACCGCCGGCGAGCGCGAGGTGCTGGAGCAGCGCATAGAGCAACTCAGCTCCCAGAGTGACGGCATTCGGGCAGTACGCGAAAGCAACGCACGCTTGCTCGAGTCTTTCGAGACCGAGATTCGCGACCTGCGAAAGCTGCAGGAACAGGGCTTTACCGGCAAGCAGCGTTTGACCGAGCTGGAGCGCGAGCAGGCCAGCCTGATGGGCGAGAACGCCGAGGCCCTGTCGCGGATTTCGGGCAACGAGATCCGCATTGGCGAGACCCGGCTGCAGATTATCCAGCTGGACCGCCATCGTCAGACCGAGGTCGTGAATGAACTGGAGACCGTGCAGGCCAGGGTTTACGACCTGGGTGAACGTTTGCGCGCACTGGAGGACCGGCTTTCACGCGGCGTAATCAGGGCGCCGGTCAGCGGCGTCGTACTGGGTCTCGCGGTGCACACGGTTGGCGGAGTGGTGCGGCCGGGTACGTCGCTGATGGATATCGTGCCGGAGCAATTGCAATTGGTGATCGATGCAGAGGTCTCGCCGCAGGATATTGATCGGGTCCACGCCGGCGATCGTGCGCGGATCCGGTTCAGCGCGTTCAAGAGTGCCACCACCCTGGTTGCCGAGGGTACCATTACCACCATCTCCGCTGACCGTCTTGTGCGGGAGTCGGGCGGCGCGCCCTACTATCTGGCGCAGGTGGAAGTGGATCCGGCCAGCCTTGCACGCATGCCCCACGTACGCCTGCTGCCGGGTATGCCTGCCGAAGTGCTGATCAGTACCGGCACCCGGACCCTGCTGCAATACCTGCTGCAGCCTGCCAGTAACGTGATCGCACGTTCCCTGATCGAGGATTAGGTCACCATGCAGTCTGCGGAGCACTGCTAATGCGTGCCGGTTTGATCGTGCTGTTGGTGTTGGTGGGCTTGAATCTGCGGCCGGCGCTGTCATCCCTGGCCCCTTTGCTGGCGCGGGTACAGGCAGAGACGGGATTGTCGGCGGCCGCAATCGGCGCGCTGACGACGTTGCCTGTGCTGTGTCTGGGCCTGTTCGCTCCACTGGCGCCCTGGCTGTCGCGCCGTATCGGAATCGAGCGTACCTTGTCCCTGGCGCTGCTGCTGCTGGCTGCGGCGCTGGCATTGCGCGCCAGCACCAGTACCTGGTCCCTGTTTGTGGGTACTGCCCTGGTCGGTGCTGCTATCGGTATTGCTGGCACGGTGCTGCCGGTGCTGGTGAAGCGTGATCTGCCGCGGGGAGCAGACCTGATGACCGGCGTCTACACCATGGCGTTGTGCCTCGGGGGTGCCCTGGGCGCCGGCCTCAGCATCCCTCTTGCGGAGTGGCTGGGCAGCTGGCAGCGCAGTCTTTCCAGCTGGTCGCTACTGGCCGTCGTGACTCTGGTGTGCTGGCGCCTCAGCGCGCCGCATCCGCTGCCTGACCGGGTGGCGGTACAGCAGGCCAGGCCCGGGCGCGGCCTGCTGCGCTC
>JBGTGB010000088.1:0-1964 GCA_041746975.1 Haliea sp. | reverse complement strand
CGCCGGGCACGCCGCGCGCGCGCTGCAGATTGTCCAGCACCGCATCCGGCACCTGGGGCAGCTGCTCCAGCCAGGAGGGCAGGTGGCGCTGGAGCCGCTTGAATACGGCCTGTGGCGAATAGCGTTCCTGGACCCAGTCTTCGAGAAAGGGCTGTGCCGTATCCCACAGGTTGAGCTGTGGGTACAGCTGGCGGCCGAGCCCCTCAATATTCAGGAGGGTTTTCTGTAGCAGCACCAGCGACGGTTGCACTTCCATGTCGAAGCGGCGGGCAGTGCTGAACAGGTAGATCAGCAGCTGGCCGAAGGAGATCTCGCTGATCGGGCGCTCGAACACCGGCTCACACACCGCGCGCATGGCGGACTCGAAGTCCTGCACCCGGGTCGACGGTGGCACCCAGCCGCACTCGACGTGCAGCTCGGCGACTTCCCGGTAGTCGCGCCTGAACACGGCCAGCAGATTGCGCGCCAGGTAGTACTGGTCGGCATCGCTCAAGCTGCCGACAATCGCGCAGTCCACGGCGATGTAGCGCGGATCTGCGGGGTCGCTGGCATCGACAAAAATATTGCCGGGGTGCATGTCGGCGTGGAAGAAGTTGTCCCGGAACACCTGGGTAAAGAAGATTTCCACCCCCCGCTCCGCCAGCAGCTTGAGATCGGTGCCTTTGGCCTGCAGGGTTGCAACATCGGTGACCGGAATGCCTTTGATACGCTCGGACACCATGACATTGCTGCGGGTGTAATCCCAGTACACCTGCGGCACATAGACCAGCGTGCTGCCCTCGAAATTGCGTCGCAGCTGGGAGGCATTGGCGGCCTCGCGGCGCAGATCCAGCTCATCGAAAATCGTCAGCTCGTAGTCCGCCACCACCTCCACCGGACGCAGCCGCCTGCCGTCGGGCAGGTAGCGCTGCACCAGCCGCGCCAGGGTGAACATCAATGCCAGATCCTGGCGGATGACGGTCTTGATATCCGGCCGTAAAACCTTCACCACCACATCCTCGCCGCTGTGCAGGGTGGCACCGTGGACCTGGGCCACGGAAGCGGATGCCATCGGCATTTCCTCGAAGCGGGCGAAGAGGATGCGTAGCGGCTGCTCCAGCGCTGTCTCGACAATTGCGGCGGCCTCGGTCTCATCGAAGGGCGGTACCTTGTCCTGCAGTTTCGCCAGCTCGTCGGCGATATCCGGCGGCAACAGATCTCGGCGCGTGGACAGCAACTGGCCGAACTTGATAAACACCGGGCCCAGTTCCTCCAGGGCCCGGCGCAGGCGTTCTCCGCGATCAAGCTCTGGCCCGCGCCCGGCCTGCCAGGGGGACAGGCGCAGCAGCGCACGCGGCAGGATGGGCAGCCTTTCAGTATCGATAAATTCCTGCAGACGATAGCGGCCGGCGATATGCAGGATGCGCAGCAGCCGGCGGCTGCGGCTGAAGATGCCGGCGGTCACCCTGCCCCCTGGGTAATACGCTTGCGCAGTCTGGCCAGCCGCGATTGCAGCCGCTCGACGCGCTGCTCAAGAGCCTGTACGTCGGCGTAGAAGTCCTCCACCTCCAGCCGCGACGGGCTCAGGCGCGCTTCCTCGTGGATAAACTCCTCCAGCTGTCGCAGCAGGCTGCGGCCAATGACGCGGCCGCCGCTGAAAACCGCGCGCAGCAGTTCCGCCAGCTGGTGACCGGCGACGTCGCCCAGGGTTTCCACCAGCGGCGCTTCCCAGTCCGGATCCAGGTTGCCGAGGATTTTCTGTAGCTCGATCAGCGGCGCGCTGTCACCCTGCAGGGACAGGTTGCCGTTGATCAGGGTCGCTGCAGGGTCGTTGGAGCCCGCCAGTTCGGTAAAGTCCCTGGCGGTGCCGGTCACCCGCGTGGTTACCGGGCCGTCGTGGTAGCCCAGCAGCCGGACACGCTCCACACCAGGCTGGAGGTAGGCGGCAAACGCCGGAGCGCTGCATTCGATGGCAAAGGTACGAC
>JBGTGB010000087.1:0-4328 GCA_041746975.1 Haliea sp. | reverse complement strand
TCGGCTCCGCGGGCGCCGCTGTAGCCTCTTCATTAGCCGGCGCGGGTGCCGGTGCCGGCATCTGCGGCGCGATGCGCTGGACGGCGGCCTGCTGGGTGGGGATGTTTGCAGAGTGGATGTCGCTGATGATCTCGGGATCCGGGACGGCGATATCGATCTTGTAGCTGACCGCGCGGTCCTCGCTCACCTCATCGTCGCGCAGGCGCGAGACTTCAAAGTGTGGCGTTTCCAGGTTGGGGTTGGGAATAACCAGGAGTCGGGCCCGGGTTACCTGCTCAATCTCCGACAGGGCGGCGCGCTTTTCGTTGAGCAGATAGGCGGCTACGTCCACGGGGACAATTCCGCGAACCTCGGCACTGCGGTCCTTGATAGCTTCCTCTTCCATGAGCCGGAGAATGGACAGGGCCAGGGACTTGGTGTCCCGGATTGAGCCTTGGCCGGTACAGCGCGGGCAGACGATGGCGCTGGTCTCGCCCAGGGAAGGGCGCAGGCGCTGGCGCGACATTTCCAGAAGGCCGAAGCGGGAAATGCGACCGACCTGGACCCGGGCCCGGTCGAGTTCCAGGGCGTCGCGCATGCGGTTCTCTACGCTGCGCTGGTTCTTCGCCGCCAGCATGTCGATGAAGTCGATAACAACCAGGCCACCCATGTCACGCAAACGCAGCTGGCGCGCAATTTCGTCAGCGGCTTCCAGGTTGGTCTGCAGGGCGGTGTCCTCGATGTCGGACCCCTTGGTCGCCCGGGCCGAGTTGATATCGATGGAGACCAGGGCCTCGGTGGGGTCGATGACGATGGAGCCGCCGGAGGGCAGGCGCACTTCACGCTGGAAGGCGGTTTCGATCTGGCTCTCGATCTGGAAGCGGTTGAAGAGGGGGATGGAGTCTTCATAGCGCTTGATGCGATTCCTGTACTTGGGCATCACCATGCTGACGAACTCTGACGCTTCGGCGAAGGCGTCGTCGGAGTCGATCAGGACCTGGTCGATATCGTCGCGGAGGTAGTCGCGCACGGCACGGATGATGACATTGCTTTCCTGGAACAGCAGGGCCGGGGCCTTCACTTCCTTATTGGCGGTAGTGATGGATTCCCATAGCTGCAGCAGGTAGTTCAGGTCCCACTGCAGTTCCTCGGTAGTGCGTCCGACGCCTGCGGTACGAATGATGACGCCCATGCCGTTGGGAATCTCCAGGCCGCTCAGGGCTTCGCGCAACTCGCTCCTGTCATCACCCTCAATACGCCGCGAGATGCCGCCGGCCTTGGGGTTGTTGGGCATGAGAACCATGTAGCGGCCGGCCATGCTGATGAAGGAGGTCAGGGCTGCGCCTTTATTGCCGCGTTCCTCTTTGTCGACCTGGACGATGATCTCCGTGCCTTCCTTGACCACTTCCTTGATCTTGAGGCGCCCGTCCACATTGCCGGGGTTCTTGTAGAAGTACTCGTGAGCGATTTCCTTCAGCGGCAGGAAGCCGTGGCGCTCGGCGCCGAATTCGACGAACGCGGCTTCGAGGCTGGGCTCAACGCGGGTGATCTTGCCCTTGTAGATGTTGGATTTCTTTTGCAGACGGGTGCGGTTTTCGATGTCCAGATCGTACAGACGCTGGCCGTCAACTAGGGCAACGCGCAGCTCTTCGGGCTGGGTTGCATTGATAAGCATTTTCTTCATGATTGCCATTTACCTGGTGCGCGCAGGTCTGGCGGGGCGGGGAATCAGCCATACAGCCGGCATCACTGCCGGACATAACCGAGTGTACAGGCCTGGTCGCGATTGCTACCGGCCCTGGAGGGCAGCGGATATTGCGCCAGCAGTACTACTAGGTACGCTCAGGTGGTTTGTATTGTGGCCGCGTTCCTGAATTGGAACGCGGCCTGGCAACGCCGTAAAGGTCACCCGCGCTGGCGCGGGCCTGGCCTTTTTGTTAGGGTCGCATCACCTGAGGAATACGACTGCGTTGCCTGAAGCTCAACTGATTCTGTGACCCGGCATAGGTGCTGCGCGGTTCATAATCTATCGGCGCGCATTGCCTGCAACAGCCTCTGGACTGTGCCTGGTAGTTGGCGCGCGTCGATATCCGTTGTGTGCCTGCACGCGCAAGTGCGGGTATCATCTTGCCGGTGGAGCCTTGCATTTATTTAGGCAGGCCCTACTGTCACCGGCATCTTCGCGTCGTGCGTCGGAGGCAAAAACAGTCGCCCCGAGCCCGGCTACACGGGCCGGAGTATATCCTGAAATGGTAAGTGCTTCAATTGTCGAGTGATTTCCGAAAGACATGAGTGATTCCAGCTCCAGGCAGGCGGCAAGCGGTGTCCGCCAGCTCCTCATCGAGGCCGATAGCGCCGGCCAGCGGCTGGATAACTATCTGCTGAAGGTGCTTAAGGGAGTGCCGAAGACTCGAATCTACCGTGGCCTGCGCAAGGGCGAGTTTCGGATTAATAAAGGAAGGGTCAAGGCGGACTACCGTCTGGTAGAAGGCGACCTGCTGCGTGTGCCGCCCCTGCATCAGCCGGAACCCGGGGCGGCGCCGGTCATTCCGGGGTTCTGGGCGGGTGAGATCAAGTCCCGTATTGTCCATGAGGACCCGGGGCTGCTGGTGGTCAACAAACCCTCCGGGCTGGCGGTTCACGGTGGCAGTGGGCTGAACTTCGGCCTGATCGAATGCCTGCGTCAGCTGCGCCCCGAGGACCGATACCTGGAACTGGTCCACCGCCTGGACCGGGATACCTCCGGTTTGATCCTGGTTGCCCGCAAGCCCGCGATCCTGCGCGAGCTGCACCGGCAATTGCGCGGCGAGGGCGTGGATAAACGCTACCTGGCCCTCGTCGCTGGTCGCTGGCCGAAGGAGCGACGTATGGTCGAGGCGCCGCTGCAAAAGAATATCGTTCAGTCCGGTGAGCGCATGGTCAAGGTGGCGAAGGAGGGCAAGGCCTCGGTCACCGGGTTTGTGGTGCTGGAGCAGTTCGCCGAAGCCACATTGGTGGAGGCACGGCCGCACACCGGCAGGACGCACCAGATCCGGGTCCACGCCCAGTTTGCCGGCCACCCGATCCTGGGTGACGACAAGTACATGGACGACGCCACCGCTGCACTGGCTCGCAAACTGGGGGTCAGGAGACTGTTCCTGCACGCCCGCTCACTGGCTTTCACCCTGCCGGAGCAGCCCCGTTTGCGGCTTGAGGCGGCGCTGGAACCAGAGCTTGAAAATATATTAGAAAGTATGCGTAAATGACTGATTATGATTGTAATATTTGATTGGGATGGCACTCTTTGCGACTCGGTCGAGCAGATTGTCAGCGCGATGCAGGCCGCAGCGGACGAGTGTAGGCTGCCCATCCCCGACGCTAGCGCAGTGCGCCACATCATTGGCCTCAGCCTGCCAAACGCAATGCCCATTCTGTTTCCCGGGCAGCCGCCGGCAGTCTGGGACCGGATGCAACAAGCGTACTCGCGCTGTTATGTAGCTATGGATAGGGGCCCCGCGCGCCTGCACGAGGGGGCGCTCGAGACCCTGGAGCGGCTGCGCGGCTCAGGTTTCGAGCTGGCGGTGGCGACCGGGAAAAGCCGCCGGGGACTGGACAGGGTGCTGCACGGCCTGGGTCTGGAAAACTATTTCGAAAGCACCCGCTGCGCCGACGAGACCCTGTCAAAACCAGATCCGCTGATGCTGCGGCAGATTCTGGCGGAGCGGGGCAAGACCTCGGAACTGGCACTGATGGTGGGTGACTCTGTGTACGATCTGGACATGGCGCGCCAGATCAACATGGCTTCTGTAGGCGTGAGCTTCGGCGTGCATTCGCCGCAGCAACTCGCACAGCATCAGCCGCGGGCAGTTATCGATCACCTGCTGGATCTCTGCGAGCTACCGGAACTTATGGCTCACGCCAGAACCGGGTAGCCCGCCCTGTGCAGCAGGCTGGTGAGGCCGATAAGCGGGAGCCCCTCCAGGCTGGTGGGGTCATCGCCGGTCATGCGCTCGAACAGGGCGATGCCCAGGCCCTCGCACATGAAGCTGCCGGCGCAGTCGAAGGGCTGCTCCCGGGCCAGATAAATGTCGATGGCGGCACTGTCCAGGTGGCGAAACTCCACCGTAAAGGGTGCCACCATCACTTCCTCGAAGCCGGTTTCCGCGCAGCACAGCGCCAGTCCGGTGAAGAACTGCACCGCCTTGCCAGCGCTGGCAAGCA
Organism: Haliea sp.; assembly: GCA_041746975.1. Lineage (GTDB taxonomy): Bacteria > Pseudomonadota > Gammaproteobacteria > Pseudomonadales > Halieaceae > Haliea. The sequence continues at coordinate 149 of JBGTGB010000087.1, read as the reverse complement.
ACTGTTCCCTGGCATTGGCGCGGTTGCCGGGTTTGCCCAGCAAGCGCCCTCCAAGGCTGGCGACCTGGTCGCTGCCGATGACCAGGCTGGCCGGGTGCGCAGCGGCGACGGAGCGCGCTTTTGCCAGCGCCAGGCGTGTGGCCAGCGCA
>JBGTGB010000086.1:0-2764 GCA_041746975.1 Haliea sp. | reverse complement strand
GCTGGGCTATGCGCTGGCTCTCGGTGAAGTTCTGGAAAAAGAGGAAGTTGAGGCTGCGATCGCGGTCCGCCACCTCGGGTCCGGCCCAGTCCGACTTGGCGTGGCGCAGCAGGTGCAGGGTTTTCATGAGCATGTCTCCGGGTTGCCTGACGCCAGTATAGGCGAGTCTCGGCAATCTCTGCCGATAGCCACAGATCCGGGGAAAATACCAGATCGTTTTCCCGCAGATGCTCCCGCATAATGCTTTCCCCGCAACATCTCAGGATACCTGAAACCAGAATGACCAAAACCGTTTCACAGCGCATCGCCGAAGAACTCGCCGTCAGGGAAAGCCAGATCAGCGCCGCTATCGGCCTCCTCGATGAGGGCGCAACCGTGCCCTTCATCTCCCGCTACCGCAAGGAGGTTACCGGTGGCCTGGACGACACCCAGATGCGCTATCTGGACGAGCGTCTGCGCTATTTGCGGGAGCTGGACGAGCGCCGCAGCGCCATCATCAAGTCTATCGCTGAGCAGGAGAAACTGACTCCGGAACTGGAGCAGGCCTTGCGGGCGGCGGACACCAAGAACCGGCTGGAGGACCTCTACCTTCCCTACAAGCCCAAGCGCCGCACCAAGGCCCAGATCGCCCGCGAGGCGGGCCTGGGGCCTCTGGCGGATGCCCTCTTTGCCAACCCTGATCTGGATCCGGAGCAGGAAGCAGGGGCCTTCCTTAAACCCGATCAGGGAATCACCGATAGCAAGACCGCCCTGGACGGGGCACGGCAGATTCTCATGGAGCGCTTTGCCGAGGACGCCGACCTGCTGGCGCAAATGCGCGATTTCCTCCAGCAACACTCCCTGCTGGCATCGCGCCTGGTGGCCGCGAAAGAAACCGAAGGCGCCAAATTCCGCGATTACTTTGAGCACACTGAAGCGCTGTCGGGCGTTCCTTCCCACCGTGCCCTGGCTATGTTCCGTGGCCGCAACGAAGGCTGCCTGCAGCTGAATCTGGTCCTGGATGCGGAAGAAAAGCCCACCGATGCCCATCCCTGCGAGGCCATGATCGCCGACTACTGGCGGATCCGGGAGCAGGGCCGGCCGGCGGACCGCTGGCTGGCGGAAACCGTGCGCTGGACCTGGCGGGTAAAGCTTTCAACCCACCTGCAAACCGACCTCCTGACCCAGCTACGGGAACGGGCGGAACAGGAGGCCATTCAGGTTTTTGCCAACAATCTGAAGGACCTGTTGCTGGCCGCCCCCGCGGGGGCGCGGCCCACCATAGGCATGGACCCCGGCCTGCGCACCGGAGTCAAGCTGGCGGTGGTCGACGCCAACGGCAAGCTGCTGGACCACGGCGCGATTTTTCCCAACCAGCCACAGAATCGCACCCGCGAAGCGGCTGCCGAACTGCTGCGGATGATCCGCGAATACAATGTCGAGCTGATAGCCATCGGCAACGGCACCGCCAGCCGGGAGACCGACAAGTTCGTAGGTGACCTGCTGCAACAACAGCCGGAGCTGAATTGCCGCAAGGTCATGGTCAATGAGTCCGGCGCCTCCATCTACTCCGCATCCGAGTTTGCCGCCCGCGAATTCCCCGACCTGGACGTTACCATCCGCGGCGCGGTTTCCATCGCCCGGCGCCTGCAGGACCCCCTGGCCGAACTGGTGAAAATCGAGCCCAAGTCCATTGGTGTGGGCCAGTACCAGCACGATGTCAGCCAGGTCCAGCTGGCGCGGCAGCTCGACGCCGTGGTGGAGGACTGTGTCAACGCAGTCGGCGTGGACGTGAATACTGCTTCCATACCGCTGCTGGCCAGGGTATCCGGCCTGAACCAGAACCTGGCCAGCAATATCATCGCCCACCGCGACCAGGCCGGCAGCTTCGCCAGCCGCCGGGAGCTGCTGAAGGTAGCGCGCTTTGGCGACAAGACCTTCGAGCAGGCGGCGGGGTTCCTGCGTATCAGCAAGGGCGACAATCCGCTGGATGCCTCGGCGGTGCATCCGGAATCCTACCCCGTGGTGGAGGCGATTGCCGCACGTCAACAGCGATCGCTGGCCAGTATTATCGGCGACTCCAGTTTCCTCCGCGGCCTGCGGCCCCAGGACTACGTCACCGACGCCGTGGGACTGCCCACCGTCACCGACATCATCAGGGAACTGGACAAACCCGGCCGCGACCCCCGGCCGGAATTCCGCGTGGCCAGATACCAGGACGGCGTGGAAAAGATTTCCGACCTGAAGCCGGACATGGTGCTGGAAGGTACCGTTACCAATGTCACCAACTTCGGTGCCTTCGTCGACATCGGCGTCCACCAGGACGGTCTGGTGCATATCTCGGTGTTGGCGGACCGCTTCGTGAAGGACCCGAGGGATGTGGTCAAGGCCGGCGATGTGGTGCGGGTCAAGGTGATGGAGGTGGACCAGCCGCGCAAACGCATTGCCCTGAGCATGCGCCTCAACGACAAAGCGGAGCCGAATCCTCGCGAGCAGCGCCAGGAGGGGCGTCCGGGTGGTGGCAAGCCCCGCCCGCCGGGTAAGGGCGGCCAGGGGCCGAAAAAGGGTGCAGACGCGGCCAAAGCGCCGACAACGGCGCTGGCAGCCGCCTTTGCCAGTGCCCGCAAGGATCGCTGACAAAGAACTGCGTATGCCCCACCCACACGGCACTGTGGGGACGGCCCGCCAGGGCTACTACCAGGAGTGGCGGCGGCAAACCTCCCGCAACTCCTCCCAGGCCCGCAGCGCGGCCGCGAAGCCCGTAGCCCGCTCCCGGATCGCCCCG
>JBGTGB010000085.1:0-7684 GCA_041746975.1 Haliea sp. | reverse complement strand
AGCCGCAGGCCGAGATCAGGCAGGCGCCGGTACAGGGCCTGGCGACTCATCCCGGTGCGGCGCGCCGCCGCGGTAACCTCGTAGCGTTCCTGCTCCAGCAGCGCCCGCAGGGCATCGTCACCGAGTTGCACCGGCTCCTGGGCGTCGCTTTGCGTGTACTCCTCCGCCACCGCAGCCGCCGACTGTTGCAAGAGCATCGTTGGGACCCGAATCCCGGTGTCGCTGTCGAGGACAACCTGGCGGGCGCAATTGGCCAGTTCGCGGACATTGCCCGGCCACTCGTGGCGCAGGCAAAGGTGAAACAGCTCAGCCCACTGGGCCACACGCAACTCATCCGTGCCCAGCTCTGGCAGCAGCGCTGGTCGCCCGGTTTCGGCGCAGGCCTGGCGAAGGAAATGGCAGAGCAATTCGCCGATATCCTCCGGGTGCTCCCGCAACGGCGCCACCTGCACTTCGGCACTGCCGAGCCGGTGGCGCAGGGCACTGCGGAAGTTGCTGTCCGGCCCATCAAGGGCGGCATCGGTGGCGGAGATCACCCGCACGTCGACTTTCTGCAGCTTGCCGCCCACGGGTTGCACCTCCCGTTCCTGCAGGGCGCGCAGCAGCTGGGGCTGAACGTCGTCGGAGGTATCGCCAACTTCATCCAGGAACAGGCTGCCACCTTCGGCCTGCTGGAAGTAGCCGCAATTGTTCCGCTCGGCTCCGGTAAAAGCGCCACGGACGCTGCCAAACAGGGCAGCGGGGGCGACACCCGCGGGAATGGCCGCCATGTTCACCGCGACCAAGGGCCCCGACCGGCGCTCACTCTGGGCATGCAGGGCTCGCGCCACCAGTTCCTTGCCGCTGCCGGTCTCGCCGCGAATGAGGACGTCCAGGCCACTGTCGGCCACCCGGGCAATTTGCCGCCGCAGGGACTGCATGTAAAAACTGCTGCCGCACAGGGCGACCTCATCCGCGGCTTCGCGTACATTCCCGGATACCTCTGGAGGCAACAGTTGCTCCCGCAATAGCAGGACCACGCTGTGCGCCAATTGCAGCGCAATACCGCGGCGTAGCGCCGCGCGGTCCAGGGTTTGCGCTTCGCTCACCCAGATGCCATCCACGCGGCAGCGGCAGGCAGCCGGCAGCGGCGCAACGGTCACCCCAGTGGTGTTGAAGGCCAGGGACAGTGCCTGGCGGCTGACGTGCGGATCATCCAGCGGCCGGGCGTCATTCCCCGCCGCGGAGCCGAACAGAGGCTGCTGACGCCCCAGCACCAGAGCCCGGGAGCTCCGCTCGGGAACCAGCCAGCGCTCGCCGATACGGTGGGGATCGGGATGAAAGACAATGGTCACTACCCGGGCGGTGCGAGCCTGGCTCTCCACGAGCCGGGCAAAGACCGAGGGCAGGGTCGCGTCCGTGCGGGTATATTCCGGCATAGGCAAACCTGTGCTGCTGTGGGCAACCGTACGTTACCCAGAGTCTAGCAGGGGTCCCAGCCCGCTGCCTGTTTTGGCCGAATTTGACGTCAGCCAGTACTCCAACAGCCTCTAGCCGAGGATCGCCAGCATCGCAATCAGCACCACCCAGACCACAGCGCTGCGGGTGAGCAGCGCGGACAGCGCGGTCACGTCCTTGGCGGCCTGACCGGACGCGGAGGCCTCCGGGCTGGTCCCGGCCGCGGCACCGCCCACCGCCAGCAGCAGGATATCGCTGTCGGCCCAGGGATCGAACAGTGCAGCCAGCAGCTCGTCCCGGCTGCGTACAAAATCTCCCGCCAGGGTAAACGTGGCCAGCAGCAGACGCACCGGCACCCAGTCCAGCAGGAACAGCAGGGTCACTGCCGGCCCAGCATTCCCCTCCGCATCGCGGTAAAGCTGCAGCAGGCGATAACTCAGAGCTGCCACTGGCCCCAGCAGCACAAACCAGAACACCACCGCGAACCAGCGCTGGTAGCCGTCGTAGTAGAGACTGGCCTGCAGCTCCTGATGCAGCTGTTCGGGCTCCATGCCAGGGTCGACCTCGGCCGGATCACCCGCATGCAGCTCCTCGCGCAGATACAGCCAGGCTCCCTCGCGGTTATCCCGTTCGCAGAAATCACAGTAGCGGGCGATGCGGGCATGAAAGTCGCCGCGGCCAAAGGCGTACAGCAGTATCATTGCCGCAGCGACAATCCAGAGCAGACCAAAGAGCAGCGGCCGCAGCACATCCAGCAACAGCAGCGCCAGCAGCAGCGGCAGGCCAACGGTCAGCAGCAGCTGCACCCAGGGCAGCAGGCCGAAACTGTTGGCGCGCTCACTCCAGTCCCGCCACCAGTTATCCCGTTGCAGCCAGACGTCAGCGCTCCACAATTGGCGCAGTGCCAGTGCTATCACAAATGCCAGAAAGTTCATGCATGCTCTCCTGCAGCTGCCAGGCTGGCGCGATAGCGCGGCCAGTCGAAGGCGGGGCCGGGGTCAGTCTTGCGGCCCGGGGCGATGTCCGCATGCCCCACCAGGTGTTCCCGGTGAAGAGCGGGGTAGTAGGAAAACAGGGCCCGGGTCAGCGCCGCCAGGGTCTGGTACTGGGCATCCGTGTACGGCAGCTCGTCGCTACCCTCCAGCTCGATACCGATACTGAAATCATTGCAATTGTCACGCCCGCGCCAGCAGGACAGGCCCGCATGCCAGGCGCGATCATCCACTGCCACGAACTGCACCAGCTCGCCGCAGCGCCGCAGCAGAAAGTGCGCCGATACTTCCAGGCCGCGGATTTCCTCAAAATAGGGGTCCGCACTCCAATCCAGACAGTTGCAGAACAGCTGCTCCACTTCGTCGCCACCGAAACGGCCCGGCGGCAGCGAGATATTGTGGATTACAATCAGCTCCGGCACTGCGCCCTCGGGTCGTGGCCCGTAGTTGGGGGAGTCCACGCGCCGCGCCTGTCGAACCCAGCCCTTGTCTAGTGAGTAGCCCAGTGTGTAGTGCATGCCCTGCCCATCAGTTTAGGGCCATCATAGACGAGCAGCAGCGAGGGCTCAACGCAGACCGTGACTGCTGCTACAATCGCCAACCCGCCTCCCGGCCGCAACCAGCAGGACACGCACCCCCATGCCCGCGCTCACCGACACCGACATTCAGGACAACGTGCGCGCCGCGCTGGCGGAGGACATTGGCAGTGGCGACATCACCGCCGCCCTCATTCCCGAGGCTACCCGCGCCAGCGCCCGGGTGATCACCCGCGAGGACGGCATCCTCTGCGGCCGCGCCTGGGTGGACGCGGTCTTCCAGCAGGTCGACCCCAGCGTGACTCTGGATTGGTGCGCCGAAGACGGAGAACACATCATCGCGAACAGCACGCTGTTCACCGCGCACGGCCCTGCCCGCTCCCTGCTCACCGCCGAACGCACGGCACTGAATTTTCTGCAGCTGCTTTCCGGCACCGCGACCCGCTGCGGTCAGTATGCCGCCATGGTGGCCGGTACCGGCGTGCGCCTGCTGGATACGCGCAAGACCATACCCGGCCTGCGCAAGGCGCAGAAGTATGCGGTACGCTGCGGCGGCTGTCACAACCACCGCATGGGCCTGTATGACGCTTTCCTGATCAAGGAGAACCACATCAGCGCCTGCGGCGGGATTGCCGCCGCGGTGAACCAGGCGCGGACCCAGGCGCCGGGCAAGCCGGTGGAAGTCGAAGTGGAAAACCTGGAGGAACTGGAGCAGGCAGTCAGCGCGGGGGCCGACCGGGTGATGCTGGACAACTTCAGCCTGCAGGACATGCGCCAGGCGGTAGCGCTGGTGGCCGGGCGCCTGGAACTGGAAGCGTCGGGGAACATCACCGGCGATAACCTGCGCGACGTGGCGGACACCGGCGTCGACTATATCTCCATCGGTGCGCTCACCAAGGACAGCAAGGCGCTGGACTTGTCCCTGCGTCTGCTGGACTAGCAGCAGTTACGGCAGCTCCCGGGCACTGACAATCACGCCGTTGTTGTCAGCGTACAGGTAATCCCCCGGGGCTACGCGGGCGCCGCCGATCTGCAACACGATATCGCGCTGGCCTTCACCGCGCTTCTCGGTTTTTAAGGGCGTCGCGCCAAGTGCCTTTACCCCAAGCGCAGTCGCGGCAATCTCGTCCACATCACGCACCGCGCCGTTGATCACCAGCCCGGCCCAACCATTGCGCGCAGCCTCTTGCGCCAGCATGTCGCCCAACAGCGCGCGGCGCAGCGAACCACCGCCGTCGACCACGATTACCCTGCCCTCACCGGGCTCGCTCACGCACGCCTTTACCAGCGAGTTGTCCTCATGACATTTGATAGTGACTACCTGGCCGGCGAACCGGGGATGGGCGCCGAAGTTGCGAAACTGCAGCTCGATGACTGCGGCATCCGACGCGGCATCGGTCAGGTCGGGTGTGGAAATCGAAGGCATCACTGGTCCCCTACAGCCAATCGCCCGGGTAGCTGTTGAGGGCCCCCGCCGCGGTAGTGATGGCACCGGCGTGGGCGGCGCAGCGAGGTAAAATCTGTTCTGCGTAGAAGCGCGCTGTCGCGATCTTGCGCCGGTAGAAATCGTTGTCCTCACCCGCCGCCAGCCGGTCACTGGCCAGCAGCGCCGAGCGTGCCAGCTGCCAGCCGCCGAACAGGTAGCCGCACTGCATCAGGTAGTCGAACGAGCCGCCGAGAGCTACGGCCGGGTCTGCCGACAATGCTGCCAGCACCTGGCTGGTGGCTTCCTCGGTGCCGGCCAGAGCGCGCTCCAGGCCGGCGCCAATCTGCTGCAGATCGCCCGCCTCGTGTTGCTTTAACTTTGCCACTGTATCGGCAACTTGTGCCAGCGCATCGCGCATGGCGCCGCCCTGGTCGCGCTCCAACTTGCGGCTGACCAGATCCGCCGCCTGGATGCCGTTGGTGCCCTCGTATATCGACGTGATGCGCACATCCCGCAGATATTGGGCGGCGCCGGTCTCTTCGATGTAACCCATACCACCGTGGACCTGCACCCCCAGGGAAGTCAGCTCCTGCCCCACTTCCGTAAGCCAGCCCTTGATGATCGGGATCATCAGGTCGATGCGAAACTGCTGCCCGGCACGGTCTTCCTCCGGCCCGCGGTGGGCGAGGTCCATGGTCACCGCCTCGGTGTAGACAAATGCGCGCATGGCCTCGATCAGGGATTTCATGGTCAGCAGCATGCGCCGCACATCCGGGTGTTCGATGATGGCCACGCCGCCCTGGACCCGCTCGCGGGCATAGGCGACCGCCTTCTGGTAAGCACCCTCGGCAGCGCCCAGGCCCTGCACGCCCACTTTCAGGCGAGCCTCATTCATCATGGTGAACATGCAGGCGAGTCCGCGGTTCTCCTCCCCGACCAGATAGCCTACAGCACCTTCCCCGTCACCAAAGGCCATCACGCAGGTAGGGCTGCCGTGAATGCCAAGCTTGTGTTCGGTAGAGACCGGGTAGACGTCGTTGCGTTCGCCCAGGCTGCCATCGGCGTTGACCAGGAACTTGGGCACCAGGAACAGGGAGATACCGCGACTGCCCTCGGGGGCATCCGGCAGCTTGGCCAGCACCAGGTGAATGATGTTGTCGGTGGCGTCGTGGTCGCCCCAGGTAATGTAGATCTTCTGACCGTGGATGCGGTAGTTATTGCCATCGGGAAGGGCGCGGGTTTTCATGACTCCGAGGTCGGAGCCGGCGCCAGACTCGGTCAGGTTCATAGTGCCGGCCCATTGCCCCGCGTGCATCTTCGGCAGGTAGAGCTGCTTCTGCTCCTCGGTGCCGTGGGCGTGGATGGCCAGCGCGGCGCCGCTGCTGAGCATGGGCGCCAGGCCAAAGGCCAGGTTGGCGCTGTTCCACATTTCACAGGCGGCGGTGGCGTAGAGTTCCGGCAGGCCCTGGCCGCCGTACTCCGGGTCTGAGGAAATTCCCATCCAGCCGCCTGCACCGAGCTGCTGCAGGGCATCGCCGTAGCCCGGAGTGAGGGTGATGGCGCCGTCGGCGCAGGTCGCGGGCTGCTCGTCCCCTGCTCGGCGCAAAGGTGCCAACACTCCGCCGGCGAGTTTGGCAGCCTCGTCGAGCAGCGCGGAGGTCAGCTCGGAACCGAGGCCGAGCTCGGCAAAGGCCGGCAGCGCGCCCAGGGTACCGCCCACATCCAGCAGTTCCTCGATGAGGAAGGTCATGTCTTCGACGGGGGCGCGGTAGGTGCTCATCAGTTTGTGGTCCTCGTTATCACATCAATGCTCAACTTGGTAATTTTAGCGATCTGCGTATAATTTGCCCAATCTATTACCATCATCCCCGCCATTTACCCCATGAATAGGCCTTGCCCGTGCAACTGAACCGCATCGACCTCAATCTGCTGGTCTACCTGGATGCCCTGCTGCGGGAACGCAACGTCACCCAGGCCGCGCAGCAGTTGAATTTGTCCCAGCCCGCCATGAGCAACGGCCTGCGCCGGCTGCGGACCCTGTTCGACGACCCCCTGCTGGTGCGCACCTCCGACGGCATGACTCCCACCGAACGCGCGCTGGAACTGGAGCCACTGGTGCGCGACGTGCTGATGAATATCGAACATGCCGTGCAACCGCGCACCGCCTTCGAACCGGAACAGGCCTCGCGGGTGTTCCGCATCATGGCCAGCGATTACGCCGAGTCCACCCTGCTGCCATCGGTGCTGGGCAAGCTGCGGGTGCAGGCTCCCGGCCTCACCCTGGATATCATGACCCCGTCAGATGTCAGCTTCCTCGACGTCGAGCGCGGCAAGGTGGACATGGTGATCAACCGCTTTGATTCCATGCCTCAGTCCTTTCACCAGATCCACCTCTGGAACGACAGCTTCTCCTGCCTGCTGAGCCCGGAAAATCCGGTACTGGAAGATTTCACCCTGGAGAACTACCTGCAGGCCAAGCATATCTGGGTGAGCAAGACCGGCATGGGTGTCGGCGTCGGCGTCGACCCGGACGATGTCCAGCGCCTGGGCTGGGTGGACGCGGCGCTGGCGAAGATCGGCAAGAAACGGCAGATCCGCGTGTTTACCCGCCACTACCAGGCCGCCATGACCCTGGCGGAGCAGAATGACCTGATCGTCACCCTGCCCACCCGGGCCGCCCTGCTCAAGCGCAACAACCCGCGGGTGGTGTTGCGGGAACCGCCGCTGGTGATCCCGCCGCTGCAGCTGAAAATGGCCTGGAGCCCCCTGCTGCAGCACAATCCCGCCAACCGCTGGCTGCGCAAGCTGATCGCCGACACCGCGCGGGAACTGGACAACCAGCCGCCCCTGCCCTGAGCCCACCCCATTCAGGTTGAGAATGGCCGCGATAAAAACGATAAATTGGCTAAATCTGGAGGCGAGCCCGTAGACTATCGCTTTTGGCATGAGGACCGACCATGACCGAGCGCATCACCGAAGGCGGCCTGCAGGTCGCCGCCGAATTGCATACCCTGCTGGAAGAGCACATCGCCCCAGGCACCGGCGTGTCGGTGGCACAATTCTGGGCCGGCCTGGATGCCATCGTCCGCGAACTCGCCCCCCGCAACCGGGAACTGCTGGCCAGACGTGACAGGATCCAGGCGCAGATAGATGCCTGGCACCGCGCCAACCCCGGCCCCGACTACGACCGCGCCGCCTACAAGGCCTTCTTGCAGGAGATCGACTACCTGCTGCCCGAGCCCGCGGATTTCAGTATCAACACGGAGAACGTGGACGAGGAGATCGCCACCCTC
>JBGTGB010000084.1:0-3999 GCA_041746975.1 Haliea sp. | reverse complement strand
GTCGATCGCCGGCAGCGGCCCCAGCGGCCAGCGCCTGGCCAGGCCACACCCGGGGCTCCCGGCCGGAGGCGGCGGCAATGCACTGGCATCCAGGCCGCCGAAGAAGCCCGCCAGCAGTAGTTCCCGCCGCAGCAGGTTGACCGCATAGCGGCCGTTCTCCTGCAGCCGCGCCATTTCATCGTCGACCAGGTACTGGCGCTTGGCCTCGAAGTACAGGGCGACAACCGCAGCCGAGAGCATTAGCCCAAGAGCCAGCGACACCAGCAGGGAGATGAGCGACACCCCCGCCTGCCCCGCGCTCACCCGCCCGCCCCAGCAGCAGGCGTGCGGATCCAGCTTTGCAGGACCAGCACCCGGCGCAATTCATCAGCGGGGCCGTACCAGCCAGCGCCGGCCCCGCAGCTGGATTCTGTCGGGCTGGCCATTGACTCCAGGCCACGCCAGGCAAGCGCGACCGTCACCTCGCCGGAGGCGACCGCGACACAGGCCCGGGGCTCAAGCAGACCCGCAACCGGCCGCTCAACACCTGCAACGGTTGCCACGGCCGCGGCACCCGCAAGCAGCTGCAGCCATTCTTCGAGATCGTGAGTGGCCAGCTCCGCAGGGCTACAGCGGAAAGCTTCTGCGTCGCCGACCGCCGTCCTGGCACAGGCCGGCAGGGCCTCTGGCGCCGCCGAAGCAGGGGCAGCGTTGTCCAGCATATAAGCCGATAACTGACCCGGATTCCGGCGCATACGCTCCAGCAGGTCCCGGGTCAGCTCGGTGGCGACGGAGCGCTGCAGAGCTTCCATCCCATTTTTCTTCGCGGTCAGCTGCGCCCCGACCAGGCCCAGCAGGCCCACCGCAAACACCAGCACCGCCACCAGCAGCTCTATCAGGCCCAGTCCGGAGTCCCGGCGGTTCACGCCAGCGCCTCCCGGGGGCACTCGCCCCAGCCCCGCACCAGGCGCGAGCGCCCGACAATGTTCATCACCAGGCTCCAGGAGGCCAGCTGCGGCAACGCACGCGAGCAGATCATCAGGGTCCGGTTGCGACCGGCTGAGCCGTCGGGCATGAAGGTGATGAGTTCGTCCGTCAGCAGGGTGCCGCTGCGATTGCTGAGTTGCAACTGAGGGTGCAGAGGCGCGTAGGCCTGCACCAGGCCGCCGCTGGCAACCTCGAGGCCGCGATCAGGATTGCTGAACACGATCCAGCCGCCGCCGTAGTTGCCGTCGCAGGACAGTACCCCGGACACTGCGTAACTGGATGGGCACAGGCTGACCGGGAGGTTGCGCCTCACCGCCTCGCTGCGCGCCAGGTTGAGCGCTGCCAGCAGGCGGGTCGCCTCGGTGCGCATCTGCGCCCGCTGCTGCAGGCTCTGGAAACCGGGCACCGCCACCACGGTGAGTATGCCCAGCAGCGCCACCACCAGCATCAGTTCAACCAGGGTGAGACCCCCGGCCCGCTTTCGTCTCGACATCCTGTCCACGAAACACCTCCCTGTTGCCTTGCAGCTTACCCGGGAGGCGGCACATTACCAGCGAACGGCGGCATCTGATGAAAGCGGGAAGAATTGGATGAGCGCGGGTGCCCCACAGACTGCGGGGGCGGGGAAACTCAGATCTCGCGGCTGGGGATCCGCAGTTCCCGGGGCAGGGAGAAAGTCACGTGTTCCGGGCGCCCGATGAGTTCCACCGGTGCGGTCGCGCCCAGTTCCTGCAGGCCCTTCACAACCTCGGCCACAAGAACCTCCGGTGCCGAGGCGCCGGCGGTGACGCCGATGCGCTGCTTACCCTGCAGCCAGGCCGGGTCGATCTCCCTGGCGCTGTCCAGCAGGTGGGCCTCGGCCCCCATGCGCTCGGCCAGTTCCCGCAGGCGGTTGGAATTGGAGCTGTTCGGAGAGCCTACCACCAGCACCAGATCACACTCCGCCGCCAGCTGCTTGACCGCATCCTGGCGATTCTGGGTGGCGTAGCAGATGTCATCCTTGCGCGGCCCCTGGATGTGCGGGAAGCGCTCGCGCAGAGCGTCGATCACCCGCGCCGTGTCATCGACGGAGAGTGTGGTCTGGGTGACGTAGTAGAGCTTCTCGGGATTGCGCACCACCAGATTGGACGCCTGTTCCTCGTCCTCAACCAGGTAGATATCACCACCCGCGCTGCGATCATACTGCCCCATGGTTCCTTCCACTTCCGGGTGGCCGCAGTGCCCGATCAGCACACACTCGCTGCCATCGTCGCTGTAGCGGGAGACTTCGATATGCACCTTGGTCACCAGCGGGCAGGTAGCGTCGAACACTTTCAGGCCGCGGCGGCCCGCTTCCCTGCGCACCGCCTGGGAGACGCCGTGGGCGCTGAAAATCACGATACAGTCGTCGGGCACCTCTTCCAGCTCCTCGACAAATACCGCGCCCCGGGAGCGCAAATCCTCTACCACGAACTTGTTGTGCACCACTTCGTGGCGGACATAGATCGGCTCCCCGAAAATCTCCAGGGCCCGGTTAACGATATCGATGGCGCGATCGACACCGGCGCAGAAGCCGCGTGGATTCGCCAGCCGGACTTCCATCAGTGCAGCTCCGCCGGTTCGACCCGGTGTACCAGAACGTCGAAATGAATGGTGCGCCCAGCCAGGGGATGATTGAAGTCCACGGTCACCTCCTCCTCGTCGAAGCCGACGATCAGGCCCGGAAGTTCGCCACCGGCGGCGTCGGCAAAGGAAAACACCAGGCCGATCTCAAGCTGCGCGTCGTCATCGAAGTGTTCGCGGTCCAGGATCTGCACGTTGTTGTCATTGGGCTGACCGAAGGCATCCTCGGGCAGCACAGAAAACATCTGCCGCTGGCCCGGGGCCATCCCCAGCAGCAGCCGCTCAAATCCGGGCAGCAGGCTGCCGTCGCCGACCACAAAGTTCACCGGCTCGCCGCCAAAGTTGCTGTCTACCTCGGAGCCGTCCTCCAGGCTCACCGAGAAGTTCAGGAACACGCGGGTGCCTTCGCCTACAGGTACTTCCAAAGTCACGGTGTCTTGCTCACGAGCTGCCTCCGCCGCCGTCCGGCCGCGGGGCCAGCAGGCTGTCGAGAATCATCAGCACAGCGCCGACCGTAATGGCCGAGTCTGCAACATTGAAGGCGGGAAAGAAGTAGCCGCCGTAGTGCACCGAAACAAAGTCCACCACGTGGCCCAGCGCCACCCTGTCCCACAGGTTGCCTATGGCGCCGCCAAGAATCAAGGCCAGGGACAGGGGCAGCAGCCGCTGGGTTGCTGGCAGCCGGTACAACCAGACCACCAGGATGATGCTGATCACAATCGCGATGCCGCTGAAAAAGTAGCGCTGCCAGCCGCCCGCGTCACTGAGGAAACTGAACGCCGCCCCGGGATTGTACTGCAGGGTCAGGTTGAACCAGCTGGTCAGCACCACGGGGCGACCATATTCCAGGTATTGCTGCGCCATTCCCTTGGTGACCTGGTCCAGCAGGATTACCAGCAGCGCCAGGGAATACCAGATGCCGGCGGGCAGTGTTCTACGCAAAGTGGCGCTGCTCCCCGGGACCGTCAATGTTCTCCACACAGCGACCGCACAGGGCCGGGTGGGTGCCATAGCTGCCTACATCCGGGCGCCGGTGCCAGCAGCGCTCGCACTTCTCCTCCTCTGCCACGCTCACCTGCAGGCGCAGGCCGGCGAGTTCCGTAGCCGCAGCAGCGTCGGGCGCGGACGCCAAAGGCTGCAGCGTGGCCGCGGAGGTGATCAACACAAAGCGCAGCTCGTCCGCCAGCTGCTCCAGCAGGGTCTGCAATTGGGGCGAGACATACAGGGTCACGGCGGTATCCAGGGAACCGCGCACCAGACCGGCAGCTCGCTGCACCTCGATCTCGCGGTTGACCGCGGCGCGCACCGCCATCACCTGCTGCCAATAGTCGCGGCCCTTGGCCTCGTCGCCCGCAAGCGTGTGCAGTTGGTCGTACCACTGCACCAGGAATACGGATTCCGGCCGACTGCCTGGCAGGTTCTCCCAGATCT
>JBGTGB010000083.1:0-16506 GCA_041746975.1 Haliea sp. | reverse complement strand
GCGGTCGCTGCTGAGCACGCCGATTGCGGCAGGCAGCACGCCCGCGCAGCTGGCTGCAGCCTGGGCTGCCCTGGAGGTGCCGGACCGGGACTTCGCTTCCGCGGTGGCCATGTTCATGGACTTTGCCGGGAGCCTGCAATCGTGATCGATCTGCTGTTGCTGCTTGCAACCACTCTGGGCGTGGCCCTCAGCGCCGCCATCGGACTCTGGCTGGCAAGCATCCCCCTCAGGGATGTGAGCATTATCGATATGTTCTTTGCCCTCATCGTCGTCGCCATCACCGCTACCGCCTTTTTGCTGGCGCCCACAGCCGGCCCCTTGCAATGGCTCCTGCTGGCACTGGTAATGCTGTGGGCGCTGCGCATCACCGCCTATCTGATAGCGCGCAACTGGGGCCACGCTGAAGATCCGCGCTACAGCAAACTGCGAAGCTGGGTTGATGATGAGCGCGCCTTTATCTGGCTCAGCCTGCGCAAGGTATTTCTGCTGCAGGCGGTGGTGCTGTGGCTGGTTTCCCTGCCAGTGCAGGTGGGCATGCAGCTGGGCACCGGCGCCCCCGGCTGGATGGCAGTCGCCGGCACCGCCCTGTGGCTGCTGGGCCTGGTGATGGAAACCGTCGCCGATCGGCAGTTGCAGCACTTCCGGGCAGACCCCGCCAACAAGGGCACCGTCCTGTGTACCGGACTGTGGCGCTACTCCCGCCACCCCAACTATTTCGGCGAGCTGTGCGTGTGGTGGGGTATCTGGCTGGTCGCCTGCGAGGCACCGCTTGGCGTTCTGACCATCATCGGCCCGCTGGCCTACAGTTACCTGATCGTGAACGTGACCGGCCAGCGCACCCTGGACAAGAAGCTGGCGCGGGAAAAGCCCGGTTACGCCGAGTATATGGCTCGCACCAGTGGGCTGATTCCGCTACCGCCGCGGAGTTCCTAACTCACCTGCCAAGCGCGCCGCCTGGTCCCGATAAGCAACAGCAGACCCGCAAGCAGAGCGACACCAAACAACGGCACTGCAGGTACCGGCACAGGAGGCGCGGCCTCTGGCTCTGGCTCTGGCTCTGGCTCTGGCTGAGGCGGTACAATCTCAAGCGTTTCAATCGTCACGCTGCCTGGGCCCGACCCGGCAATCCAGCCCCCGTCGCCGCCCGAATAACCGCCGCCGCCACCACCGCCGAAGCTGCCGTTTCCGCCACCACCGCCGCCGAAACCACCCTGCGCACCTCCGATGCCGCCGCCGAGGACACCATTGGCCCAAGACAGGGCGGCTGTAGTGCCCCCATTTACGTCAAGCTCACCGTCGCCGAAAAAGCCCGCGCCACCAGAACCCCAACTATCGTCGGTAACAATACCGCCCTGCCCCTCATCAACATCCTTGACCGGACAGTCGGAGGTCGGAGAAATGCTGACGCCAGCAATGCCAAAGGTAGTCAGGGATGCATCACAGCCATCTTGCTCGGCGCTCAAGCGCGTGCCACCGCCACCGCCGGCGACCAATAGGGGCTCATCTGTCGGGCTGACCACGAAGCTGCCACCGCCGCCACCACCACTGCTGTTAAACGCTAATCCAGCCTGACCAACTGCTATTTGCAGCACCGCACCCACCTCCAGGAAAAGGTCGGCCCGCAGGCTGGCACCCAATCCACCCGCAAAGGGAACTTGTGCGGATTCCCCCTGAGCACCGACCGCGGTAATGCGATAGGTACCGGTCGCCGACACTGTCCAGTTCTGGATCCCACCGGAGATGACCACCTGGCCCTCAAGCGGGGTTCCGGTATACGCCGTATCGCACTCGCTCTGTAACGGTCCTTCAGCCCACTTGTCCTCCGAATGAGAACGCCGTACCATCGAGGTCTTTTAATACAAGTGACTCCGGACGACCCATGCCCCGCGACCTCTCCCAGCTCCGCATCCCCGTCTTCCAGGCCCCCATGTTCCTGCAGTCCGGGCCGGAGATGGTCATCGCCAGCTGCAAGGCAGGCATCGTCGGCACCTTTCCCTCGGTGAACGCCCGCACCACCGACGAGCTGGAAAACTGGTTGCAGCAGATTACCGCCGCGACCGGCGGCGAGCGGGACGGCCCCTGGGCCATCAATCTGATGATGCACCGGTCCAACAGCCGCCGGTTCGAAGACCTGGCGCTGGCGGTGAAGTACCGTGCGCCGCTGGTGATTTCAGCACTGGGCAGCCCTAAAGAGGCGATCGAGGAAGTTCACAACTACGGCGGCAAGGTCTTCGCTGACGTCATCGATACCCGCTTTGCCGCCAAGGCGGTGGAGGTCGGCGTGGATGGCCTGGTGCTGGTCGCGGCCGGTGCCGGCGGCCACACCGGGCAGCAGGCGGGCTTTGCTTTCGTCGAGGAAGTGCGCCAGTTCTGGGATGGGGATATCGTGCTCGGCGGCGGCATTTCCAGCGGCCGTGGGGTGCGCGCAGCCCAGGTGCTGGGGGCCAACTATGCCTATATGGGCACCCGCTTTATTGCCACTGAGGAGAGCATGGCGGTGCCGGAGTACAAGCAGATGGTGGTGGACGCCAGCGGCGCCGACATCATCTGTTCCGACGCCCTCACCGGAGTCAAGGCCAACTGGCTGCGGGCCAGCCTGGTTGCAGCGGGCTACGACCCCGCTAATATGCCGGTAGGCGCCAAAATTGATATCGCGGCGTCCACCAGCGACGCCAAACGCTGGCGGGACGTATGGTCAGCGGGCCAGGGTGTGGGCGCCATCCACGACATCCTGCCAATTGCCGCGCTGATCGACCGCCTGGAAGCGGAGTACCAAGCCGCCTGCGAGGGATAGACCATGCATACCAGTTCAACTGCCCGGATCCGGGCGCTCACCGATGCCGGCTACTGGGGCACAGAAACCCTACACGGCATCCTTGCGGCGCGGGTAACGGATAATGCCGACAGCATCGCCCTGGTCGACCAGCCTAACAAGACCGAGCTCACCGACCTGCCCGTTCGCTGCCTCAGTTTCGACGACCTGGACACGCTGAGCGACAGCCTGGCGGCGCAGCTGCTGGGGCTGGGCCTGCAACACGGTGACAGGCTGCTGGTGCAGCTGCCCAATATCAGCGAGCTGGTGCTGTGCTACTATGCCGCCAGCAAACTCGGCGTGGTGATCTCCCCCATACCCATCCAGTACGGCAGCCACGAGATCGCGCGTTTCGCTGACACTCTGCAGCCAGCGGCGATGCTGACCCTGGGGCGCTTCCGCGATGTCGAGCTGGCAGCACAGGCCCGCGAAGCGCTGACGGATGTGCCGGTGTGGACCCTGGGTATCGACCTGCACTGCGAACCTGTCACCGACCCAGTGCTGCTGTCCAACTATCAGGAGCACCGTGAGCGTCACCCCGACGATGCCAACGCCATCCTCACCGTGGTCTGGACCTCCGGCACCACCGGCACTCCCAAGGGCGTGCCCCGCTCCCACAATATGTGGCGAGCCATGGCCCGCAACACCATGGCCGCCGGGGACTACCAGCCCGGGGAAACCCTGTTGGTACCTTTCCCGCTGGTCAACATGGCCGCGCTGGGGGGCTTCCTGTTTCCCGCGGTTATCAATGGCTGCAAGCTGGTACTCCACCAGCCCATGGATCCGCCGATGTTCCTGCGCCAGATCCAGGAGGAACAGGTGCACTTCACCATTGTGCCGCCGGCCCTGCTGAACCGACTGGCGCAGCAGCCGGCGCTGTGGGCGCAGTGCGATTTCAGTACCATCCGCGCCTTTGGCTCCGGCTCCGTGCCACTGTCCCCCGCCATGATCGCGGTGATAGAAGGCGAGTACGGTAAGCCGATCATCAATTTCTACGGCTCCAACGAGGGCATCAGCCTCTTTTCGACCCCGGAGGTGGCGCCGACGCCCGAGTACAGGGCGATGATGTTTCCCCGTTTCGGGGTGCCGGACATGCCCTGGCAGGGCCACTCCCACGAGTCCATCACCACCCGGGTCATTGACCCGGAGTCCGGGGCGGAGATCACTGCGGCCGGCGAGCCGGGCGAGCTCTGCATAGCGGGCCCGGCAGTGTTCGACGGCTACCTCGACCATGACGGCGAAGGTGTGTTCACCGCCGATGGCCTGTTCCGCACCGGCGACCTGGTGGAAATCTGCGGCGAGCCGCCCGCCTACTACCGCATCGTCGGCCGCTGCAAGGACATCATCAATCGCGGCGGCATGAAGATCTCCCCGGCGGAGCTGGACATCCTGCTGGAGGGCTACCCGGGGCTGGCGGAAGCGGCGGTCTGCGCCTACCCGGACCCGGAGCTGGAAGAGAAGATCTGCGCCTGCGTGGTCCCCGCTGACGGTGAGCCAGCGCCGCAACTGGAAACTCTGTGCAGCTGGCTGCTGGACAAAGGCATTGCCAAATTCAAGCTGCCCGAGCGGCTGGAAGTGTTCGGCGCCCTGCCCCGCAATCCCGTCGGCAAAGTCGTGCGCGGCGAACTCCAGCAGCAGGTCGCCCAACGAGGAACGAGCGCATGAGCCAGGTGTACATTCTGGGCGGCGCCCAGACGGACTTCAGCCGCAACTGGGCCCGCGAGGGCCTGGAAATCTACGATATGTTCTCCGCAGTGCTGGCGGACGCCATCGCCGATGGCGGCATCGAGCCCGGGCAGATCGAGGTGGGCCACGTCGGCAATTTCGTCGCCGAACTGTTCGCCCGCCAGGGCCAGCTCAACGGCTTCTTCGGCCAGGCCTACCCGGAACTGGCGTCGATCCCCACCTCGCGCCACGAAGCGGCCTGCGCCTCCGGCTCTATCGCCATGCTCAGTGCCATGCGCGATATCGAGGCCGGGCACTACGACATCGCCTGTGTGCTGGGCCTGGAATACATGCGCAATGTGGATGGCAAGACCGGCGCCGAGTATCTGGGCACCGCCGCCTGGCAGGGCCACGAAGCCACAGACTGCAACTTTCCCTGGCCACACATGTTCGACCGCATCACCCGCGAATACCAGCAACGCCACGGCATCGACAGCGAGCACCTGGCGCGTATCGCCGAGATCAATTTTGGCAATGCCAAGGCCAACCCCAACGCCCAGACCCGCGAGTGGAAGTTTCCGCCCGGGTGCTTCAGTCAGGATGATGAGCTGAACCCGGTGATCGAGGGCCGGGTGCGGAAGATGGATTGCGGCCAGATCACCGACGGCGGCGCCTGCGTCATCCTCGCCAGCGAAAAAGCCGCAGGTGAGCACGCCGCCAAACAGGGCCTGGCGCTGGCGGACATTCCCCGCATCAAGGGGTGGGGCCACCGCTCCGCGCCCATCCTCCTCGAGCGAAAGCTGCAGCTGAGTGCGGGCCAGCCGTTATTGTTCCCGCATATCCGGGCGATGATGGAAGACGCCCTGCGCCGGGGTGGATTCCAGCAGATAACGGATCTGAACGGCCTGGAGACCCACGACTGCTTCTCGGTCACCGAATACATGGCCATCGACCACAGCGGCCTTACCGCGCCCGGCGAGAGCTGGAAGGCGGTGACGGAAGGGCGCATCACCCGGGACGGGGACTTCCCCATCAACCCCAGCGGCGGCCTGATTGGCCTCGGCCATCCGGTGGGCGCCACCGGCGTGCGCATGGCCCTGGATTGCGCGCGCCAGGTGACCGGGCGCGCTGGCGACTACCAGCTGCCCAAGGCCGAGAACATGGCGACGTTCAATTTAGGAGGCAGCGCCACCACCTGTGTCAGTTTGATTGTCGGAGTCGGTGCATGAAACCCGCGTTTATCTACGATGCCCTGCGCAGCCCACGCGGGCGCGCAAAAGAAGGCGCCAGCCTCAACTCCCTGACCCCTCAGGCGCTGCTGCAGCAGCTCTACACAGCGCTGGTCGAGCGCACCGGGCTCAAGCCCGCGGAGGTCGCCGACGTTATCCTCGGCTGCGTCACCCAGCAGGGCGAGCAGGCGGGCAATATCGCCAAGAGTTCGACGCTGTACGCGGGATGGCCCGGCTCGGTGCCGGGGCTGACCGTCAACCGCTACTGCTCCTCAGGCATAGACGCCATGGCGCTGGCGGCGCTCAAAGTCGGCGCCGGCCAGGCGGGCGTGACCGTTGCCGGCGGGGTGGAAATGATGTCGCGGATACCGATGCTGTCGGACCAGGCCCGGGTGTTTATGGACCCGCAGTTCGCAGCCCAGTGCCGGATGCTGATGATGGGCAACGGCGCCGACCTGATCGCCAGTCTCCATGGTGTAAGCCGGGAGGACGCCGATGCGGTGGCGCTGGCCAGCCAGCAGCGCGCGGCCCATGCCCGGGAACAGGGCTGGTTCACCTCCATCGTGCCGATCACACTTGAAGACGGCACCAGCGTCAGCGCCGACGAGTGCATTCGCCCCGATACCACGTCTGCCCAACTCGCGGAGATGCCGGCCGTGTTCGCCAAGGCCGGTGCCGCCGGCGTCGATGCTTTCCAGCTCGCCGGCTATCCTGAGTTACAGCAGGTGACGCATATCCACACCCCGGGCAACTCCCCCGCCATGGCAGACGGTGCCGCCCTGGTGTTGATTGGCGATGAGGCCTGGGGCGCACGCACGGGGGTGCGTCCCCGCGCCCGTATTCTAGCCAGCAACACGGTCAACGCGGACCCGCTGCAGGTACTGAGCGGCTGCATCGAAGCCACCCGCAAGCTGCTGGCCGATCAAGGCCTGAGCGCGGCAGACATCGACCTGTTCGAGATCCACGAAGCCTTCGCCGCCATCAGCGTAGTGGCCATGCGCGAGCTGGGCATCCCCGACGACAAACTGAATGTGAACGGCGGGGTTATTGCCCTCGGCCACCCCATGGGCGCCACTGGCGCCATGATGGCGGGCACCCTGCTGGACGAGTTGGAGCGGCGCGACCTGCAGTGGGGCATCGTCTCCGCCGCCGGTGCGGCGGGTACCGGCAGTGCGCTGCTGCTGGAACGGCTGCGCTAAACGCCTTCTGCGGCACCAAGCGGGTGCTGTAGCACGCAATCGGGTATCGTAACGGCTGTCGGCCGCGCCGGCGCCAACCGCTTCCTGGACATTACATGACCCAGCCTCTCCCCCCGGCGCTCTCCGCGCCCCTCGTCGAATGGCAGAGCGCGGCCGCGGGTACCGTTCGCTACTATGCCGACACCCAAGCCGCGGGCAAGCCGCTGCTGTTGCTGCACAGCATGAACGCGGCGCCCAGCGCCATGGAAATCAAGCCCCTGTTTGAACACTATCGGCAGCGGCGCCCGGTGTATGCGCCGGACCTGCCCGGTTTCGGACAGTCGGAACGGGCAGACCGCAGCTACTCCGGCGAATTCTATGCCGAGGTAATCAGCGCTTTTCTGAATGAGGTCGTGGGTGGAGAAGCCGACGTAGTGGCCCTGTCCACCAGCGCCGAGTTCGCCGCCCGTGCCTCTCTCAGCCAGGACAAAGTAACGAGCCTGATACTGATTTCACCCACCGGCTTCGGCGCGCGTCCGCCACCCGGGCCGGCAACCCAGGACAAGCTGCTGCGAGTCTTTCGCACCCCGGTGCTGGGGAAAGCGCTCTACGCGACGCTGACCGTGAAGCCCAGTATCCGCTTCTTCCTCAACAAGAACTTTATCGGCAAGCCCCCCGCCGAGATGGTGGATTATGGCCACCGCACTACCAAGGCACCTGGAGCGCATCACGCTCCATTTCACTTCCTGGCCATGAAGCTGTTTACTGCAAATGCTGTGGATGCACTTTACCGGCAGGTGAAGATACCCACCCTGGTGCTCTACGACGAGGACCCGAACATCTCCTTCGAGCGCCTGCCGGGTGTGCTGGAGGACTGCGCCAATTGGCGGGAGGCGAGAATCCGCCCGACCCTGGGCATGCCGCACTGGGACGAACCGGCGCAGACAGCGGCGGCCATGGACGCGTTCTGGGCCGACAGCGATAAACGTTGAACCAGCGCGCGGCTGACTGTAAAGGTCGCTGGACGAGGTCTTCAACACTGCCTATGCTTCTCCGGCGGTATGTATAGAAGAATCCATCGGGGTTGGGGGGGAGCGTGGTAAGAGCGGCTTTATTTGGGGTCGTGGTGGCACTGTTGGCCGGATGTGCCGCCATGTCGGAGGAGGAGTGTTTTTCCACCGACTGGTATGAGCGCGGCGTCGCCGATGGTCGCGCCGGGTACCCCCCAGGTCGTATCGACAGTTACCGGGAGGCTTGCGCAGAGGTGCAAGTACAGCCGGACATCGCCCTTTGGCAACAGGGCCGGGAAGCCGGGCTGGAGGAGTACTGCCAGTTATACCTCGCAATCGAGCGCGGCCTCGAGCGCAGCAGCTATTCGCGCGTATGTGCTGACCCGGACTTCGATCGACTTTACCTCACTGCCAAGGCTCTGGGCGAAGCCCGCTACCAGATTGAAAGCATCGACGCAGCCATCAGCTCACGGGAACAGGAGCTGTACTACAACAAAAAGCTTAGCGACGAACAGCGGCAAAGACTGGTTATCGAAATCCGCGACCTTGAGCGCCAGCGGGATCGCGCTCGCGACGATCGCGGCGATGCAGAGCGGCGGCTGGATCGGCTGCGCTACGAGCTCGGAGTCTGAGCCGTGACAATGTCCCTGACACTGCTTGCACTGCTAGCTCTGGCCTGTGCCGTCACCTACAATATGTTGATTCGCCGGCGCAACGCCGCGGAGAACGCTTTTGCCGGCATCGATGTCTACCTGAAGATGCGCTACGACCTCATACCAAACCTGGTCGAAACTGTCAGAGCCTACGCCACTCATGAGCGCGAAAGCCTGCAAAAGATTACTGAGTTGCGCCAGGCCGCTGCCCAGCCGGGGCTTGCCAGTGACGCGCGCGTGCTGCTGGACAACCGTATTAATGTCGCCATGGGCGGGCTGTTTGCCGTGGTGGAGGCGTATCCGGAGCTCAAGGCCAGCGAGAACTTCCAGCAGTTGCAGCGCGCACTCAACGAGGTAGAGGAACGGATCTCGGCGGCAAGGCGCTACTTCAACACTGCGGTCATGGAATACAACAATGCGGTGCAACAATTCCCCACCAACCTGCTGGCGGGGGCTTTGGGCATGCACTCAAGAGCGTTTCTCAGTGAACCGCCGGAGGTGCATGTTCCGGTAAAAGTGGCCGACAATTTGCAATCGAGAGCTTGATATATGGCGGGAGCAGAGACTGTGACCGGGGCTGACCGCGACTCCCTGTTCACTGCAGCCTGGGAAGGCGCGGTGGAGCCCAGGCTCGCTGAGATTGAGAGTCATAGATGCCAGATTCGCAATCGGATACTGCTGGGGTGGCTCGCCACTGTAGCAGTGTGTGTACCGGCAATGTGGCTGGTTACCAGGTATGAACTGGGCGGCAATGACGGCCCTGCGTTTGTCTTCGCCGCTCTGGTGGTAGGCATGGGCTCAGCCTGGAGCTACTACTACTTCCGCTTTCGCGATCGCTTCAAGAACGAGCTGGTCGCGTCCCTGGTAACTGCCTTCGACCAGCGGCTGCAATACATACCCCACGACTCCGTCAGCATGGAGGAATTTGTCCAGTCAGGGCTGGTGCGAGAGTTTCCGGTGACTGGCTTTGAGGGCGAAGATCTGCTGCGGGGCAAGATCGGAGCAACGGCGATTCGCTTTTCCGAGGTGCGCGCGACTTACCAATCCGGAACTTCCAATCGCGCCCGGGTGCGGAAGCTGTTCCGCGGGGTGTTCTTCGTCGCCGACTTCAACAAGGACTTCACTGGCAGGACTTACGTTTTACCCGACAAGGCGCAGAGGCTGCTGGGAGGTGCGGGACAAGCGCTGCAGGGCATGCGCTCGGCTTACGGTGAGCTGGTAAAGCTTGAGGACCTTGAGTTTGAGCGCCATTTTGTGGTCTACAGCGACAGTCAGATTGAGGCGCGCTACCTGCTGTCCGCTGCACTGATGGCGCGAATTACTGACTTTCGCAATCGACATGGCCATCCGTTGCGGCTTGGCTTTGTGGATTCGAACCTCTATGTCGCCATCAGTGTGCGCCGCAATCTGTTCGAACCGCGCGTCTTCCGTACTCTCTCGGACCCGGCCTTGTATCGGGAATTCTGGGATGACCTGGCGCTGTTCACCGGCGTGGTGGAGGAACTGAACCTGAATACCCGCATCTGGACCAAACGCTGATCAGGTCCCGATCTTGCCCCCATCCTCCCGGGTGATCACCACCGTCGCCGAGCGCGGAATCGACTTCCCGCCCCCGGGCCAGTGGCTGTCCAGTTTGCCGGCGGCGAAATCCTCCGCCGAGGTGCTGGCACCCGGATGCTGCACGTTGATGAACATGGCGGTCTGGTCGGGTGTGGTTACACAGCCGGTGATCTCCGAGCCCAGCGGGCCAGTGAAGAAGCGTCGCACCTCACCGCTGTCAGGATCAGCGGCGAGCATGGCGTTGTTGCCCATGGGCTTATAGGGGTCCTTGAGCTGCTCCAGATCCGAGATATCGGTCTGTATCCACAGGCGGCGGTCGCCATCGAAAAAGAGGCCGTCCGGGTTGGCGAAAAGATTGTCGGCGTCCAGAGGCCTGCCCTGCAGATCGCGGCCGGAGTCACCGTCACCTGCCAGCAGAAACAGGTCCCAGGCAAACCTCTTGGCAGCGTGGTCATTATCGGCTTCGCGCCAGCGTACGATATGGCCCATGGCGTTATTCGCCCGGGGATTGGAGCCCTCCGCCTGCTCCTCGGAGCGCCGGGAGTTCTTGGTGAGGGCGAAATACACCTGGCCGGTAGCGGGATCTATGGCGCCCCACTCCGGGCGGTCCATCGGTGTGGCGCCGGCCACATCCGCCGCACCGCGGCTGTTGAGCAGGACATCCGCCAGGGTAGCGAAGCCATTCTCCGGGCCGAGACCATTAGCGCCTGGTGCCAGCGCCAGCCATTCGCCGTTGCCGTCGCTGTCAAAGCGCGCCGCATAGAGCGTCCCCTCGTCCAGCAGAGCGCCGCTCGCGCTGGCGGGCTGGTAGGGCTCGGCGGAAACAAACTTGTAGATGTATTCGAACATGGAGTCGTCGCCGGAATAGAGCACCACCGGCTTGCCCTGTCGGGCCGGCGCGAACACCACACCCTCGTGGGCGAAGCGGCCCAGGTGCGTGCGCTTGACTGGGGTGCTCGCGGGATCGAAAGGATCGATTTCCACCACCCAGCCAAAGGCATGGGGTTCGTTGCGATAGTCCTGCTGCGGGCTCTCGGCGTGCGGCGTGGCATCAAAGCGCGCGTACTGGTCCGCCTCGTCACCGGCATTGGCCGCAGCCAGGTGCCAGCGCCAGGCGTTGAGCGGGCCGACGCCATAGCGTGACAGCGTGGGGGGTACATCACCCTGTTCCCGCACAAAGTAATAGCGCCAGTTCTCCTCGCAGGCGAGGTAGGTGCCCCAGGGCGTGACGCCGTGGGCGCAGTTGTTCAGCGTCCCGCGCCCACGCATTCCGTCCGGGCTGTAGGCAGTCTGCAGGCGCGGGTCACCGCGCAGCGGGCCACTGAACTCCATCGGCGAGAGCGCAGTGATGCGCCGGTTCAGCGGGTCCCGTAACTGCAGCCACTGGCCATCCTCGTCGCGGCGTATACGCACGATGCTGACGCCGTGGGCGTTCATTTCCTTGAGCACCTGGTCCGGGTCGCGGCTGCCGTCCGCGCGCAGGGGCACGTCGAAACTGATCAGCCCCAGTCCCGCGGCGGCGCTGTGCATCAGGCGCGGCTCGGCGTACTCGTGGTTTACTACCAGAAGGCCCTCACGCGAACTTCCGGCGAAGGGGAAAAAGTGCACGCCGTCGTGATGGGCACCCATCTGCATGGCCTGCTCGGCACCGGTGTTGTCGAGCGAGAAGGCGGGGTAGGTGCCAGAAACAGGTTCGCCCCAGGGCAACAAGACCTGCGTCCGGTAGCCTGGGGGGACAACTGCGGTGTCCGCACGGCTGACCGGGACTGCCTCGAATCCAAGCAGTCCCGTGACCTTCACCGGACTTTGCTCGCGCGCCAGCGCCAACCCCGGCAGCCCACCAAACAGACTCGCCACTGCCAGCCCCAGGCCACCACGCAGAACTGCCCGGCGAGGATAGCGAGCGCTTACAATAGTTTGGAAGTCTGGCTGGGGAACCGGCGTGCGGGACGGCTCTTCATTGGCGACAAACTCCGGATCAGCGGCGCCGGGGATGGCTCTATCGGTCATGAAAACTCCTTTTGCAACCGTTGCTGCGGAAGAACAAAAGCTTCAGTGTAGCGGCGTATTATGACCGAAGTGTTGCACCCCCGGGGACGCGCAGACGCCGAGCTGCTAGACTCCCGGGCCACATTCAATTTGCAGCCAGACACCCGTGACTCAACTCAACCCACGCCAGCGCGAGGCTGTGCGCTATATCGATGGCCCCCTGCTGGTGCTGGCGGGCGCCGGTAGCGGCAAGACCAGCGTTATCACCCGCAAGATCGCCTACCTGGTGGAGCAGTGCGGCATCCAGCCCCGCCGCATCGCCGCGGTCACCTTTACCAACAAGGCAGCCCGGGAGATGAAAGAGCGGGTCGGCTCGCTACTGGGTGCGCAGGCAGCGGAAGGCCTCACCGTCAGCACCTTCCACCAGCTGGGCCTGAAGATCATCCGCGAAGAGCGCAAGGCGCTGGCGATGAAGTCAGGCTTTTCCATCTTCGATGGCGAGGACACCCGCAACCTGATCCGCGACCTGCTGATCCAGGAGCACGGCGCCGAAGGCGACCAGGCCCAGCTTATCCAGCAGCGTATTTCCGCTTGGAAAAATGACCGGGTATTGCCCGAGGAGGCGCTGGCCCACGCCAAAAGCCCCGCCGACATGCTCTTCGCCCAGGCCTACCAGCGCTATCGCAAGGCCCTGAAGGCCTACAACGCGCTTGATTTCGACGACCTGATCCTGCTGCCTACCATCCTCTTCGAGCATCAGCCCGAGGTCCTGACCAAGTGGCAGGAGCGCCTGCACTATTTGCTGGTGGATGAATACCAGGACACCAACGCCAGCCAGTACCTGCTGGTGCGGCAGCTGATCGGCCTTGGCGGCGGTCTGACCGTGGTCGGCGATGATGACCAGTCCATCTACGCCTGGCGCGGTGCGCGGCCGGAAAACCTGGCCCTGCTGCAGGCGGATTTTCCGGGCCTGAAGGTGGTCAAGCTGGAGCAGAACTATCGCTCCACCGCACGCATCCTCAAGGCCGCCAACTCGCTGATCGCCAACAACGAGCACGTTTTCGAGAAGCGGCTGTGGAGTGAACTCGGCGCTGGCGACCCGTTGCGCGTGCTGCGCTGCACCGACGAGCAACACGAGGTGGACCAGGTGGTGGCGGAAATCCTCGACCACAAACTGCGCAAGCGCACCCGCTTTGGCGACTATGCCGTGCTGTACCGCGGCAACCACCAGTCGCGGCTTCTGGAACTGGCCCTGCAGCAACAGCAGGTACCCTACCACTTGAGTGGTGGCACCTCGTTTTTCGCCCGCAACGAGGTCAAGGACATCATGGCCTACCTGCGCCTGCTGGTGAACGAGAATGACGACAACGCCTTCCTGCGCATCGCTAACGTGCCCCGGCGCAAGCTCGGCCCCTCCACCCTGGAGGCACTGGGCGCGTTTGCCACCAACAGTCACCAGAGCCTGAGCCAGGCCCTGCAGCATATCGATGCGGGTGCCCTGCCCGAGGCAGGTTTGCGCCGGCTGCGGGAATTCAGCCAGTGGCTGGCCGGCCTGCGGCGCCAGGCCGAGGGCGGCAACGGTATCGGTGCCATCCGCCAGCTGATCCGCGACATCGACTACGCCGACTGGCTGCTGCAGTTGAGCTCCAGCGAGGATGTGGCGGAGCGGCGCATGGGCAACGTCACCTTTCTGGTCGACAGCCTGGAGCGGGTGATGCGGGACGAGGAGATCGGCCTGGACGAGGCGGTGAGCCGCCTGCTGCTGCGCGACCTGCTCGAGCAGCAGGAAGAGGAGAAGGCCGGCCCCGACAGCGTTCAACTGATGACCCTGCACGCCTCCAAGGGTCTGGAGTTTCCGCATGTGTTTATCATCGGGATGGAGGAAAACCTGCTCCCGCACCGGGCCAGCATCGAGGAGGACAACATCGCCGAGGAACGGCGACTCGCTTATGTCGGCATCACCCGCGCCCGGGAAACCCTGACCATGACCATGGCCCTGAAGCGGCGCCAGTACGGCGAGATTATCAGCTGCGAACCGAGCCGCTTCCTCGCCGAACTGCCGCCGGACGACCTGCAGTGGCAGGGGGGCGATGCGGACACCGCCGAGGCCAACGAACAGCGCGCGGCGGCAACCTTGAGCAGCCTGAAGTCATTGTTCGCCTAGTCCGGGGTGCGGCCAACTGCCCATAAAAAAAGGCCGCCGTGCGTGTGCAGGGCGGCCGTGTCGATTTGCCGGCGTCTACAGGCTGTTTTCCACCATGTAGTCCACCGCGGCGATCACTTCTTCGTCGGCACAGTTCATACAGCCACCCTTGGCCATCATGCTGGTGCCGGGCATCCCCTTGACCCCACTTTCGTGCAGGACATCCATTCCCTTGGCGATGCGCTCGGCCCAGGCCACGACGTCACCCGTCACTGGAGCGCCGCCGGCGCCAGTCATGTGGCAGGCCATGCAGGCGGCGTTGTAAACTTCTTCACCGGTGCGCGTTGCCACTTCGGCACCGCCTGCCGGCGCTGCGGCACAGCTGGAGTCTCCGTGCAGGCAGACTTCGCCCACCGGCTTGATGCGCGCCTCGATCTCGGCCCGCTGCCTGTCGCTCAGGTCCAAGGCTCCCGCCGCCATGGCGACGAGCAGGGCCCCTACAGTCAATACAATTCGGCTGATCACAACGATATCCTCAACAATTTGGCCGCGCATTATAGCCAGTTCTGGTCCGCGGTAAAACTCGGCCTGCCCAGCGCTGGCCGCGACCGTGGAATGCCCTTAACATAGGGCTTACGCCACCGGTACGGAGCACCGCGATGAAACTGTATACCTACGACCCGGCACCCAATCCACGCCGCCTGCAGATGTTCCTGGACCACAAGGGCATTGAGGTCGAGACCGTGCAGATCGACATGCTCAAGCAGGAGCAGTTCAGCGAAGCCTTCCGCAAGCTTAATCCCATGTGCACCGTGCCGGTCCTGGTGCTGGACGACGGTACGGCGCTGACCGAGGTGATCGGCGCCTGGGTCTACCTGGAGGCCATCCACCCCGACAAGCCGCTAATGGGCACTACACCCCTGGAGAGAGCCCAGGTCATCAGCTGGAATCACCGTCTTTTCAACAGTCTGCTGCTGGCAATCGCCGAAGTGTTCCGCAACGGCAATCCGGCCTTCGCCGGCCGCGCCCTGCCCGGCCCGGTGAAGGTGGAGCAGATACCGGCGCTGGTGGAGCGTGGCCGCCAACGCATGGAAGCGGCCTGGCGCATGGTGGACCGGGCCCTGGCCAAGAGCCCGTTCATCGCCGGTGAGCACTTTTCCGCAGCCGACATCGACCTGCTGGTCTGCGTTGACTTTGCCGGTTGGGTGAAAGTCTCGGTACCCGAGGAGTGCAGCCATGTCCACGCCTGGCTGCCGCGTGCGCGGGCGGCCCTCGCAGGCGAATAGTCAGAAGTACCACGCCAGTTGGGCGAACAGGGCAGGGCCGGCCGCGAGGCCGTATTCGGTATCGCCGGGCCCCAGCGGCACATTCAGCGCCCCCAGCACCTGCCAGTCCTGGCCCAGATCCCAGCGCAGGGCTACCTGCGCCAGGGCCGAGCTATCCCCGAGGTTGACGAACAGGTTGGGTGTCAGCTGCAGCAACGGTGTCAGTTCCATTGTCACGGAAGCGCCCAGGTAATGGCGGCCGAGGGTGAACAGATCGCCCCGCTGCAGGCGCTCCCGCAGCGCCTCCTCCCGTGCCAGGGTCTCGAAGCTGTAGTCTTCCGCGCGCAGGCCGTGGCCGCTGAAAAAATACTCCAGCACCCCGCTCATATTGCGCTCGCCCCAGGCCCAGGACCAGGCGGCATTCACCACCGCGCTGCCCACCCAGCCCTCCGCCGTATCCGCATACAACACATCCCCACGCAGCACCGCGTCCCCGAGGTTGGTACTGGCACCAGCGGCGAGCAATACCTCGTCGAAATGCTGCGCCAGCATCAGGTCGTACTCGCGGTCAAGCCCGAAACCGTGGAACTTGAGCGCGCTTGAACTCACTGCGCTGTTCGCGCGCCCCTGCTGGTCCCGGCGCTGCACCTGTACCAGCTGCCAGTCACTGCCCGAGGACAGCAGGTACTGGCCGTAGAGCATGTCGTCGCCGGTCTTGTACTCGGTGTCGATGGCGGTGGGGTCAAAGGGGTTGAACAGATCGACCGGATTGAACAACAGGCCATTGCCCCAGCTCACCGCCTGCCGCCCCAGCCGCAGCACCACGCGCTCGCTGGTGTAGCCGATATGCAGGCGATCCAGGCGCTGGACGGTGAGCGAGTCTCCACTGCTGTCGATCTCGTGGCTGAGATTCCACCAGCGGCGGTCATCATTCGGGAGTAGCGCCTGCGCAGGCGCTTCCCAGTGCCGGGTCAGCAGCTGGTAGTCCGCGCCCGCCTCCCA